>DATAVO010000142.1:0-15192 GCA_036267695.1 Frankiaceae bacterium
CAAGGAGATCGAGATCGGCTTCCCGGCCGCGAGCCAGACCGATTTCGACTTCATCCGCTCGCTCGTCGAGGAAGACCTCGTCCCCGATGACGTGACGGTGCAGGTGCTCACCCAGGCTCGCGAGGAGCTCATCGAGCGCACGACGGAGTCGCTCGCCGGCTTCCGCGGCCAGGCGCTGGTGCACCTCTACAACTCCACGTCGACCCTGCAGCGGCGAGTCGTTTTCGGCCTCGACCGCGATGGCATCAAGGACATTGCCGTACGCGGCGCCGAGTGGTGCGCCAAGTACGCCGAGCAGTACATGGGTGCGGCTGACGTGCGCTGGCAGTACAGCCCGGAGTCCTTCACCGGCACCGAGCTCGAGTACGCCGTCGAGGTGTGCGAGGCCGTGATGGACGTCTGGCAGCCCGATGCCCAGCGCCCGGTCGTGCTGAATCTGCCGGCCACCGTGGAGATGGCGACCCCTAACGTCTACGCCGACCAGATCGAATGGATGCATCGCGCACTCACCCGTCGCGACGCCGTCGTGCTCTCGCTGCACCCCCACAACGACCGCGGAACCGCAGTAGCCGCAGCGGAACTCGGGGTGCAGGCGGGTGCCGATCGCGTCGAGGGATGCCTGTTCGGCAACGGCGAGCGCACCGGCAACGTCTGCCTCGTGACCCTCGGGCTGAACCTGTTCAGCCAGGGCATCGACCCGATGATCGACTTCTCCGACATCGATGAGATCCGCCGCGAGGTCGAGCACTGCAACCAGCTGCCCGTCCACCCGCGTCACCCCTACGGCGGCGAACTGGTCTACACGGCGTTCTCCGGGTCACACCAGGACGCCATCAAGAAGGGCCTCGAGGCGCTCGAGCGCGATCAGGCGGCCGGCGTTCCCGGCTCCGAAATCTGGCAGGTGCCGTATCTGCCCATCGATCCGTTCGACGTCGGCCGTACCTATGAGGCGGTCATCCGCGTCAACAGCCAGTCGGGCAAGGGCGGGGTCGCGTATCTGCTGAAGGCCGACCACGGGCTCGACATGCCGCGCCGGCTGCAGATCGAATTCAGCGGCGTCGTGCAGCGCCACACCGACGCCGAGGGCGGCGAGGTGAGCTCCGAGGAGATCTGGAACATCTTCCAGAACGAGTACTTCGGCGCGCAGAGCGGCGGATCACCAGCCCGGCTGCGGCTGCTTTCCTACGACCTCGGGGCGTCGACGTTCGTCGTCGAGCTCGATGGCGCCGAGCAGGTCATCCAGGGCGAGGGCAACGGTCCGATCGCGACCTTCGTCCACGCGCTGGGCACCGTCGGGATCGACGTCCGGGTGCTCGACTACGCCGAGCACGCCATCGGTGCCGGCGAAGATGCCCGCGCCGCCGCCTACGTCGAGGCGGCTCGTGACGGTCGCGTCCTGTGGGGCGTCGGCGTCGACTCGAACATTCTCACCTCGTCGCTCTACGCCGTCGTGAGCGCCGTCAACCGCCCCTAACAACATCAACGCACCCATGATCAAGGAATGAGCATGATCATCCGGCTCAGAACAAGATCATGGGTGCGTTGATCACGGGCCGGTGTAGATGAGGGTGGGGGCGCCGGCGAAGACGATCTCACCGCCGACTGTGACCGGGTCGCTCCCTCCGACAGACCCGGGCCCTCCGCCCCATGACGCGGCGGGACCGTAGTCACGCCAGGTTGCGGTCTGCCGGTCGAAGATGGCTGAGTTGGAGCAGGCCAGGAAGAGTTTGTTGGCGGTGACCGCTAGCGGCACTGCGCAGCTTGCTTCCTGAACCGGCGAGGTGGGAAGCCCAATCCATGTTGCGGTAGCGGGATCGAAGCGGTCGACGATCGGCGGCACAGATACGGGCCCGCTTCGTGCCTCGGTCAGTGCAGCCGCAAAGAGCGTGTCGCCGTCGGTGGCCGCGGTCAGTGTCGCAACGACCGCGTTCTGCAGCGACGGAATCGGGGTCCAGGCGCTGGCGCCGCGGGCGAGGTAGGCGCTGGACGCGCCGACCACGTACGTGCGATCCCCGACCTGTACGACGGTTCCCGCGGTGGGCGAGCCCGGAAGGTTTGGCAAGCTACGCCAGGTGTTGGTCGTCGGGTTGTAGGCCGCACAGCCGCCTGGGGTGATGACCACGAACTCGGTGCCCGTCCACGCCGCACCGAGCGGCCGTGCCGTCAGGTACGGAGCCGGCGGCAACCGCCGCCAGCTACCGGTCGTGACGTCGTACGTCGCGCCATCGAAAAGCGCTGTGGAATCGGGGGTTCGCGCGCCGCCCCAGACGAAGAAGAGCGAGTCGCTGCCCGCCGCGGCGGCGCCGAAGCGTCCCGCGATCGGGCTGCTCGGGGTTGTCGACCACCGTCGCTCGGCGACGTGGAAGACCGCACCGCCGTTGAGGTAACCGTTTGCGGCGTCCTGACCGTTTTCGGCGCCCCAATAGACAATGACTCCGCCCACTCGCGCACGGGCGAGATCTGCCTGAACGGGCGGCGCCGGCGCCGGCGCCCATCCCGGCGGCAAGGTGACGGCCGGCGTTGATGATGTCGGGGCCGATGGCGGGCTCGAAGGACTGATCGACGTCGTCGGTGAGGGCGCGGCAGGTGCGGTCGTCACGCTCGATCGTGGAATGGGCTCAGGTGCGATCGTGGCGATGTTCCCGCCAGGACCAGCGGTGGCCAGTAAGCCCGCCGTTACAGCGGCAATGACTACCGCGACCGTCGCCGTTGCGAGCGTGACCAGCCGGCGACGGCGGACCTTGTGGGCCCTGTTCATCACAGCATCGGCGTCAATGTGACCGGCAGGCGTCGTGTCAGCGAAGTCGTGAAGGTGACGGGAGAGCTCGGTCGTATTCACGGGCGTACCTCGTTCAGTGGTCCCTCGGGTGCAATCAGTGGTGAGACGCGCAGCTTCGCGAGCGCCTTGGAGGTCTGGCTTTTCACCGTGCCTTCGCTGCACCCCATGAGTACGGCGGTATCGGCGACGCTGAGGTCTTCGTAGAAGCGCAGGGCGACGATCGCTCGCTGACGCGCGGGCAAGGTGAGTAGCGCCCGCCGCAGTTCATCTCGCGCCTCGAACTGGTGCTCAGTGGCCTGCTGCACCGGCTCGGGAACGACGGCTGTTCTGGCCCGCCGGTTACGCCAGCGCTGCCTGCTCGCGGTCGTGTAGAGGATCTTCTTGGCGTAAGCCGCCGGCTCGTCCGCAGCACTTACCTTGTCCCAGGCCAGATAGATCTTGACCAAAGTGGCCTGGACGAGCTCGTCGGCCTCCGCCGCTCCTTCCACCAGCAAGTGCGCAGCGCGCCGCAGGTGCGGACCCCGAGAAACGACGAACGTGCGGAACGCTTCCGCGCGATCGCCTTCCCGCATACCCATAGGAGTCTCACAGTCGACGGTTCGGTTGCCTCGCCAGCGCAATCGCTCATGAGGGGCTTCGGTAACGTTCCGGCCATGAAACTCGCGGTCATCGCAGGCGACGGCATCGGCCCGGAGGTCGTGGCGGAAGGGCTGCGGGTACTCGAGTCCGTGCTTTCCAGCACCGGCGAGAAGATTGACGCCGTCGAGTACGACCTCGGCGCGGCGCGCTGGCACCGCACCGGCGAGACGCTGCCCGACAGCGTGCTGGCCGAGCTCGGCGAGGCTGACGCGATCCTGCTCGGCGCCGTCGGCGATCCGAGCGTGCCGAGCGGCGTGCTCGAGCGCGGGCTCCTGCTGCGGCTGCGCTTCGCCCTCGACCACCACGTGAACCTGCGGCCGGTGCGGCTCTTCCCGGGTGCAGCGACCCCGCTCGCCGGAGACCCGTCGATCGACTTCGTCGTCGTGCGCGAGGGCACCGAAGGCCCGTACGCGGGTGCCGGCGGCGCCTTGCGCGTGAACACCCCGCACGAGATCGCCACCGAGGAGAGCGTCAACACCCGCTTCGGTGTCGAGCGGGTCGTGCGAGACGCGTTCTCCCGGGCCCAGGGCCGGCGAAAGAAGCTCACGCTCGTCCACAAGAACAACGTCCTCGTGAACTCCGGAAGCCTCTGGCTGCGGACGGTCAACGAGGTCGCCCCCGAATTCCCTGACGTGGCAGTCGATTACAACCACGTCGACGCCGCGACGATCTACTTCGTGAGCTCGCCCGAGCGCTATGACGTGATCGTCACCGACAACCTCTTCGGCGACATCCTGACCGACCTCGGCGCCGCAATTGCGGGCGGCATCGGCCTCGCCGCGAGCGGAAATCTCGACGTCTCCCGGGCCCACCCGAGCATGTTCGAGCCCGTGCACGGTTCCGCCCCCGACATCGCCGGGCAGGGCATCGCCGACCCGACGGCCACGGTCCTTTCCGTCGGCATGCTCCTCGAGCACCTCGGCTTCACCGAGCAGGCGCAGCGTGTCGAGGCCGCCGTCGCGGCCGACGTCGCCAGCCGTGGCACCGACCCGCGTAGCACGCGCGAGATCGGCGAGAAGCTCGCCGCGGCGGCAGCGGGTTAGCTACTGGGCGGTACCGTGGCATATCCACTGCGGTACAAGGAGGCCTCGTGCCGATCACCCCGACGAAAAAGATCTGGATGGACGGCGAGTTCGTCGATTGGGACGACGCCACCATCCACATCCTCAACCCGACCCTGCACTACGGCTGGGGCGTTTTCGAGGGCATCCGGGCTTACGCGACCGATCGCGGCCCGGCCGTCTTCCGCCTCACCGAGCACATCGAGCGGCTCTTCCGTAGCGCGAAGATCTACTTCATGGAGCCGGAGTGGACGGTGGCCCAGATGGTCGCCGCCACCAAGGAAACCGTGCGGATCAACGAGATCGAGTCGTGCTACATCCGCCCGCTCTTCTACCTCGGGTACGGCGAGATGGGGCTCAACCCGCTGCCGAGCCCGACCAAAGCCAGCATCGCCGTGTGGCCGTGGGGCGCGTACCTCGGCGACGAAGCGGCCGCTCGCGGCGTGCGCGCCGCGGTCTCGTCGTGGCAGCGCATCGGCCCCAACGTCATCCCGCCGGAGGGCAAGGGCACCGGCCAGTACATCAACTCTTCACTCGCCAAGGTCGCCGCGCTCAAGGCCGGCTACGACGAGGCCATCCTGCTGACCCCTGACGGCAAGATCGCCGAAGGCACCGGGGAGAACATCTTCGTCGTCTACGGCAAGCGTCTGATCACCCCGCCGATCGTCGACGGCGTGCTCGCCGGCCTCACCCGCGACGCGGTCATCACCATCGCCCGTGACGAGGGCTACGAGGTCATCGAGCAGCCGCTCGTGCGTTCGAATCTCTACCTCGCCGACGAGGCGTTCTTCACCGGCACCGCCGCGGAGATGGTGCCGCTCGTCGAGGTGGACGACCGCCCGATCGGCACCGGCAAGCCAGGCCCCATCACCAACCAGCTGCTCGAGCTCTTCCGCGGCGCGGTCCGCGGCGAGCTCGACCGGTACAAGACGTGGAACGAGTACGTGAGGGAGTAAGTCGTCCAAATAGTGGGAACCTTGCAGCCAGGCTCTTCACAAATGCACAAAGTCCGATCTACCGTGCGAGCCTGAGATCCGCCACCCACTGCGGAGGTCCCGGATGCACGTGTCAGATGCGATGTCATCGGTCGTCCTGACCATTGGCCCGAGCCACTCGCTCCGCCACGCCGCCAAGCGGATGTCGGAGCAGCGCGTCGGGGCCGCGGTCGTGCACGACGACGACGGGCAGGGGCCGTCGATCCTGACTGAACGCGACATCCTCGAAAGCGTCGCTGCGGGCCTGGATCTCGACGCGGAAGTCGCCGGTGAGCACCTCACGCAGAACGCAGTGGTGGCGGATCCGGGGTGGTCGCTCGACGCGGCCGCGACGGCGATGCTGCGCGGCGGATTCCGGCATCTCGTTGTGTGCCAGGATGGTGCCGTGGTGGGAGTCCTGTCGATGCGCGATGTCGTGCGTTGCTGGGCACAACAGCCTGCCCACGCCAGCGCGTGAGCTCGGCGAGCCCTCCACCCGCTGAGGGCTCCCGCGCCGACCCGATCGCGCTGCTGCGCCGATCCTCGCTCCTCGGCACGCTCGATGAGGAAGACCTGGTCCGTCTCGCCCGCCGCTCCCGGCTGCGGCGCTACCGCCGCGGGCAGGTCCTGTTCACCGAAGGGGATCCGGCCGACGCCGTCGTCATCGTCGCCGAGGGCCGGCTGAAGGTGCTGGTCATTGCCGACGACGGCCGCGAGCACGTGGTGAACATTGCCGAGGTCGGCGACACCATCGGTGAGCTCGCCCTGGCCGATGCGGGGCCGCGATCGGCGACGGTCGAGGCGCTCGACGAGACGGTCGTCATGGTGGTCGACCGCGCCGTGGTCGAGGAGATGATCCGCGAGCGCCCGGTGGTCGCTCAGAAGCTGCTGCGCGCGCTCGGCGCTCACGTCCGGCGCCTCACCGGGCAGAACGCTGACCTCGTCTTCCTCGACCTGCCACGGCGGGTCGCGAAGCTGCTTCTCTACCGGATGCGTCAGACCAAGCATCAGGTGATCGAGCTGGGCCTGAACCAGACCGAGATCGCCGCCATGCTCGGCGGTTCGCGCCAGTCGGTGAACCAGGCGCTGCGCGACTTCGAGAAGCGCGGCTGGATCCTCGGCGAGGGAAGCACGATCACCATTCAGGACGCCGACCGGCTGGGTCGATTCGCCGGCGAATAGGCGGCCGTCGCCAAAGCCTCAGCCGTGAAACCATGGCGAGGTGTCCGTCACCGACTCCCTGCGCCTGCCGTATGACCCTGAAGCCTTCCACGTCTACGACACCACCTTGCGCGATGGCACGCAGCAAGAGGGGCTGTCGCTTTCCGTTGCTGACAAGCTGACGGTCGCCCGCCACCTCGATGATCTGGGCGTCGGCTTCATCGAAGGCGGATGGCCGGGTTCGAACCCGAAGGACGCCGAGTTCTTCGCCCGCGCCAAGACCGAGCTCTCGCTGCGTACCGCGACGCTCGCGGCGTTCGGGGCGACCCGCAAGGCTGGGGCAATTGCGGCTGACGATCCGCAGGTGGCGGCGCTGCGCGAGGCGGAGACCCCGGTGGTCTGCCTCGTCGCGAAGAGCGATCTGCGCCATGTCGAGCGGGCGCTACGCACCACCGGCGCGGAGAACCTGGCGATGATCCGCGACACCGTCTCTCACCTCGTCGGTGAAGGCCGGCGGGTCTTCCTCGACGCCGAGCACTTCTTCGACGGATACGCCGCTGAGCCCGCCTACGCACTCGAGGTCGTGCGCGCCGCCGCTGAGGCCGGCGCCGAAGTGGTCGTGCTCTGCGACACCAACGGCGGCATGCTCCCGAGCCCGCTGGTCGACGCGGTGGGCCAGGTCTTCTCCGCGAGTGGCGCTCGGCTCGGCATCCATTGCCATAACGACACTGCCTGTGCGGTCGCCAACACGCTCGCTGCGGTGGAGGCGGGTGTCACTCACGTGCAGGGCACCGCCAACGGTTACGGCGAGCGGTGCGGCAACGCTGACCTGTTCAGCGTCGTCGCCGGCCTGGAAACGAAGATGCGCCGCCAGGTGCTCCCGAGCGGACGGCTGCGCGAGGTCGTCCGGGTCGCTCACGCCATCAACGAGGTCGCCAACACCACGCCCGACCCGAAGCGGGCCTACGTCGGGATGTCGGCCTTCGCCCACAAGGCGGGTCTGCACGCGTCGGCTATCAAGGTTGATCCCGACCTGTACCAGCACATGGATCCGGCTTCCGTCGGCAACGACATGAGGATGCTCGTCTCGGAGCTGGCCGGGCGGGCGACCGTCGAGTTGAAGGGCCGCGAGCTCGGCCTCGACCTGTCCAACGAACGTGAGGCGCTCGGCCGGGTCGTCGAGCGCGTCAAGGATCTGGAGTCGCGCGGCTTCGTCTTCGAGGCCGCCGAGGCGTCGTTCGAGCTGATGCTGCGCTCGGAGGTCTCGGGGGAGGCGCGCTACTTCTCGCTCGAATCGTGGCGGGTCATCGTCGAGCAGCGTCGGGGTGAGGTCGTCAGCGAAGCGACGGTCAAGCTCTGGTCGCGCGGGGAGCGGATCGTCGCCACGGGCGAAGGAAACGGTCCCGTCAATGCGCTCGACCGGGCGCTACGCACGGCGCTGGAGAAGACCTATCCGGGCCTGGCCGACATGGAACTCGTCGACTACAAGGTGCGCATCATCGAGGGCGCACACGGCACCGGCGCCGTGACGCGGGTGCTCGTGGAGACGTCCGACGGCACCTCGACGTGGGACACCATCGGCGTCGACGAGAACATCATCGCCGCGTCATGGCAGGCGCTCGAGGACGCCGTCACGTACGGGCTCTACCGCCAAGGCGAGCAGCCCGAGAGCTGAATGTCCATATGCCGCAGCGCTATTCCATGCGCATCGGGGCGTCAGGCGTGAGCTTTTCCAACTGGTAGAGAAACCAGGCGACGTCGTCGCGGTTGGCGTACTCGTACGGGTCGTAGGACTGCCCATACCGCTGCCTCCCTAGCCGGTTGAAGACCAATACCAGCAGCGGGCGGTGGTCTGCCAGGTCGATCACCTCGACGAAACTCGACCACCGGCTGGAGTGATTGAACAGAGGCCGCGCCCCGCGAACCTCGGCGACGCTCACCCACCCGGAGCGCAGCGGCGCGTACCAATGCACGACCCCATCGGCGAGCTCGAGCCGGTAGCAGAAGCGGAGGAGGGCAAAGTAGCCAAGCACCACGACTCCGACGAGCCAGGAAACCACGAACCAGAGCGGATGCAGACTTATGGCGCCGCCAGCGGCCGCTGCCACCAGAACAACGCCGATGACGGCGAACAGGGCAAACATGCCCAAGATCTGAAAGCGGTAGTACCGGAACATCTGGTAGCTCGCCGTGACCTGCTGCGCGACCATGTCTGCGTGTATCGGCGGTTCGGCCGCCACGCATAAGCGACGAATCGGCCAGCTAAATCGAGGTCAGCCGAAGCTGAGCGTGCCGGGGGAGATCGACGTGGTGACGAGCAACGAGGCCTCGGTGCGCCGCAGCCGACCCATCATCAGGCGGACCACGGCCTCGTCACACGGGTGGCAACGGACGGGGCGGTCGGGTGATGTCGCCCGCAACGCCTCGAGTGGAGCCTCGCAGCCCTCGGTCAGGCTGACGGTGAGGTGAGGCCCGGTCTGGAACGGGATGACGTCGAGGGGCGCGCCGGACAGCGCTGCGCCTGAGCTGACGAGATCGGTCGTGAGGGTCACGCTCCCCTCATCGGCCACGGTTGACTAACTTACAGCTGTGTCGTTCGCAGCTTTCGTCCCTGATGCGTCACGGCGTGGCGCGCCTGAAGGACGAAAGCCGCCTGCGCGCTGCGTGGATACCTGTGGATAACCGCGAATGGGTTCCCCTATCGACCTAGGCTTCGGTCAGCGTCACTGAAGTTCAGTGGGGTCAACAGGAGGTAAATCATGTCTAGTGACGCCTATGCCGTCAGTCCCGCCGAGCTGACGGCGACGAGCGGGCGCCTGCGCTCGGCAGCCGGAAGCATCGCCAGCGAACTGGCGGCCTGTTCAACACAAGTGCAGGCGCTGTCCGGGGCGTGGACCGGCCTCTCCCATGCTCGCTACGAGGCGCTGTTCACCGAATGGCAGTCGAGCGCGGCCCGCCTCCAGCAAGCTCTGGAAGGGATCGCCGAGATGACCAGCCGGGCCTCGCAGGTCTACGCCACCGGTGACGCGAGCGTCGCGAGCATGTTCGCCCGGTTGTGACAGATAACCGAGTGTGCTTCGGCGCGCGAGCGGGTCAAGATGGCGACATGGCGCTGAACATCAACGATCCGGACGCCACAGACTTGCGTTTCGGCTTGCGGTCGCAACCGGGGAATCGGTGACGGAAGCGGTCACTACTGCGGTGCGGGAACGGCTCGCCCGAGTGCAATTTGACCAGGAGTCCGTGTTCACCGAGAAAGCGCGCCGCATTCGGGGCAATATGCGCCGACGCTTCGAGTCGGTGGGTGGAGCCGTATCGCAGCGCCGATCCAGATGCCCTGCTGTATGACGACGCTGGTTTGCCTAAGTGATCGAGACACTGTGGGTTCGCCCTAGCGTCGCTGTCGGGATGGCTAAGCGTCTTCGGGGATCTCCTCCCACCACTGACACCACCACTCGCCGCCCACCAGGACACGCAGCTTCGGGTGCCAGCAGTAGGTGAGGTCCTTGTCGGTGTCGAGGTAGTAGAGGCAATTGCTGCAGCGCTCGTCCCCGTTGGGCTTGGCTCGCAAAATGGCGTCCTCGGCGAGATGGCCGAGCTTCATGCTCAGTGCTTCGTCGATCTCCTGCGGCTCCGGGGCGCCGACGTCGTAGGTCGCTTCGCTCATGTGCGAATTATGCCGACCGCGAGGGCACTTCAACCGTCGCCGGGAGTCTGTAGCGTCGCTGGTCGTGCGGATAGCTCGGGTCAGTGTCGGCGGCAGTCCTCGGTTCGGCGTCGTGAACGGAGGTCTGGGCGGATCGTCAAGTGGTGAACTTCTCCTGCTGTCGGCGCATCCCTTCGGGGAGCTGGTGCCGACCGGCGAGCGGGCGGAGCTCGACGAGGAGACGCTTCTCGCGCCGATCCTGCCCAGCAAGGTGATCGGCATCGGGCGCAACTACGCCGAACACGCCCGCGAGATGGGCGGCGAGACGACCGAGGAACCGCTGATTTTCCTGAAGCCGTCGACCTCGGTCATCGGCCCCGGCAAGGCGATTTCGATGCCCGCCACCCGGGTCGACTTCGAGGGCGAGCTCGCCGTGGTCATCGGCCGGCTCTGCAGCCAAGTGCCGGCGGCCCGGGCGTTCGAGGTGATCCTCGGCTACACCTGCGGCAACGACGTGACCGCCCGCGACTGGCAGCGCGATGACGGGCAGTGGACCCGGGCGAAGGGCGGTGACACCTTCTGTCCGCTCGGTCCCTGGATCGAGACGGAGCTCGACCCGACGGACCTCGCCATCCGCACGTACGTCGACGGGGAGGTGCGCCAGGACGGACGTACCTCGCAGCTGATACATGCGATCCCCGAGCTGATCGAATACGTGAGCACCGCCATGACTCTGCTGCCCGGCGACGTCATCCTCACCGGTACGCCCGCCGGGATCGGTCCGCTTCAGGCCGGGCAGTCGGTCTCGGTCGAGATCGAGGGCATCGGCATGCTGACGAATGTGGCGGAGCCCAAATGACCAACCCTGGCCCGGCGCCCGTTGCGGTGCGCCACCTTGCCATCCCGCCGATGGACGCGACCATGCGTACCCGGTTCGCGCCGGCGCCGTCCGGCGAGCTTCATGTCGGCAACGTGCGCACCGCGCTGTTCTCCTGGGCGCTCGCCCGTCGCCATGGCGGCACGTTTCTGCTTCGGGTCGAGGACACCGACCGCTCACGCGTCACCGATGAGGCCTACGCGGCGGCGCTGGAGATCCTGCAGTGGATCGGCATCGACTGGGACGAGGGACCGGGAATCGGCGGCCCCCACGCGCCGTACCGCCAGAGCGAGCGGCTGGCCATCTACGCCGAAGCGGCCGACCGGCTACGCGTCGCCGGCGCCGCGTATCCGTGCTATTGCACGGCTGCCGAGCTGGCAGAGCGACGTGAGCAGGCGCGTGCGGCCAACCGCCCACCCGGTTACGACGGGCGGTGCCGCAGACTCACGGCCGACGAGCGGGCCGCGTTCGAGGCCGAGGGCCGGACGAGCGTGCTGCGCTTCTGGATGCCGGACGGCACGACGACGTGGAACGACCTGGTACGCGGCGAGATCACCATCGACCATGCCAACGTCCCGGACTTTGCGATCACCCGTTCCGACGGCCATCCGCTGTACCTACTGGCTGCCGCCGTGGACGACATCGCGATGGGGCTGACCCACATCGTGCGCGGCGAGGACCTCGTCACGGCGACCCCTCGCCAGCTCGCGCTCTACGCGGCGCTCGGGCATCCGCAGGATCATTGGCCCGCCTTTGCCCACCTGCCGTTGATCATCGGTGCCGACAAGGCGCCGCTGTCCAAGCGGCACGGCGAGGTGTCGCTGGCCTGGTATCGCAGCCAGGGCTTCCTTCCTGAGGCTCTCGCGAACTACCTGGCCCTGCTGGGCTGGTCACCCGGAGGCGACCGGGAGTTCTTCGGTGAAGACGTGCTGCTCGCGGAGTTCGACGTGCGCCGGGTCAGCAGCAACCCGGCACGTTTCGACATCAAGAAACTCGAGGCGTTGAACGGCGATTGGATCCGGTCGCTGACGGTCGAGGACCTGTCCTCGCGCATCGCACCCGTGCTGAATGACGCCGGTTTCACCGATGTGGACCTGGCGATGCTCCTCGCCGCCGCGCCGCTGATTCAGATCCGGATGAACCGGCTGACCGAAGCGCCGGAGCTGCTGCACTTCCTCTTCATCGACGACGGCGCCTTCGCGATCGAAGAGGCCGCCGCGACCAAGGGCCTGGGTGAGGGCTCGGAGGCCGTCCTGCGGGCCGCTTCCGAGCGTTTGCATGCGCTTGCGGAATGGACGGTCGAGCTCATCGAACCGGCGGTCTGGGGCATCGGGGAATTGCTCGGCCTGAACCGCAAGCGCACCGCAACCCCGCTGCGCGTGGCCATCACCGGGCGGATGGTTTCGCCCCCGCTGTTCGAGTCGATGGAGCTGCTCGGCCGTGAGCGCACGCTGCGCCGCATCGATCGGGCCGCCGGGATCGGCGGCTGAGGCCGCGCCTGCGGTATTCTGTGTCCCGCGAGCCCCCCGCGGGCCTGTGGGGTATGGGGTAATTGGCAGCCCGGCGGATTCTGATTCCGCTAGTCTAGGTTCGAGTCCTGGTACCCCAGCGGTCACACCACGCACCAGTACCACCAGCAGTAATGGGCACCCAGGGCCACTCCTGGGCCGCTCAGCTCGGCCCCGTCGTCTAGTGGCCTAGGACGCCGCCCTCTCAAGGCGGTAGCGCCGGTTCGAATCCGGTCGGGGCTACTCCTGCTCCCCTCCCGCCGTCGATTCCTGTGCTGCCGGCCGCAGCACCATGACCGGGATGCGTCGGCCTCCTGATCGCTGCGCGTAGACGGCGCGCGGCGGGTAGACGGAGACATCCAGCTGCCAGAGCCGCTCGCGCTCGTCACCTTCGGCCTCGTACGCCACCATCGCGTGGCTCCGGCCGCGATGCGCGACGGCGCAGTGCGGGTCGGCGCGCAGGTTGAAGTACCAGCCGGGATGGTGATGCTGGCCGAAGTTGGACGCCACGAGCACCAGCCGGTCGCCGTCCGGCACACCGACGATCGGCATGGTGCGGGGCTGGCCGGTGCGTGCTCCGACCGTCGTGAGTTCGACGATCGGAAGCCCCGTGAGCCCGGAGGTGAACGATCGGCGACCGTGGCTGCGTCGCATGATCGGGCGGTCGATGCGGTGCAGCACGCGCGCGAAGAGCCACGCCATCGGTCGCGTTCCCGCCAGCAGCCTCATCCGGCGCTGAACGGCGTTGGCCTCGTCGAAGCGCATGACGCCGGGAGCCTTTTCCACCATCGGCCCACTATCGCGCTCGGGCCCGGTGACGGGTACCCCCGGCGTCGCTGGGCATGCTGAGGCGATGGTGTTGATCGAGTGGACCGCGCCCGGCGTCGAACGCAGGCAGACGCCCGACGTGGCCGGCGAGCGGGAGATGCTCGAGCGCTCGCTCGACTTCCACCGGGCAACGCTGCTCATGAAATGCGCGGGGCTGACCGGTGACGAGCTCCGCCGGCGCCCGGTTTCGTGGTCGAAGCTCTCGCTACTCGGTCTGGTGCGGCACATGGCCGAGGTCGAGCGGTCGTGGTTTCAGCGGCGGCTGGCCGGCCGGGACGTCACCTTGCTCTACTGCGACCTGGAAACGAACCCGGACGGCGAGTTCGATGACGTGGCCACGGCGGATCCGCAGGCTGATTTCGCCGTCTTCGCGCGTGAGGTCGAGCAGTCGCGTGCGGTGTCAGCGGATCGTGCGCTGGACGACACGTTCTTCCACGAACGCCGGCGCGCGGAACTGAGCCTGCGCTGGCTCTACGTGCACATGATCGAGGAGTACGCGCGTCACAACGGGCATGCCGACCTCTTACGCGAAGGCATAGACGGCGCTACGGGGGAGTGAGCCAGCGGCTCAGGCCGCTCCGAAGGGCGACACGAGAGCCCGGCATGACGGGCAGACGGCCCCTTGCTCGGTGCCCGTGAAGGCCGTATCGAGAAACATGAAGACCACCGGGTCGCCGCAGATCGATTTGTAGTCCGTGGTGCGCACGGCATGCAGGCCGGCGGAGAGGGCAATGCCCCCCGGCCCGGCGTACGCCTCGGCGCTCCCGACAATCAATCCGTGCACGCTTACTGAATCGGCACGGGCGAAAGATTGGTGATTCGCCCCAATGGGCTAGTTGTCCGAAATGTGTGGTGGGTTACGCGGCGGCCGGGGTCAAGGCAAGCTGGCTGCAGCTCGGGCAGGCGGGGTCCGTCAGGCTCACGTGAAACTCGCGCTCCACGAAGACAAAGACGGCGGCGGCTCCGCACAGCGTCGTGTAGTCGGATTTCACGGCGTGCACCTCGCCCGTCGAGATGATCCCGCCCGGGTCGCAGCGCGCCTCTGAGCTACCCACCGCCAGTCGCTCCATGACGTGCCTGCTCGGCAGGTTCGACCGAAACCTTGAGCCCTGATTCCCAAACTTTTTTCGGTAGCTCGCAGACTTGCAGCTTGTGGACGGGGAGGCGCGCTCGCAGGCCGCGGGCGCGCTGTCCCCGCGCGCTTGTTTTACGCGCCCGGGATGCCATCGCGGACGCGTTCGTGGTGGCGTTCCCTCTTTCGGCCTAGTGGCGGCCGGCCTGCTCCTGTGCAGCAGCAAGCAGCCGGTCGGATCAGGCCGCGAGGACCTTCGCCTTCAGCCGCTGGAATTCCTCATCCGTCACGACCCCGCGGTCACGCAGTTCAGCCAGCCGGGTGAGCTCGTCCGCGGAACTGCCGCCCGGTGCACCGATCCGGTTGAGGTACTGGCGCATCGCTTCTTCGCTCGCCTGGGCCTGTCGCGTCTCCCGCTCGTGCAACCCGTCGCCGCGCACGATGAGGTAAGCGAACACGCCGATCAGCGGGAAGATGATGATCGCGAACGTCCAGCCCGCCTTGCCGACGCCGGATAGGTCGTGGCTGCGGAAGATGTCGCTGACGATCCGGATCAGCAGGAAGATCCACATGATCCAGATGAAGATCCAGAAGACCGTAAGGAAAGCATCGAGCAGGGGATAGCCCTTCATGGCCACTCCGTTTCT
>DATAVO010000143.1:0-5353 GCA_036267695.1 Frankiaceae bacterium
GACTGCGATTGGACCATCGTCGCGACGGCGGAACCCTCGACATCGGACCCAAGCCCGACGAGCTGAGCCACGCCCACGGGCGGCTGCACCCGGGGCGAACATCAGCCCTATTCACCAGGCGTGAAGGCGCCTACGGTGGGGCATCTGTTTGGCCGTCGGATAGGACGGGCTTACGGGACGGAGGTCGTCGCCATGCCGGGTCTTCCGACTCTCTCGGAGTCGCCGCAGTTGCAGGTGGTTCGCCATCGCCGGGCCGGTCTTCGCCGCACGATGACCGAGGTGGAAGAAGCGGCGGCAGCTGCCCTAGCCGGACGTCCGGATGAATGGCGCGCGAATCTGACACCCCACCTCGAGAGCCTGCAGATGGCTTGGGCGTCTCACGTCCGGGGCACCGAGGGTCCTGACGGCCTGTGGGAGCAGATCCGTACCGATGCCCCGCGGCTGCAAGGAAAGCTCCGCCGGCTCGGTTCGGCCCACGAAGCGTTGGGCGCGGAGATCGCGACCTTGCGACAGACCCTGACCGACGCGTGTGACGACGAATCCCGACTGTCCAATGTCCGCGAGCGAGTGACCGCACTGCTATTGCAGCTGACGCGGCACCGTCAACACGGCGCCGACCTGATCTACGAGGCATATGACCGTGACGTAGGCGGCAACGGCTGAGTCGCTGGGTGGGCTGCCCGTTGTCACACGTAGGCATCAGTCGGTCCGAAGCAAAGCGACCACGAGCCTGCCTGCGAACTGCTAGTCTGCCTGCGAACTTGTCGTCCGGGGAGGCACGCACGCATGGTGAGCTTCGCCACCGGAAATCGACAATGGGAGGCGGCGCTACCCGCGGTTGTCGATGAGGTCACCCGGTCCAAGGACTGCCTCTATTCCTGGGGCCGTCTCATGCAAGGCGTGAACGAATCCACCCGATTGACGTCGCCTGCCGCTGCTGCTCATCAAGAATTGTGCCGGTCAACGCGCCTGTCCCGAAAGGCTTTCAACGCCTGGGCAAAGCAGCCGCACCCGAGTCCGGCCACAGGCAAAGGGCAACGCTGGTGGATGGCTAATCAGTCACTCAGGTATTTCATCATTGCGATCGATCATTCCTGGATGTGCCACCTGATGCTGCTCATCAAGACGCATCCAGAAATGTCCGCCGCCGCGCGCGATAAGCGAGGGCTCGGCTTCGAAGGGATGGATCACTCCGAACACAGCATCGAGAGGCTTGCCGGCGCGATCCCGACCTCGATGGAGACCGCGATAGCGACCCAGGCGTTCCACCGTCGGAGGGTGCTCGAAGCGGACATCGCACTTTGGAGCCCGATCGTCGAGCCCCTGGTGCCAATCTTCTCGGGCTTCAGCCCGTTGGAGCAACCGGGCGGCCGGCTCCCGAGTCCGCAAACGTCACTCCTGGCGCCGGGGACCGATACGAATCCACCCGCCTGGTTCTTCACCACCAGCGCCGAGGCGATTTGGGACGGCAGCGTCTCCTGCGCACGCGCCGCTTTCGAGACCCTCCCCTTGAGTGATGCGCAGGATTCCGCCGCATTGATGACGAACCTGGCCCATGCGCAGACCGGGTTCAGCAAGCTCGCCGCCAACAACATCTACCCCGAGATCACCTGGTCTCTGGTTGACGCGATCGGTCAGATGGGCGACGGGCTGACGAACCACGACGACCATTTACTGCTCATAGGGCACGAAAGGGCCAAGCACCTGCTACTTCGAGCCGTCGGTGGATCGGACTCAGCGACCGCAACCGGCGTGCCAGCCCCTAATTCTTCGAAGGTCACGAGCGGCTAGCACCTCAATTACCGGCGCGGAGCACACACGGCGGCGGCAAGATCAACAGCTGGCGGGAGCTGCGTCTTGGCGGTGACCCCTGCTTCGCTTGGTGACGGACGAGTCGGCCTGTACGCCGGGTTCTGTGCCCGCACCACCGGAGTGGTACGGCGACGGTCATCTATCTACGGCTGCCGTTGCCGACAGCCTCTAGCGGTCTACCCGCAGACTCGGACGGGCCGTCCTCGAGCGCCTGCGCAGGCCACCCGGACCGAAGCCCGAGCGACCCTCTTGACCTAGCTCCTGGTGGGGTTTACCTAGCCGTCCGGGTCACCCCGGACGCTGGTGCGCTCTTACCGCACCCTTTCACCCTTACCCGCGCTGACCAGGCAAGCCCAGCCGCACGGGCGGTCTCCTTTCTGTGGCACTGTCCCGCGGGTCACCCCGGGTGGGCGTTACCCACCACCTCGCCCTGTGGAGCCCGGACGTTCCTCGGCACACCCCGCTTGACCTGCCGAAACAGAGCAAAAGGGGCGTAACGCGACCGTCCGGCCGGCTCGTCCGCCTACGATCACCGTACGACGCGACGTACCCTGCCGCCATGACGTCGCCGCAACAACCGCCTTATGACCCGAATGCGACGATCCAGCAACAGCTGCCCACGCCCACCCGTGCGACAGAGGTGCCAGCGGCCCAAGCGGTCAAGCGCGGGCCTGGCTGGGGCACCTACCTGGTGACCGTGTTGGCGCTGGTCATCCTCGCCGCGGTCATCATCTTCGTGCTGCAGAACAACCAGCCGGTGACGGTGAAGTTCCTGAACTACAAGCACACCTACCGACGCAGTTCGGTCGCGCTGGGCGCGTCAGCGATCGCGGGCTTCCTTGCCGGCCTCTTCCTCGGCCTCATTCCGTGGATGTCGAGCCGCCGCAAGCTGCGCGCCGCGCGCCGCTCCGGCCAGATTTAGCAACGCCCTGTGTGGGCGGCCGCCGGGGTCGCCGGACTGCTGACGCTCGTCACTGGCCTGCTCCCGCTGCACGACGCCGGTGACGTCACCGCCCGGGTGGGGCCGGTGCTCGGATTCCTCGTCGCCGTCACGGTTTTGGCGGAGCTCTCCGAGCGGGCGGAGGTCTTCGAACAGGCCGCTGATGCCGTCGCCCGTGCCGCGCGAGGAAGCGTGCCGCGCCTGTTCCTCATGGTCTGCGGCGTCGGCGCGATCACCACGATTCTGCTGAGCCTGGATACGACGGCGGTGCTGCTGACCCCGGTCGTGCTCGCCCTCGCCGCGCGCCTCGAACTTCCGCCGCTGCCGTTCGCCATGACCGCCGTGTGGCTTGCGAATACGGCCAGCCTCCTGCTGCCCGTCAGCAACCTCACCAACCTGCTGGCCGCCGACAAGCTCGGCATGTCCGCCTCGACCTACGTCGGCAAGATGCTGCTTCCCGCTGGGGTCGCGATCGTCGCGACGGTGCTGGTGCTACGGGTTCGCTTCAGGCGGGAGTTGCGCGGCCGGTTCCTTCCCCAGCCGCGCCGGCAGCCGGCTGATCGGGTGCTGTTCATCGTGAGCGCGGTGTGCTGCGTCGGCTTCGGCCCCGCCGTGATCGCAGGGGTTCCCGCCTGGGCCGCAGCCACCCCGGCCGCTGCCGTCACGGTCGGCGCTTTTGCCTGGCGACGACGATCCGAACTGCGCTTCCGGCTCGTGCCGTGGCGGCTGGTGATTCTCGTGGAGGGGCTCTTCCTCGTCGTGTCCGCGGCGGGACGGCATGGGCTGGACCGGCTGCTGCACGACGTGCTCGGCGGCGGCGGCACCTGGCGCGTCGGCAGCATTGCAGCGGCCGCCGCCAATGCGTTCAACAACCTGCCCGCCTACCTCGCGCTCGAACGCCAGACCTCGCGTCATGACCTGCTCGCCCTCTTATGCGGCGTCAACATCGGGCCACTGGTGCTGCTGTGGGGTTCACTCGCGACGCTCCTGTGGCGGGAGCGTTGCAAGGCACGTGGGCTCGATGTGAGCGCGCGCGAATTCGCAACGCTCGGCGTGATCGGGGTGCCGGTCGTCCTGGCAGCCACGCTCGGCGCGCTCAGCCTGACCTGATCCGGGTGGCCCTGCTTCAGGCCATCGGCGAACGCTGCCGCGGTGAGCCCAGGGGCGACATTGAACGTGATGACCACCTCGGGATCGTCCGCGTTTGCGTTGAGCAGGTATCGGCACATGCTCGGGTCGCTGTTGCTCGCGAGAGTCAGGTTGGAGAGGGCAAGCTTTGACATGACGTCGGCAACCGCAGGGCACGCCTTCGGTAGGCCGGTGAGCTCGCCCGTACCCGCCTGCGTGACAGCGCTGGACGGGCTGGTGCTCGCTGGAGTCGAGGCTGAGGAGGACGTCGTGGCGGCATTGGGAACCGTGCTCGACTTCGCATTGCTGGAGCAGGCCGTTGCTGACGCGGCCAGCAGCAGCGCGCCTGTGCAGGTGACAAACATCCGCGTCCGCATAGCATCTCCCGGTTCCGCACGGCTCCGTTGCCGGCGTCACGAAGACAATCAGGCAGCTGTAACGAACGCGTAATCCGTCGCTCAGCCGACATCGATCGGCTCGCGTCCGACACCTTTGAAAAACGTGTAGCAGAACACGCCATCCGGCTCGGCGGTGCGGTACAGAGCGCGGACGCCCTCGTCGAAGCCTTCCGCCGTGATGAGACCAGCCGCGATCGCCGGCTCCCGGACGCCTTCGATCATCGCGGTGAACGTGCGTCGGGTGAAGCCCTCGATCAGGTCAGGGCGACTGCCGTCGACGTAGACCATTCGCGCCGAAACCGCGACCGAGTCGAGTCCCGCGTCGACCATCAGCGGGTAGACCGCGCGTCCGATCAGGGCGTTGCCGCCGGCCGCACGCTGAAGCTCGATCTGGCACGCAATCGCAGCGTCGGCGGCTTCGCTGCGCGGATGGAAATAGGCCGAGCCATGATCGCCCTCGATGAGGGTCAAACTGCCCCCGGGCTTCAGCAGCCTTCTCAGCGCTGCCAGGGCGGCGACGGGCTGAGGCAGGTGTTCGAGCACGAAGCAGACGAAGACATGGTCGAACGACGCATCGTCGTACGGCAGCGCGAAGAGGTCGCCCTGCTGAAACTCGACGTTGGTCAGGCCCGCCCGCTCGGTGCGTTTCGACGCCAGGGCGACCGACTCCGCCGACACATCCACCGAGACGAAGTGGGGGCCGGGGCTGCGCGCGGCAAGCGTGACCGTCTGCGCGCCGACCCCACAACCGGCCTCGAGAACGCGGCAGCCCGGCGGGTAACTCGTGTCAGCGTGTAGCAATTCGACGAGGGTGTCGGCCTGGTCCTGGAGCCGGTCGCTCTCGCGACTCTGGTAGCCGTGGACGTACGCCGGAGTCACTCGCTGAAGGAAACCACAAGTCCCACGACCCGGCCTGCCTGTGGACACCCAGACGCACATGAGCCGGCGAAACGTGCCCAGGTGAACGGAACTACGAAGCCGGGTGGGGTTCCGTGGCGGCTGCTAGTTGCTCGATCATGCCGACGACGTCGCCGATGACGATGACCGCCGGCGCCGCGAGCGCGAATTCAGCGGC
>DATAVO010000144.1:0-11529 GCA_036267695.1 Frankiaceae bacterium
CGCAGGCCCTCATTGGCCGTCACGCCGGGCGGGGTGTCCCCGGCAAGTGAACCGAGCGTATCGCCGCGCCCGCCCGACACCGGTCGCAGACCCGCGCTGCGCTCAGCCGAGTCGCGATCTGCTCTAGCCGTACCGTGGACAGCACGGGAGCCCGGCAGCGGGCTGAGAGGGAGGCCGGGCCTCCGACCGTCAACACCTGATCCGGGTCATGCCGGCGAAGGGAACGGAGTCGGTGACATGAGGCGAGCAGGCCCCGGTGAAGGCGGCCGGCCGGATATAGCGATCGTCGGCGGCGGCGTCATCGGCCTGGCAATCGCGTGGCGGGCGGCAGCCGCGGGTCTGGGACGGGTCGTCGTCTATGACCCTGAACTGGCGAACTCTGCTCCCGCGCAGTGCAGCTGGGCAGCCGCGGGGATGCTCGCGCCGGTTACCGAGGTGCACTACGGCGAGGAAGCGCTGCTGCGCCTCACTCTCGCCGCGCGCGATAGGTGGGCCGAGTTCGCGGGCGAGGTCGCGGCGGCCGGCGGGGTCGATCCCGGCTACCGCACCGAGGGCACCATCAGCGTGGCCCGTGACGGCGACGACCTCGCCCGCTTCGAGGAGATCTCGGTCTTCCAGTCCAAGCTGGGCCTCGAGGTCACCCGGCTGCGATCACGCGAGGCGCGGGCGCTGGAGCCGGCACTCTCGCCGCGGGTGCGCGGCGCGTTCGTCGTCACCGGCGATCACAGCGTCGACAACCGGGCTCTGGTGCATGCGTTGCGCGCCGCATGCTTGGCGACGGGGGTCGATCTGCGGCCCGAGCCGGTGCGAGAGCTCGCCGCTCTCGACACCGGAACCGTCATTCTCGCCGCAGGCGCCGCCAGCGCGCGGCTGCTTCCCGAGCTGGGGGTCCGCCCGGTCAAGGGCCAGCTGCTGCACCTTCGCGGCGAACCCTTGCTGACGCGCACGATCCGCGGGGTCGATGCCTATCTCGTGCCGCGGGGCGACGGGCGCCTGATCGTCGGAGCGACGGTCGAGGAAAAGGGTGCGGACGTCACTGCCACCGCCGGCGGCGTCTATGAGCTCTTGCGGGCCGCGTACGAACTCGTGCCGGGCGTCACCGAGCTCGCCTTCACGGAGGTGGTGGTGGGCCTGCGTCCAGCGACCGCCGACAATGCTCCCGTGATCGGCCGCTGGGACGAGCGCCTCTTCGTGGCGACGGGGCACTATCGCAACGGCATCCTGCTCGCACCCGTCACTGCCGACCTTGTCGTCGACATCCTCTCCTCATCACGCGTTCCGGACCTCGCGGTCCCTTTCTCACCGGACCGTTTTCGATGATCATTACTCTGAACGGCGACGCGACGGACGTGCCCGCCGACACATCATTGGAGGCTCTCCTGGTGCGTAGCGGCCATCAGGTACGACGCGGCCTGGCGATCGCCATGAACGGGGAGGTCGTGCCCCGGGGACGCTGGACCGAGCAATGCGTCAGCGAGGGCGACGTCGTCGAACTGCTCGCCGCAACCCAGGGAGGCTGACGTGGACGACCCGCTGATCCTGGCCGGCGAGACCTTCGCGAGCCGGCTCATCCTGGGGACGGGAGGGGCGTCGAGCATGGGTGCGCTGGAGGCGGCCGTGAAGGCCTCCGGCGCCGAGATCGTCACCGTGGCGCTGCGGCGCCTGGAGCCGAGCGCCCGCGGCAGCGTGCTCGACGTGGTCGAACGCTGCGGCGCGCGGGTGCTCCCGAACACGGCGGGCTGCTTCACCGCCCGCGATGCCGTCCTCACCGCGCAACTCGCTCGCGAGGCCTTCGAGACGGACTGGGTGAAGCTCGAGGTCATCGGAGACGACCGCACGCTGCTCCCCGACGCGGTCGAGCTGCTGGACGCTGCCGAGCAACTGGTCGACGACGGCTTCCGGGTCTTCGTCTACTCGACGGATGACCCGATCCTCGCCCGGCGGCTTGCGGATGCGGGCGTCGCTGCGGTGATGCCCCTGGGCTCGCCGATCGGCAGCGGCGCCGGAATCCGCAACCCGTACAACATCGCGATCATGCGCGAGGCCATCGACGTGCCGCTGGTGCTCGACGCGGGCATCGGGACCGCCTCCGATGCGGCGCTCGCCATGGAGCTCGGCTGCGACGCGGTCCTGCTCGCCACCGCCGTCACCAGGGCGCAGGAGCCGGCGCTGATGGCCGAGGCGATGCGGCGCGCCGTCGAGGGCGGACGGCTGGCGCGCCGCGCCGGACGCATCCCGCAGCGGCTCTACGCCCAGGCCTCCACCCCGACAGTGGGGGTCGCGGATCTGTCGGCGGCACGGCTGAGCGCCAGTGCCGGCGGGGAAGCCGGCCCGGTTGACTGACCCCCGGTCCGGCCTTCAGCAGGTCCCGCTGGCGACCCTGACGACGATCGGCGTCGGCGGCCCCGCCAACGACGTGGCCGCCGTGCATTCGACGGACGAGCTGGTCAGCGTCGTCCACGCGGCCGATTCCGGCGGCCGGCCGCTGCTGCTGCTCGGCGGCGGGAGCAACGTCGTCGTGAGCGACGCCGGCTTCTCCGGGCTCGCCGTGCTGATCCGCACGCAAGGGATCGCGCGCGACGGCGGTCGCCTCCGGGTAGCCGCCGGTGAATCCTGGGACGCGCTCGTCGCCTACGCGGTGGACCAGCAGCTCGCCGGAATCGAGTGCCTGGCCGGGATTCCGGGGCTGGTCGGAGCGACCCCCATCCAGAACGTCGGCGCCTACGGCCAGGAAGTGTCCGACGTCGTCACCCGGGTCACCGCCTACGACCGGCAAGCGCGGGTGCTGCGCGACCTGGACCCATCCGTGTGCCGGTTCGGCTATCGCACCAGCCGTTTCAAGGCCGAGTCAGGACGGTGGGTGGTGACCGAGGTCGAGTTCACCCTGCGCCCGGGCGACATGAGCCGGCCGCGCTACGGCGAGCTCTCCCGCACCCTCGGGTTGGAGGCAGGCGGCGCGGCACCTGTCGAACGGGTCCGGGAGGCCGTCCTCGCGCTGCGACGCGGGAAGGGGATGGTGCTCGATCCGTCCGATCCCGACACGGCGAGCTGCGGATCCTTCTTCACCAACCCCGTCCTCGACGCCGAGGGCTATGACCGGCTGTGCGCCCGGGCGGGCGTCGACGCGCCCGCATTTCCCGAAGCCGGCGAGCGGTTCAAGGTTCCGGCGGCTTGGCTCATGGAACGCGCCGGCTTCCCCAAGGGGTACGGCAGCGTTGCCAGCGGCGCCGCCCGTCTGTCGACCAAACACGTGCTCGCGATCACCAACCGCGGCGGAGCTTCGGCCGGTGAGGTGCTCGCGCTGGCCCGCGAGGTGCGTGACCGCGTGTGGGAGCGGCTCGGCGTGCTGCTCGTCAACGAACCAGTGATCGTCGGCGCTGAGCTCTAGAGCCCGTCGAAAAAGATACGACTTTTCCGCGGGGGCGGCGCCAGGCAGCGTGTCAGCCGCGACTCGCCGGAGCCCCGCTCATCTTTGTGTCTTTTTCGACGGGACCCCGGTCTCAGCGCGGCAGCAAGAAGATCATCATCGTCGACCAGACGACGTGCGTGATGGCCGGCGCCAGGATGCCGCGGGTCGCCCGGCGCTCGAGCGCGAAGACGGTTCCCATCAGTGCCGCTGCCAGCACCAACATCAGGTTTCCGGCAGCGGCGGTGACGATGACGTAGCTGATCGTGGTCCACAGCGCGGGGTGGCGCGGCGCGAACGCGCTGTAGACGGAGCCACGGAAGAAGACCTCCTCGCCAATGCCGTTGACGATCGTGATGACGTCGATCAGCCAGCGCGAGCCGGTGTCGGCCCGCTTGATGACGTCGTCGACCGCGTGGTGAAGGCTCGGGATCCAGCTGACCGCCTCCGCACCGACGGCGAAGACGCCGAACGCGAGCGCCCCGACCAGCGCGGGCCAGAGCATCGGTCGCCGGCCGTTTCTGCCGCGACCGAGATGCACCGGCCCGGACAGCAGCCCGCCCACCAGCCAGACCCCGGCCAGGATTCCCGCCAGCACGTAGAACGCGTCGCTGCCCTGGGGCCGGGTAAGGGCAAATCCGAGCAGGACCGCGCCGCCGACCAGGGTGGTGGTGACGATGAAGCGCCGCCGGCGCTGGATGCGCGGCGTTTCCTCGTGGTACGGGCTGTCGGCCGGAGCCAGGATCGGGCCGAGGCGCTCGAGGAGACGATCGGGAACCCGGCTAGGAGTCCGCACCTTGGACCTCGAGCTGGGCCTCGCGCTCCTCCAGCGCCTGGCGGACCGCCTCGTCGAACGGCGTCGGCGTCAGTCCGACGAGCTGGCGCAGCGACTCGTCTTGGACCACGACCTCGTTGCTCATCGACGCGATCAGATTGGTGGCGGTCTGCACGTCGACGCTGGTCACGAGCGCGAGCCAACGCGAGGAGAGCTTCGGCGTGAGCAGCGGGACGGGCACGATGACCAGCGGCCGGTGGCGGGCACGCGCGACCCGATGCATGGCGACCTCATACGTCATGATCTCCGGCCCGCCGATCTCGTACACCTCGCCCGCCGTTTCGGGCCGTTCAAGGGCAGCCGTCAGGTATCGGACGACATCGGCGATGGCGACGGGCTGAGCCTTGGTGCGCACCCAACGTGGCGTGATCATGATCGGCAGGTGCGCGACGAGTTCGCGCATCAGCTCCCATGACAGGCCGCCGTTACCGATGATGACGCCGGCCCGAATGGTCGTGACGGGGACTCCCGCCGCGCCGAGCAACTTCTCGACCTCTTGGCGGCTACGCAGGTGCTCGGACAGGTCGTCGCCTTCCTGGCCGAGACCTCCCAGGTAGATGATTCTCTGCACCTCTGCAGCGCGGGCGGCCCGGCCGAAGGTGCGCGCGCCCGCGGCGTCCTTGTCGGCGAAATCGGCGCTGTCCAGGGAATGCACGAGGTAGTACGCGGCGTCGCACCCCACCAGGGCGGATTCGAGCGCGTCCTCGTCGCTGACGTCGCCTCCGACAGGATTGCCTGCGCCGTAATAGTCCTGGGGATGGCGGGTGAGCGCCTGTACCTCATGGCCGGCGTCCTTGAGCGAACGGACCAGCCGCGACCCGACGAATCCCGTCGCTCCCGCTACGAGCACCTTCATACCGGGGTGATACCCGACGGTCCGGGTTCGGCGCTACCTGGCGGCACTTCGTGGGAAGGCGCACACCTCGAGCGCGGCGAGCTCAGGAGGCGTACTGCGAGGCGCTCAGGAGGCGTAGTGCAGGCGGAACGTATTGGTCGTGGTGGGGCTGAGGATGGTCGCCGCCCGGAAGGCGCCGGCGACCTCGGCGACCCAGAGCCCGTAGTGATCGCTGACGACCGGCACCACGCGGCGCGAACGCAGGCTGGCGAAACGGACCTGAACCGCCTCGTGCGAGCCACCGGCCCCGAATGCGAGCGCCCACGACGTACCGCAGGGGCCGCCACGTCCGAACCAGCCGCTGACCTGCGACTCGAGCTCGCAGCGCGTCTCGGAGAGCCACTGTCCGTCGGCGGAGGTGAGGCGGCCGACGCGCGACCCGTCGGGTAGGTCCAGCACGGTCAGGCGACAGCCGGAAAGCGGCAGGACATGCTCGATGCCTTGAGCTGGTCCGGCGGAAATGGCCACCGGTCGGGAGATTGTTGCGGGTTGGAGTCGAGCGGGGGGGGCGGTCGGCGCGGGGATGGAAACGGCCCGGCGCTGACCCGAGCGGCCGGGGAAGACCGACGGCGGGGGGTCGAACGCGATAGTTGCCATGACTAAGTTTTCGTCCTTGCGGCTGGGGTGTGCCTGCGTTGTAGCTGAGCGGTCCCTGTGACGCCACTTTTCTTTATCCACAACGGTGCACATCTCTGTGGATAGCGCCGAAACGGACGCCCGGCGACCGACCTGCGAAGACCCGGCCCGCCGCGCGGCCTTTCGGCCCGGAAGTGGCCCGCTGAACGAGACGTGTCCACCGCGTCTCCACCGCCCTTCCACACCTTGCCGCGGCGTTGCCCACACCTCATCCCCAGCGCCATCAACAGGTCGCTCGGCCTGTCCTTCGGCGCGTCGCCCTTTCTGTCGTACGGGAGGCGTACACCTGAGTCAGTCACCTGAATCGGCCTCCGATGCAGAGGGCTACGAGCGAGTCATTTCGGCTGCGGCTGCGAGGGAAGAGCGGTGTTCACGTGTCGGTGACGACCATCGATCTGCGCGCGCAGCCGGGTGGTCAGGGTGAGGGATCCGGTCAGGGACAGAGCTCGGGCCAGGGTCAGGGTCAGGGTCAGAGAGGCGGTCCTCCGGAGTTCGATCGCACGCCGCCGCAGGACATCGCTGCAGAGCAGGGCGTCCTCGGCGGGATGCTGCTGTCGAAGGACGCGATCGCTGATGTCGTCGAGGTGCTCCGGGTCACGGATTTCTACCGGCCTACCCACGCGACCATCTACGAGGTCACCACCGAGCTGTACGGCAAGGGCGAGCCGGCGGACACCGTGAGCGTCGCTGCCGAATTGCACCGGCGCGGTGTGCTCGATCGGATCGGCGGCGCACCGTATCTGCACACCCTCATCGAGTCGGTCCCCACGGCCGCGAATGCCGGCTATTACGCGCAGATCGTCGCCGAGAAGGCCGTCCGGCGCCGGCTCGTCGAGGCCGGCATGCGCGTCACTCAGCTCGGCTACAACGAATCGTCCGAAGTCGAAGACGCCGTCGACCGGGCGCAGGCCGAGGTCTTCGCCGTCACCGAGCGGCGCACCAGCGATGACTTCCTGATCCTCGAGCAGCTCATCAATCCGACGCTGGAAGAGATGGAGTCGATCGCCAATCGCGATGGCACCCTCACCGGCGTCCCCACCGGCTTCGCCGACCTCGACCAGATCACCAATGGGTTACACCCCGGTCAGCTGATCGTCGTGGCTGCCCGGCCCGCCATGGGTAAGAGCACCCTCGCGCTCGACTTCGCCCGCGCTGCCAGCATCAAGCACGGCCGGACCTCGGTGGTCTTCTCGCTGGAGATGAGCCGCACCGAAATCGTCATGCGCCTGCTGTCCGCCGAGTCGCGGGTTCACCTGCAAAACATGCGTTCCGGCAAGATGACCGACGATGACTGGGCGCGCCTCGCGCAGCGCATCGGTGAGGTCACGAGCGCGCCGCTGTTCATCGATGACTCGCCCCACGTCACGATGATGGAGCTGCGCGCCAAGTGCCGGCGCCTCAAGCAGCGCCACGAACTTTCCCTTGTCGTTGTTGACTATTTGCAGCTCATGACCCCGAGCAAGCGGCTCGATTCCCGCCAGCAGGAAGTCAGCGAGATGAGCCGCTCACTGAAGCTGCTGGCCAAGGAGATCGGCGTCCCGGTCGTGGCGCTCTCCCAGCTCAACCGGGCCGCTGAAAACCGCGCGGACAAGAAGCCTCAGCTGTCCGACCTCCGCGAGTCCGGCGCCATCGAGCAGGACGCTGACCTGGTCGTGCTCCTGCACCGCGAAGACATGTACGAGCCGGAATCAGCGCGAGCCGGCGAGGCCGACTTCATCGTCGCCAAGCAGCGCAACGGGCCGACCGGCACCGTCACGGTCGCCTTCCAGGGCCACTACAGCCGGTTCGTCGACATGCGTCGCGACGGCTGATTATGAGGCCAAGCGGCGCATGCGACGCGACGGTTCAACCCAGAGCGAATGATCAGGGCAGCAGCACCGCCGAGTAGTTCACGTCTTTCTGCCCGTCGGTCAGGAACGAGAAGGGCGTGGCGCGCAGGGTGGTGCTGTCGACGAGGAAGTGGTTGGCACCCCAATTCCCGGCGCCGTCCTGCCCGCTCGTGCCGCCGACGATGAGCTGGGTCGAAGCGGGCAGCCATTGCGCCCAGGCGACGGGTTCACCGATGCCGATGGTGGCGCCGGGGACGAGACGCAGGGCGCCCGTCTTCACGTCGACGAGAGCAAGCCGGGTCTGAGGGTCGTAGCCGCCCGAGTTGGTCTTGGCGAACGCCGCAAGCTGACGACCGTCCGGGGAAAACGCGCCGCGCATGTCGAACCCGAATCCGAGCGGATTGAGGATCTGCCGCGTCACGCCCGTGCCGAGGTCGGTGAGTTGAACCGCGCAGGTCTCGTACGAGATCGCGCAGCGGTAGGGAAGCCACGCGGCGAGACTGCTTTGTCCCCGGCTGTCGGTATAGGTGGCAACCAGATCCAGGAAATCGCCAAGAACCCGCACGCCGCCCGTCGCGGGCGTCCAGACCGCAAGTTTCGCTCCTGCAGCGCCGCCTGCAACCGGTGTCGTCGACTCCACGAGGAACTCGCCGTGCGCGAGCGCCGGGCTCGAGGTCCCCAGCCCCTCGGCACCAGCAGGAACCCAGCCGGCCGGGAGCGTTAATCGTGCGACGAGCCGGCCATCCAGGTTGTACCTCACCACGGAGCGAGCATCGTCGGAATCAACGAAGACGTCGGTACTGCCTACGGCGTTGAACACCCCGGCGTCGCTGGCAAACGAACGCACCCGCCCGGTGGCGGTGTCGTAGGCCATCACGCCCCGCGGGAGCGAGCGAACCTGCCGCGTGGCCCGGTCGTAGACCACCCCGCCGTTGTCGACCCAGAACAAGGTCCTTCCGGAGGCGACCATCGACGTCACGGGACTCCCCGACCCGCTGCCAACGACGCGCTGCTGACGACTCTGCAGGCTGCCGATGTGCACCTGGCCCTGGTAGTCGATCCAGGCGAGCCTTGGAGGTGAACCCAGTGACGGGACGGCCGGAGGCGACGCGACCGGCGCCGGATGCGCCTGCCCGCCATTGGCTGTCAGGGTCACTGCCGCCGTGGTGGCCCCGATGGCAGCAAGAGCGACGGCGGCGATGAAGAGCCTGCGCCGCCTTCGACGCTGATGCGCCTCTATGAACAGGACGAGAACATCATCCGCCGCACTGGATGCCATGGAAACACTGGGAACCTGGTGGGTTGTGAACGTCACGGGTACCTCTCGATCATCTGGATGACCTCCTCGCGGCGATACCCGTGGCGACGAGCGAGATCGAGCAGCGCGCCAATCTCTTGAGAGAGCGCGCTGTGCTGCGGTGTACCGGCGACGGTGATGCCGCGCCCACGGCCGAACTCGAGCAGCCCCTCCTCGCGAAGCATGCGCATCGCACGTAGGACCGTGTTCTTGTTGACGCCCAGCACCGCAGCGAGGTCCTTCGCCAGCGGAAGTCGATCCCCCGGTCCCGCTTCTCCGTCCGCGATCGCCCGCCGGATCTCCGCCGCTACCTGCTCGTGCAGCGGGACGGCTTCGGATCGGTCCAGGGGCTGACCGAGGGTCATCGTCATGGTGCTAGTGAGACTAGCTCCATTGGCGACGCATGGCTAGGTCCTCGTCATCACCGAGCCGTGCGCAGCGCCTCCACGTGAAGCCCGACCGCTCGGCCGACCCGAGCCTCATCACCGGTCGCCAGCAGATCCAGGAGGCCACCGCGAAGCACCGCCAGCACGAGTGACCGTTCGGCAGCTCCCGTCGCCGAAGCCCGGCGCCGAGCCGGCTGGTGCGCCGCAAGCAGGCCGTCCCAATCAGCGACCGTCTGGGCGGCGAACCCCTGCCATGGCCCGGCCACGTCGCCAACGGAACGGCTGTACGCCTCGAGCCAAAGCCTCAATAACGGCCGGCGTTTCGGGGCGCTGAGCCAGCCCCACACTTGCGCCGTTGCGGTGGCCAGATCAGCCGCCTCATCGCTTCGCACGCCTTCGAGCAGCGCCACCTGCTCGGCACGAGAGCGTTCCAGGAGCGCCCGGATCAGCCCGTCCTTGCTGCCGAACAGGAAGAGCAGCACACCCGCGCTCGAGCCGATGGCCTCAGCGAGCGGACGCAGCGAGAGTCCCGCCCAGCCGTGCTCGAGCACCCAGGAATACGCCGCGTCCAGCAACTCGCGCTTGCGGGCAGAGTCGGCCGGCGGCGAGGGGCTGTTTGCCGACACAGCAACCATCATGCTTCACTGGAACAGTCGTTCTAGTCGCGCGGACGGAGAGGAGCCGGGGTGTCGGAGAGCAACGCTGCCATTCGTCCGCTCGACCAGCCCGGGGATCTCGGCTGGGTTCTGAAGGTCCACGGCGAGCTCTACGCCCGGGAGTACGGCTGGTCGGTAGAAGCCGTCACCGCGCGGATCCTCGCCGACTTCGCCGAGAAACGCCGCCCAGGGCGTGACGCCGGCTGGATCGCGGAGATCGATGGGCAGCGAGTGGGAAGCATCTTCTGCGTCGCGGTGGACGAGCAGACCGCTCAGCTACGACTGCTCCTGCTCGAACCCGCGGCACGCGGCCATCAGCTCGGCCGGCGAATGGTCTCCCAGTGCGTCGATTTCGCCCGCAAAGCCGGCTATCGCGAGCTGCGGCTGTGGACCAACGAGCCCCTGGCCGCTGCACGAAAACTCTATCTGGGCGCAGGTTTTCGCCTCGCCGGCGAGTCCACGCACACCGACTTCGGCATCGAACTGCTCGGGCAGGACTACCGCCTTGAACTGTCCGACGCGCGGGCGACTAGCCCAGGTGAGGAGGTACCCGCCGGCGGTCCCGCATGATCAGTTGCTGCTGCCATGAGCCGACCCCACCTTCACCACAGCGCGTGGGTCTGACCACTCCGACGGTACGGACCTGCCTGGCCCAGGCGTCAGGGTCGAACGTCCTGAACAGCCAGTCGAGACTGGAGAACTGCATCACATCGGGCGCCGGGCGAGACACGAAATTGTCGGAGGTCCGGAGGACTCTGTCCTTGTGTACGGATACAGCGTCGTCGGGTTGCGGGTCCGCCGCGCCGATGGCAGCGGTGGCCCGTTGCAGATCGACAATGTGGATGGTCGCGGGCTTGACCTCGGGGCCCAGTGGCAGGCGTTCTTCCGCGATGAGCGCTCCGATCACCTCGTGCGCAGCCGGCGCTATTGGCGCAGCAGCCCGGTGCGGCGGTCCGTGCAACCCTCGAGCCCACACCGTTGGCTGAGGCTCGATGTCGAATACGGGCCCAATGGGATTCCCGGCCGCGTGCTCGATACCGCTGCCGGCCGGCCGACGGCCAGTGTCCGCCCGCAGGACGCCACTGTGCATCGCTACCGCCACCTGCTCGCCGTTCCGAGAGCGGGTACGGCAGCGCTGCTGGCGGCCGAGGTGATCGGGCGAAGCCATGCGTTTCGCGGCCCGGTCAGTGCCTTCACAGCCCACCTGGAGCAGGCGATCACCGATGTGCGGGTGGAGTCGGAGTACCTGGCGGATGGCGAGTATTGGGACGAGTTCCTCGAGCGGGCCGCCCTGGTATCGGCGACCCTCACGCGCCAGTCGGCCATACCGGCTTACTCGAGCGGCAGCATCAGTGGGCAGTCTGTGCAAGCCACGATCGAAACCACCATCAAGGCCACCGCGCGTGGGGCGCGGCTGCCAAAGGCGCTGTTGCGGCCGCTGCTGGCGCGATCCGTGAGCCCCCGCGATGCCTTCGGGGTCAGCTTTCATCCGGAGCGCACCAGCCTGCTACTGGAATGCCGAGGGCAGCGTCGGCAGGTCTATCTCGACGCGTCCGAGCCGGCCCGCCTGGTCTATCCGCTGGGTGATC
>DATAVO010000145.1:0-18805 GCA_036267695.1 Frankiaceae bacterium
GGCCCCCGCGCGTCGATTCGCCGGTTGCGGCGCCGGAGCCATTCGCCGTACAGCAGCTGCGCTCGACCGAGGTGAGCAGCGATTCCAGCGCGAGCCAGCCGGTCGATCCCCTCCAGATACAGGGTTTCGGCCGCTTGGTCCTCCGCCACCAGGGCTCGGCAGGTTGCCTGCACCCCGAGCCCCCAATCGGTTCCGGTGGCGTTCGTCGCGTGGCTGAGCCGTTCGAGGGCGCGCGCGGCGGTTTCTGGCTGGGCGTTACGGACGGCAGCCTCCACCAGCTCGGCCAAGGCCCACCCGCAGATGCCGAGTTGGCCGGACTCAGCCGGCGGAAGCGCTGCAAACACTGCGTTCTGGTAGCGGCCGGCACTGTTGTGCAACACCGCCGATGCAAGGCTCGACGCGGAGCCGGCCATCCCGGCCGGCTGTGCACCAGCAGACTCGCGCGCTTTCGGCAGGAGTTCCTCGAACTCGATCCGACGACCCCGCCAGGCAGCCAGCAGCAACGTCGGATGCATCAGGCTCGGGGCGGCGCCTCCATCGGCGGGACTCTTGACGCTGCCCATGAGCGCCGCCGCGGCGGGCCGCCCGTGATAGAAATCCGCGAGCGCTGGGTAGGCCGGGGCGCACGAGGCTTCAGCCAGTTCATAGTCAGCCGCGAGCCGCGCATGTCGAGCGGTCAGCCTCCTCCATGACCGTCCGTCCCACAGGTCCACAGCGACACAGCTGGCCAGGCAGAGCCAGCGGGCCGTGCCGGCACCGGGCTCGGCTGCCTCGAACGCGGCGAGCGCTTTCGTGAGAGGGGGGATCGAGGCGACATAGCCGTCGAGCAGTCGCGTCGCCAGGCCATCGAGCAGCAGATCAGCGGGGCGGTCGGAGCGGGAGGGCACGGCCGCTCGCGCCGCTCGCGCGATGTCGCTGAGACTCAGACCGGTGCCCGGGTCGGCGGCGACCATCGCCGCCACGATCGCTTCGAGGTAGGCCTCGCGAGCAAGCGCCGGCGCGTGCGCTTCGATCTGCCGCGCTGCATCGAGCAGGCACTTGTGCACCCTCTCGTCAGGCCGGGTACTGAACGCGATCCTGGCACGCTGCAACGCCGCCGAGGCGCGCCGTACATCATCGGGCGGCGCCATCTCGGCAATCGACAGCAGTTGCTCAGCGGTTTCTGGAGCCCCTGCCTGATACTTGGCCGCCGCGGCCGCGATCGCACGATCGGCCCGCCGTCCGGCGTCGGGCGTGAGGAGCGTTGATCTCTCCAGGAACGCAGCACGAGCGCAGACTCCGCCGCGAGCTTGGGCAGCAGGAGCGGAACGCTCGAGACGGTCTGACACGGCTTCGTCGAACCCGGACGCCGCCAGCGCCTGGTGCCATGCGCGGCGATCCGCATCGAGGTCATCCAACGTCGCCTGCGCAAGGACCCCGTGAATCGTGCGGCGCTGCTGCGCTGAGGCCGCCGCGTAATAGTGCGACCTCAGCCGCGGCCAGGCGAACCGCACTAGTGGTCCGAAAACCAGGAGGCCAGCCGATTCCAGACTCCCCGAGGCCTCCGGCGGGATGCCGAGCCGGGCCGCCGCACGCCACAGCAGTGTCGGGTCCCCCGTCGGATCGGCGGCGGCGGCGAGCAGCAGGCGTCCAGCATCCGCCGGGAGTCGAAGCGCCCGCTCCAGGTATTCGCTGTCGAAGCCGGTGGGCTCCGATGGTGGGGCGGGAATCGCATACCCCCCAGCCAAATCGCCCGCAGTGACGCCCTCCAACGCCTCGGCTATCGCGACTGGGTTGCCCTGCGCTTCCGTGAGGATGCGCTCGAGAACGGCGGCATCAACGCGACTTGGAGCAGCGTCGACGAGCAGGCCGCGTGCGTCGGCGTTGGGTAGCGGGCCGACGTGGACACGCGCTACGCCGTCAAAGTCCGTCAAACGTGGCTGATCCCGCCTGGCGAGCAGCAGCAGCAGCGAACCCTGCCCCGCCCGGCGGGCGACGAACGCGAGTACCTGCGCCGTGGCCTGGTCGAGCCAATGGGCATCGTCAACGACGCAGAGCAGAGGCTGCCTTTCGGCGACGCGGGTGAGCAGGTTGAGCGTCGCCAGGCTGACCAGGAACCGGTCGGGTGCTGGCCCGGCAGCCAGACCCACCGCGGCTGTGAGTGCCTGCCGTTGCGCGTCCTCCAAGCCTCGCAGGTGGTCGAGCATCTGAAGGCACAAGATGTGCAGGCCGGCGTAGGGCAATTCACGTTCCGAGGCGACGCCGTGCACTCTCAGCACGCCGAATCCCGTAGCCCGCGAGGTGGCGTAGCCGAGCAGGGCGGTCTTGCCGATGCCCGGTTCGCCGGTCAGCTGCAGGGCAGTGCCGTGGCCGGTGGCCGCATCCTGCAGCAGCTGATCCAGGCGCGCGCGGAGCGCGGCGCGGCCCGCCAACCTGACGGGACCGAGGGTGACGCAGGGTGAGTGGCTGAGGCGTATCGGGGAGGTCGTCGTCACACCAAGAACCGTGCCGCCGCGCCGAACCGTTGAGACCCGTATCCGGCACCAGTGGAACCCGGGGATCGCCCCTGGTACCCGGGGCTGCGTACGGGACCCGGCGGCGGATGATGCTCATCGGAGTGGAACCGTCAGAACTCATCGCCCTGGGCAACGACGTGCATCGACGCTTCCTCGGCCGATGCACCGGCCCCATCCACGCCGACGTCGCGGGCGAAAAAATCATCGCCCGGGTCAGCCGGATCGATGTCCTCGAACACGAGCCGGCCGGCACGAACATCGCCGACCTCGTCGTCGATCAGTTCTCCGTCGGTGTCGTAGGTGTCGCCGATCCCGTCTCCGAGCGCCTCGTATCTGATTTCCGGTTCCTCGCGCTCAAGCCGGTGACCGAGGTCCTCATGCGCGGACTCCTCAGCGGCAGTCGTTCCGTAGGCGGTGACGCCTGACGGACGTTCGGGCGGAGAGTAGCCGTCGTCGAAGTCTGCTCCGAGCTCGTCTTCGTCGAGCGTCTCCTCCGGGGAGAGCGGCGGTGTCTCCCCGTAAAGGTCGAATGCTGCGTCGTCACCGAAGGATGTCACCGTGGTCTCCTCAGGGGCCTTGCCCGCGTTGCCATGGGTCCGCGCTCTGATGAGCGGGGCTGCGCCCCAGCCTGTCGCCGGAAGGGGGAGCTCGCATCCGGCAGCTGCCGGGTGGCGCGGCCTGCGATGGCGCGCGAGCCCAGTCCCGTTGGCAGGGTCTGCGACCGCGGTCGCTAACCTGCTCGGATCCAACCGGATCAGGCGGCGGGCGGTGGGCGGGCGTGTTGCGTGACCGGCGCGATGAATGCTTGGTTCTCGATCGACTGATCGAGGACATCAGAGGCGGCGAGAGTCGCGCACTGGTGTTGCGCGGAGATGCAGGAGCCGGAAAGTCCGCTCTCCTGGACTACCTGGCCGACCAGGCAGCGGGCTTACACGTCGTACGAGCGGCCGGAGTTCAGGCCGAGATGGAGCTGGCTTACGCAGCACTGCACATGGTGTGCACGGCAATGCTCGGTCAGCTCGGCAGGCTTCCGGGGCCGCAGCGGGACGCACTCGCCACGGCGTTCGGACTCGATGAGGGAAGCCCGCCTGATCGATTCCTCATCGGTCTCGGAGTGCTCGGACTTCTCGCCGAGGCCGGGCAGGATCAGCCGCTGCTGTGCATCATCGACGATGCACAGTGGCTCGATCATGCCTCGGCGCAGGCTCTGGCGTTCGTCGCGCGGCGGCTGATTGCGGAGTCTGTCGCCGTCGTGTTCGCGGTGCGCGCCCCGTATCCGATGCAGGACCTCATCGGCATCTCCGAGCTCGACGTCCCCGGCCTTCCAGAGCAGGACGCCCGCCTGTTGCTGAGGTCGGCACTCGGCGGCCCGATCGACGAACGGGTGGCCTCGAGGCTGATCGCCGAGACCAGGGGGAATCCGCTGGCGTTGCTGGAATTGCCACGCGGCTTCACTCCGACCGAGCTGGCCAGCGGTTTTGCGACGTCCCGATCGTCGACCCTGCCTGCAAGGATCGAGGAGAGCTTCCAACGCCAGCTTGAACCGCTATCACCCGCCACCCGGTTGCTGTTGCTGGTTGCGGCGGCCGAGCCCGTCGGCGACGCGGTGCTCGTGCGGCGGGCCGCGACCGTGATGGGTCTGGCGCACCAGGCCGGCGCGGTGAGCGCGGAGGGGCTCGTCGAGATCGGTGCTCTGGTGCGCTTCCGGCATCCGCTCGTACGCTCAGCGATCTACGCCGCCGCCACGCCCGATGAGCGTCGCCGGGTGCACGCGGCACTCGCAGAAGCGACCGCTCCGGGCGCCGATCCCGATCGACGTGCCTGGCACATCGCCCAGGCAACGCAGGGATGGAACGAGGAGGTCGCGCAGGAGCTCGAGCGGTCGGCAGCGCGTGCGCAAGCTCGCGGCGGTCCGGCCGCGGCTGCAGCGTTCCTGGAGCGGGCAGCAGAACTCACGCCCGATGCTCGCCGGCGAGGAGAACGAGCGCTCGAAGCTGCGGAGGCCAAGCACCAGGCGGGCCTGCCCGAGGCCGCGCTCACGCTGCTGGCGGTGGCGCAGGCCGGCCCGCTGGAGCAGCTCGATCGGGCGCGCGCCGCCCTGCTGCGCGGGCAGATCGCCTTCACCCAGCACCGCGGCAGAAATGCACCCTCGCTGCTGCTGCGGGCCGCCCAACAGCTCGAGCCACTCGATGTCAAGCTGGCCCGCGAGACCTTTCTCGATGCCTTGCTCGCAGCGATGTTCGCGGGTCGGCTGGCAAGCCAGGCAAGCGTGCGCGAAATCGCCGAAGCCGCCCGGCTGGCGCCTGCTTCGCTTGACCCGCCCGACGCTGCCGATCAGCTCCTTGACGGATTGGCCGTTCGTTTCACCGACGGCTATGCGCCGGCGGTGCCCCAATTGCGCAGGGCGATCGAGGCTTTCAACCGCCCGGAGCTCTCCATCAAGGAGCTCCGTTGGCTCTGGCTGGCACTCATCACAGCGGGCAATCTCTGGGATGAGCAGACCCTGGACACCGAGCGGCATGTGCGAATCGCACGTGAGACGGGCGCGCTCGAAACCCTTCCCCTCGCGCTGACCTCACGGGTCGGCTCCCTCGTGCTGGTCGGTGAGCTGGCGCAGGCCGCCGCGCTCCTTGATGAGTTGCGGGCTGTCGCATCCGCCACCGGCATCCCGTACGCGTCCTATGGCGCGTTACTCCTCGCCGCCTGGCAAGGCCGGGAGCGAGAGGCCATCGCGCTGATCGAGGAGACCACCACTGAAATCATGCAACGCGGTGAGGGCTTCGGACTGGTGCTGACGGGCGTCGCGCGGGCCGTCCTTTACAACGGTCTAGGCCGCTACGTCGACGCACTCTCCGCCGCCGAGCACGCCAGCAAACAACCACCGGCCATGGGCGTCGAACCTTGGCAGGCTCACGTAGAGATCATCGAGGCCGCGACCCGCAGCGGGCGCCACGAGCGCGCTCAGGATTCGTTGGTCGAACTGCGGAAATCGACACAGGCGACCGGCACCGAGTGGGGACTCGGAATCGAAGCCCGCTGCCGCGCTCTGCTGAGCGACGGGCAAGAGGCGCAGCTCGCGTTCGAGGAGGCGATCGAGCGGCTCGGACGCACTCGGATCCGGGGGGAGCTCGCCCGTGCCCAGTTGCTTTTCGGCGAGTGGCTGCGTCGCCACAACCGCCGCAGCGAAGCCCGCACTCCCCTGCGCGCGGCTCATGAAAGGTTCGTGGCGATGGGGATGCAGGCCTTCGCCCAACGAACCGCCGGCGAACTGCTCGCCACGGGCGGAGCCGTCCGCAAGGTCACCGCCGAGAAGGCCACCGAGCTCACGGCGCAGGAAGAGCAGATCGCTCGCCTCGTCAGAGAGGGCCTGCCAAACGCTGAGATCGCAGCGCGGCTCTTCATCAGCCCCAGGACTGTCGAGTGGCACCTTGGCAAGGTATTCACCAAGCTGGGCATCACCTCGCGCAGGCAGCTTCGTCGCGGCTGAACGGCGGCGCATCAACCCTGCGACCGAGCGACGCCGGCGGTCATCAACGTGTCCACCCGCCTGGCAAGGAAATCCCGGATGAGTCCGGCCACCTCGGTGCAGGCACTCTCGAGCAGGAAGTGCCCGCCGTCCAGGAGGTGGATCTCCGCATTTTCAGCGTCGTCGCCGAATGCCTGCGCGCCGGCAGGACCGAAGATCTCATCGCCGCGACCCCATACCGCCAGCACCGGCACCCGGCTGCTGCGCAGGTACTCGTGAAGCGCCGGGTACAGCGGTGAGTTGGTGGCGTAATCACGAAACAGCGTCAGCTGGATCTGGTCATTGCCGGGGCGCGAAAGCAGCGCGTAGTCATGCTCCCATGCGTCAGGGGCGACCAGCGTCTCGTCCATGACACCGGTGAGGTACTGCCACTTGGTGACGTCAAGGGTGAGTGCCTGCCGGATCGCTCCCTCGGTCTCGGGCGTCTGCTCCCGCTGGTAGTCCCAGACCGTCGTCCAAAAGCTTTCGACGAAGCCCGCGTCGTACCCGTTGCCGCTTTGGCTGATGATTCCGGTAATCGCACCGGGCTGGCGCAGAGCCAGTCGCCAGCCGATAGGCGCCCCGTAGTCCTGGACGTAGATCGCGTACCGGTCGACGCCAAGCTGGTCGAGCAGGCCGGCCGTCAGGTCAGTCAGCGCGTCGAAGGTGTAGTCGAACGTGGTCACCGGCGGAGCGTCGGACAGCCCGAAGCCGAGCAGGTCCGGGGCGATCACCCGGTAACGGTCGGCCAGCTGCGGAAGGAGATGGCGAAACATGAAGGAGCTCGTGGGAAATCCGTGGAGCAGCACGAGCACTGGTGCATCGGCCGGGCCCACTTCCCTGAAGAAGATCTGGTGGCCGTCGACTACCGCGTACCGGTGGTGAACAGATGACATCTGTCTGACTCCTTTCAACCGTGGCCTGACTCGTCGGCGCTTCGACGACGTCGCTTGCAGATCGCGGTGACGACACTTGCACCGCGTGAGCTCGATCGCCCCGGTAGTCGGTACCGGGATGTACTACGGGGCGCACGGGGCCGTCCCCGAACAAGCGACCCCTCAGGTCAGGAAGCGTTGACCGTGCGCAGCTGCCGACGTGACGTGATCCCGAGCTTGGCGAAGACGTTGCCGAGGTGCCATTCGACGGTCCTCGGGCTGATGAACATGCGGCTGGCGATCTCAGCGTTGGAAAGGCCCTCGCGGACCAATCCGGCGACCTGCACCTCCTGCGCGGTGAGTCCACTCGGCGTCTCGACGGTGCGCTTGCGAACCGCCACCCCCGTGGCCCCCAGTTCGTGGGCCGCGCGTTCAGCGAAGGCATACATGTCCATCGCGGTGAACATCTCGTGCGCGGCGTGGAGCTGCGCCCGTGCATCGCCGCGACGGTTCTGGCGGCGGAGCCACTCGCCGTAGTGCAGGCGCGTACGCGCCAGTTGGCCGCGGATACGAGTGCCCCTCAGGTGATCGATCGCTTCGAGGTAGCAGCGCTCAGCAGCAGCGCCCTCGCTGACAAGCGCCCGGCACGAAGCTTGCAGACCCAGCGCCCAACTGGTGCCGCTGGCCTGCGTCAGCAATTCCAGCCGCCGAAACCCCTCAGCCGCGACATCGAAACGGCCGGTGCGGGCGGCCGCCGTGATCAACTCGAGCAGCGGGGCCCACGTCATGACGCCCAGGTCCTGGCGCGGCTCGGTCGCCTGTTGCGCCGCGATGACCGCTTCCTCGTACTGCCCGAGGCTGTTGCACAGCAGCGCCCTCATCCAGCCGGCAGCGATCAGGCCGACGCCCTCACCGCGCCGCTCGACGTCGGCAGTGGTCGACTTCATCAACTCTCCGGCCTCGCCTTCCCGCCCTTGCCACGCGGCCAGCATCTGGGCGCCATAAGCCAGCTCCAGTACGCCGGTCCCCTCGACGGCGGCAGCGAACTCATCCAGCAACGAGCCGGCGGCGGAAAGATCGCCCTCGAAGATCGTCATGACGATGCGCACGGTCAAGGCCATCGGAAGCGTGGCCAGCGCCCCTGCGTCGCGCGCCAGCTGCACGAAGCGACCGGTGAGCAAATCGCAGATGCCGTCCTCCATCAGGTCCAGCGCCGTGGTGCTGGCGAACCAGAGCCACCGCAGCCCTTCGTCCCCAGGCAGATCCGGACCGCCGAAAGCCCGCAGCGCTTCCCTCAGCAGCGGTGCGCCTGCCGCGTAACCCTGCGTGTAGCGCACCGCCAGACCATCGAGCAGGAAATCGCTGGGACGCAGCGGGGGCGGCGCCGCGGGGGCGGAACGCGCGGCCTCGGCAACGTCGCGAAGGCCCGTGCCGCTAGCGAGATGAGCGGCAAACCAGGCGGCGCGCAGGGCATCCAGGTAGGTCTCGCGAGCGAGCCGCCAGTCCAGCTGCTCCAGCTGCCCGGCTGCCTTGAGCAGCAGCGTCGGGGCATCCCGACCGCGATCGGTCGTGAAGGCGATGCGCGCCCGAAGCAGGTCACCTACGGCGCGCTGGAACTCCCCCAGCGGGCTCGCATCAGCCACTGACAGCAGCCGCATCGCCGCGTCAGGTATGCCCGCCCGGTGGTTGGCCTCTGCCGCCGCAAGCGCGCGCTCGCCGCGACGGGACGGATCGGGCGTCAGCTCCGACGCCCGCTCGAAGAACGCCGCGGCAGCCGCGAGCCCGCCACGGGTCTGCGCCCGCCAGGCGCAGCCTTCCAACTGTCCGGCGACGTCCTCGTCGGGTTCGGCGGCCGCCTGCGCCAGATGCCAGGCGCGACGGTCGGGGTCGGCTTCCGGGTCGGTGACGTGTGCCAGTGCCCGGTGTGCCTTGCGCCGGTCCCCGGGCGAAGCGGCGTCATAGATCACCGACCGCAGAAGCGGATGCCGGAAACGCACCCGCGATCCGAACGTCACGAGGCCCGCTGCCGCAGCTTGCGCCGCCGCATGCACTATGCCGATGCCGAGATCGTCGACGGCTCGCATCACCGTCACCGGGTCCCCAACCGGCTCGGCGGCAGCCACCAGCAGCATCTGCCGCAGCGTGTCCGGCAGCTTGGCGATCTGGCGTCTGAAGCTCTCCTCGATCTGGCGCGGCGGAGTGAAAGTGCTCAAGCCGAATCCACCTGCCAGCTCCATACGGGTGGACCCGCGGGGCAGCTCCAACAGCGCCAGGGGGTTCCCCTGCGACTCTGCGACGACCCGTGCAAGCACGTCGTCGTCCACCAGTCCGGGATAGGACGACGTCAGCAGCTCTCGAGCCTCGGCGTCGGGCAAGCCGGCAAGGCGCAGCTCATCGAGACCGGACAATCCCGATGCCGCCGAGTGCTCGCCGGTCTCGCGCACGGCGAAAATCATCGCTACCGACTCCGCGCGCAGTCGCCGTGCCGCGAAGGCGAGTACCTGCGATGACGCGCGGTCCAGCCATTGCGCGTCGTCGATCACGCATATCAGTGGCTGCTCGCGAGCCGCTTCGGCAAAGAGCCCGAGGGCGGCGAGCCCGAGCATGAAGACGTCCGGGGGCTCCCCCGCGCTCATCCCGAACGCCGTGCGAAGCGCCTCCTGCTGTGGGCGGGGCAGTCGCGGCAGCTGCTCCAGCAACGGAGCACAGACCTGATGAAGGCCGGCGTAGGCGAGCTCCCGCTCCGTTTCAGCGCCGACGACCAGCACCTTCCGTCCGGGGGAAGCTTGCCGAAGCACGTATTCCAGCAACGCGGTCTTGCCGATGCCGGCGTCTCCGCTGATCAGCAGAGCGCGGCTGTGGCCGGCCCGCACATCAGCAACGAGCTGGTCGAGCAGCCGGCGCTCCCGGAGCCTGTTGAGCAGCGGTGAATCAACAATCACGCCGCCGCTGTTGCGGTCGCGACTCCGGCGCTGGCCCGCAGCTTCGACTTCCACCGAGCGCCTCCCGACCTAGCCTGCCGATATGCCGGCTCCCGTAGAGACGCTAGGACTAAACACGGCGTCGGAACCGTCCCGTTTTGACACACCAGCGCGGCGCCCCGGACGCGCGCTCAGAGCATGGCGCGATTCGAGTCCAGACCGAACTGGCGCAGCCGTCGATAGAGCGTGGACCGTGACAGTCCTAGAGAAAGGGCAGCCTTGGCCCGATTCCCACCGTGCTCGCGCAACGCGTCGGAGATCGCCGCGCGCTCCAGGACCTCGAGGCGGCTCAGCCGGCGCCGTGGGCTGGCCCGCACCTCGTCGATGAGGTGCTCGACGCCGATCGGCGCACCCGCCGCCCGCCTGACAGCCTCGGCGACCACGTGCTGCAGCTGGGGAAAGTTTCCGGGCCAGTCGAAATTCGCCAGCGCGGCCAGGGCGCGATTTCCGATCTGGGCGGAGTGAGCATCCGAGCGCAAGATTCCCCTGACGAGATCGGCGAGCTCCTCGCGCCGCTGCCGCAGCGCCGGCTGGGTCAGTAACGCATCGCTGAAGCGGGTCTGCAGGCCGGGACGGTCCGCCCCCCGACTCGTTGTGCGCGTAGCGATGATCAATGGGCGCAGATTGCGGTAGTGGTCGAGCAGGTCGGTGACCGATTGCGCTGTTCCGTCGTCGAGCATCTCGATGTTGCGCACGACGAGGCTCCCGCTCGGGATGTTCATCCGGGCCGCGAGTTCGCCAAGCCATGCGGCTGCGCCGATGACCTGCACCATGCCGGCGGGGTGGATGGTCATCTGCTCGCCAGGCGTCAGCAGCTCATGGATGCCTGCAGCAGCCGTCAACTTCCCGCTGCCCGATTCACCGACGATGCCGATGCGTCCCCGAGCGCGGGCGAGCAGATCTGCCAGCTCGCCATCGACCCCGGGGCGCGGCAGCTCCCGGGACCGCACCGCGGCAGCCGGACGACGCGTCACCGCCGGCACGAACTCGATCAAGGTGCCGGCAGGCTGCGAACCGATCCGGATCGGCAAGCAGCGCGCGTCGACGGCCGCGCCACTGGCCAGGGCGAGCTTCGTCGGCGTCGTCCGCGAACGGGCGACCTGCTCCCACAGCAGGCGCTGGTCGCGGGATTCGAGCAGATCGGCCGCGGCCGCGTTCGTCACCATGTACTGCTCGCTCAGCCCGACGAGCGCGGCTGAGGTCACCCGGGATCGGGACAGGAACTCCTCGAAGACGGCACGGTCCCGAACGGACGATCCGGCCGACAACTCGTGCTCGATCTGCTCGGCGAGATTCATCAGGGTTGGGATGAGCAGGCCGGTCGCCTCGTGCGTCGGGCACGCAAGGTCGAGCACTCCCTCGAGCCGGCGGGTCAACGGGTTGCGGATGGGAGCGCCGACGCAGACGAGGCGCCGCAGCGGTTCGCTGTAATGCTCTTTCCCGAATATCGCTACCGGCCTGCGCTCCTCCAAGGCGGTGCCGACCCCATTCGTGCCCGCCAGGTCTTCGGCCAGCACGAAGCCCTCGTCGATGGACAGCCGCGCCAACCCGCGCAAGGCCGACCGATCTCCAGCCCAGCGGCGGGTGACCCGCGCGTCCGCACCCGCCAGGACGAGGCTCACGTTCGTATCCGAAAGCTGCTCGGCAAAGCGGTTCAGGATCGGCTCGGCGCAGCCCACCAGACGGTCAGCCGAGCCGTCAGCCTCGCGGTAGGGAACCTCGATACGGTCCATCGGCGCTGCCGCCAGCTTGCTGCGCATCCAGGAAGTGCGGATGGTCTCGCGCAAGGCGGCATCTGCAGGGTCCCCGGGATCGCCCGACGCGCTCCGCGCCAGCCGGGAGAAGGTGTCTGGCCGTGCTGCCAAGCCCATGGTCCAGGTTCCGAACCGTTCCCTCAATGACGGTCGTGGAAATCATCCAGCCGCACACGGACGTAACAGCACAAACCTTTCACAAAGCGATCGCGGCAACAAAGGGTGCCCGGCAACGTCAGCAGCGCGGGGCCAGGCGACGCCGGCCGCCGCCTGGCCCGCGCAGGCGCTAGTTGCGGCCAGCCATCACGCCGCCGTCAACGTTCAGGATCGTGCCGGTCACCCAGCCGGCTTCGTCAGACAGCAGGTAAGTGATCGCGCAGGCGACGTCCTGCGCCGTCCCGACGCGGCCCAGGGGGTGGAAACCGTTGAAGCTTGCGATGGTTTCCTCGATCTTCTCCGGCGGGACGAACGCCTCGTAGATAGGTGTGGCGACGACGGCGGGCGCAACGGCGTTGACCCGGATCTGCTTACCGGCCAGCTCCATCGCCAGGTTGTGGGTGAGGGCGTGGAGTCCGGCCTTTGCCATGGAGTACGCGCTGGACGGGGTCGCCGCAATGGCTTGGTGGGCCCACATGCTTCCGATGTTGACGATCGAACCCCCACCGGCGTCCGCCATTCCGCGCGCGACGGCCTGCGTCAGGAAGAACATGGCGCGCGTCAACTCCGCGTAGGAGTCGTAGTCCGCGCCGTCGTGATCCAGAAACGGCTTGGGGATGAATACTCCGGCGGCGTTCACCATCAACGTGGCGTCGGCGTGCTCTCTCGCCAACTGCTCCGCCACGGTGGCGGCCTGCCCGCGGTCGGCAATGTCGGCAGCGATGCCCCACACTTTGCCCTTGGCCGAGAGCTCCATCACGGTCTCCTCGACGCCCGACTCATCGCGACCGACAATGACGGCCGAGCCACCGCCGTCGATGACATCGGAGGCGGTCTGGCGCCCCATTCCACTGTTTCCTCCAACGACGATGAGCTTGCGACCCTCGAAGGTCTTGGTCATGACTTTTCCTCTCCAGATCTAGATCTGCTGATCGAGCTGTGCCGGGGCTTTCCGGCGGGTGCAGCGACTCTCACGCGGACGGCCGCCATCTCGCACCCGGGCTCTGCCGAGTCCGATCCCCGGGCTGGGCGAGCGCAGATGAGCCCGGCCTGAGGCGACCAGCGACCGGACGTCGCTCGGGACGGCGAGTGGGCAATCAACAGATGCGGTTCACCATTCCCGCGCGGCAGAGTCCACCCCGTTGCTGACGACGACTTCAGAGACGTCGACCCTAGAAGGGATTTGGGCCATGACCGAACCATCGAGCGGCGCGGATATGGCGATGACCTACGACGTCATCGTGATCGGAGCCGGACCCGTCGGGCAGAGCGTCGCCGAGCGCTCACGGGCCGGTGGCCTCTCGGTTGCAGTGGTGGAAAAGGAACTTGTCGGTGGTGAATGTTCCTACTGGGCCTGCATCCCGAGTAAGGCCATGCTGCGTCCGGTAGGCGCGCTTGCCGATGCGGGACGCGTCGATGGGGCCCGGGAAGCCATCACCGGACAGGTGGACGCGGCGGCTGTGTTGGACCGCCGCGACAGGTTCGTGACCGATTGGGACGACACCGGCCAGGCCAACTGGGTGAAGAGCATCGGCGCCGAACTGGTGCGCGGTCACGGGCGACTCAACGGGACGCGCCGGGTGGCCGTCGCAACCCCGAACGACGAGATCCTCCTGCTGACGGCCAGGCACGCCGTCGTGATCTGCACCGGCAGCGGCGCTGCCTTCCCGGATATTCCGGGCATTGCCGAGGCACGGCCTTGGACCAACCGAAACGCTACCGACAGCCGCGAGATACCAACGCGGCTCGCCGTGGTCGGTGGGGGTCCGGTCGGCGTGGAAATGGCGACGGCTTGGAACGCGCTCGGTTCCTCGGTCACGTTGCTGGCGCGCGAGCCCGGGCTGCTACCCCAAATGGAGCCCTTCGCCGGCGAGATGGTCGCGAAAGGCCTTGAAGAGGCAGGTGTCGAGGTGCGCGACAGTGTCTCCCTGACCGCGCTGCGCCGGCCTGGCGGCGCCGGGCCGGTCACGTTGCTGCTCGACGACGACAGCGAACTGCAAGCCGACGAGGTGCTGATGGCTGTGGGGCGCGTTCCGCTCACCGGCGACATCGGTCTGGAATCGGTGGACATGCTCCCCGGCACCTGGCTGGATGTCGACGACATGTGCCTGGTCCGCGGCGTGAAAGAAAGCTGGCTGTACGCCATCGGCGATGTCAACCATCGCGCCCTGCTCACGCATCAGGGCAAGTACCAGGCCCGGATCGTGGGCAGCGCCATCGTAGCCAGGGCCGGTGGACAACCGGTGGACAGTTCGCCGTGGGGCCCGCACGTCGCGACCGCAGACACGCACGCCGTCCCGCAGGTCGTATTCAGCGATCCGGAAGCGGCGGCGGTAGGGCTCTCCGCGGAAGGGGCGGCACAGGCCGGTCATCGGATCCGCGTCGTCGACGTCGATCTCGGAACTGCTGTCGTGGGTGCCCAGCTTTTCGCTGACAGCTACCGGGGCAGAGCGCGCATGGTGGTGGATCAAGACAGCGAAAGGCTGCTCGGCGTCACCTTCGTCGGTCCGGGCATTGCGGAAATGCTTCATTCGGCGACGGTCGCTGTCGCGGGGCAGGTTCCGGTCGCCCGGCTCTGGCATGCCGTGCCGTGCTTCCCGACGATCAGCGAAGTATGGCTGCGCCTGTTGGAGGCCTATCGGGGATGAGCGCGTTTCGCGCCCCGGCGCAGCTGACTGACGGGGAGTCCCGAACTGGCGGGGGCTCCCCGTCAGTCTTCAGTCGTCGGTCGACAAAGCGTGCTCGCGCACGTAACGAACAAGTCCGACGACGTCCTCCGGAACGAGGCGTCCGATCGCTCCGGACGAGTACACGCTGACGATGACCCGCCCGCGAGGATCGAGCACAAACCCCCGTTGATTGAAGGAATCCGCGGTGGGGATCGACAAACGCGCCGGTCGCCATCGCAACAGCTGACGCGTCCGCGCTGTGACCGACCGGGTAGCCGATGTGGTGCTTGGCTACGAGATCCGTTGTGGTCGCTTCATCGTCAACGGAGACGGCAAAGACGCGGGCGTCGACCGCCTCCAGCTGATCGCGTGCCCGCTCGAAGCACGGAGCTGGGCATTGCAGTAAGGGCACCAGGATCCCCGGTAGAAGAGGACGACGCCGAAGTGTCCGGCCAGCTGATCCGGAATCGTCAGCTCACCGCCGCCGACCCCAGCGAATGTCAGAGGCGGAAAGGTGTCTCCGGGCTGAGCAATGGCATCGGCCTGCCGATCACCCCCGATCACCGCCCTCGGCGTCGGCAGCGCTAGCGTTTCTTGCTGCACCGCGCGGCGGCACGGCTTTCGGCTCAGGATGCAGATGGGCGTGCTCGGCAAACCCGGCCGCGTCCCACATGACCAGGCCGCACCGTTCGCACACCCAGAGCCCGGCGGGCACGCGTAACCCCAGCATCCGAACGTCCTCGCGGGCGCATGCCAGGTGGTACTGGAGCGTGGCCCAATGCCGGGCCCGGATGAGGATCGAGCGGATCAGCCGCATCTCACATCTCCTCAGGCAGGTGCGCAGTTCACTCTCGGGTGCGCGGCTGGACGGTGAAACCGAGCTTTCCGAGCACTTTCACGGCACCAGCCTTGCCGCCCTCGAAGTCCGTCGAAGCCAGTCGCTGACCCGTGGCGAACTCGTACGCGGTGCCCAGGATGGCCTTCGGCGGGTAGCGACGCTGGTTCCACAACAATTCGTAGGTGGTCGCTGGAGCAAAGCCGTGCTCGGCGTAAAAGGGCTTGGGTTGCAGGCGGTCGTACTCCTTGATCGCCAACAACACGTCAGCCCGGGTCACGTGGTCCCACTCAGGCGAATGTGCCACCGGATACCTCCAGGGGTCGTCGTCTCCCGCATAGGAGCCGGCGAGAGCGGAGCGGTGAGTGCCCCGCTCGGCTGTCCAATGCCCTCCAGTCTGGGAGCCGGGTGTGGGGCTCGCATCCGGGAATGCCCCGGCTGGAGTAAGTGTCCCAGCCTGACATCCTCGTCTTCCGCGCCGGTTGGGGCGGACCGGCTGCCATGGTGAGGACACCGCTGCCGGGCACCGTTCCGTTCGGGATGTCGTTCGACAGCGCTGGGCGTCTCGCTCTGGCGGAGGCCGGACCGAACAGGATCGCGAGCTTCACCCTCAACCGGGACGACGCCCTGACGCAGATCCAGGCGCTGCCCACCGGTCAGGCAGGCACCTGCTGGATCGTCGGCTCGGGCAGGGATCTGTACGCGTCCAACGCCGGGAGCGGCACCCTTTCCCGTTACGTGGTGGAGAACGACGGAACGCTGAAGCCGCTCGGCCTCACCGCGACCGCGGCGGGAACCGTGGATGCCGCGATTTCCTCGGATGGTCGAGACCTCTACGTGCAAACGGGCGCGGCGGGCGCGGTCAGCGAATACCAGATCCAGCACGACGGATCGCTCGTGGCGGTCGGTTCCGTCACCGTGCCCAACGCGGCGGGCGCTGAGGGAATCGTCGCCCTGTGACTCCCAAGATGTGCGGCAGGTGCCTCACCGCAGGTGAACCACATCTCCCGCTGCGAAAGCGCGCTCCGCCACGATCAGCCGGCCGTCCGCATCGACGTCTGTGGCCTTACCCTCGTAGCTCTCGCCGCTGGGGAGTTCCACACGTACCTGCTGGCCGAGGGTGAGGCAAGCGGCGCGGTACGCGGGGACGAGGGCGGCCGGGTCGGCCCGCCAGCTCGCATACGCCCTGGCCAGCACTCGGAGCACGGCCTTCAGCAGGGTCTCCCGATCTGTCGTGCCGGCTCCGGCCAGGGCCAGGCTGGTGGCCCTCTCGTCGGGTAGCTCGGCGACGCGCGTCGTCACGTTCACCCCGATGCCGATGATCACCGCCCCGCCTCCGCCGGCGGGCACCTCCGCCAGCAGCCCGGCGACCTTCCCGCGGCGAGCCGCTCCGACCACGTCCTCGACCAGCACGTCGTTGGGCCATTTCACGCCTGCTGTGACGCCCGCCTGCTCGGTCAGCGCAACTGCCACGGCAAGGCCACCGAGCAGCGGAAGCCAGCCCGAGACCTGCGGCGGGCGCAGCAGCACGCTGAACGTCAGTCCGGCCCGCGGCGGCGAAACCCAACTGCGGCCCTGCCGCCCCCGTCCCGACGTCTGCGTCTCGGCGACGATCACGGTGCCTTCCGGAGCCCCCTCGCGGGCGCGGTCGGCCAGCACCGCGTTCGTGCTCTCGGCCTCCTCCCAGACCGTGACCTCGAAGCCGTCAGGCTCGAGAGCGGCCTGTAGCGCGCCGGCCCGCAGCGGCGGACGATCAAGGTCGGAGTAGCGGTCCACGACACCAGGCTGCCACCACGCCGACACCACCCCGCCACCAGCGCCCTCGCGCACCGATAACGTGCAGTTCATGAGTGCTGAACCGGTTGAGCCGACCGAGCCCGAGGGTCCCGACATCCACACGACCGCGGGCAAGCTCGCGCTGCTGCACGGTCATATCGACGAAGCGGTCCACGCGGGGTCGCAGAAGGCCATCGACCTTCAGCACTCCAAGGGCAAGATGACGGCGCGCGAGCGGATCGCCGCGCTGCTCGACGCCGGTTCGTTCGTCGAGACCGACGCGTTCGCCCGCCACCGCGCCGTTGACTTCGGGCTCGATCGCAACCGGCCCGCGGGTGACGGTTGCGTCACCGGCTACGGCACGGTCGACGGCCGGCCGGTCTGCGTCTTCAGCCACGACGTCACGGTCTTCGGCGGCTCGCTCGGCGAGGTGTACGGCCAAAAGATCGTCAAGGTCATGGACCTGGCGCTGAAGACCGGCTGCCCGGTCGTCGGCCTCAACGAGGGCAGCGGCGCCCGTATCCAGGAAGGGATCATGGGCCTCGCCGGGTACGGCGAGATCTTCTACCGCAACGTGATGTCGTCGGGCGTCATCCCGCAGATCAGCCTGATCCTCGGCCCCTGCGCCGGCGGCCACGTCTACTCCCCCGCGCTCACCGACTTCACGCTGATGGTCGACCAGACCTCGAACATGTTCATCACCGGCCCTGACGTCATCAAGACCGTCACCGGCGAGGAGGTCGGCTTCGAGGAGCTGGGCGGCGCGCGCACGCACAACACCAAGAGCGGTGTGGCGCACTTCATGGCCTCGGACGAGGACGACTGCTTCGAGCTCACCAAGGCGCTCCTGTCCTACCTGCCGAGCAACAACATGGACGAGGCCCCGGCCTACGACGGAACCGACCTCGAAGGCCTCGAGCCCGACGTCGAACTCGACACGTTCATCCCCGACTCCTCCAACCAGCCCTACGACATGCACACCGTCCTCGGCCACGTGCTCGACGACGGCGAATTCCTCGAGGTGCACGCGCTTTTCGCGACGAACATCATCTGCGGGTTCGGCCGGGTCGACGGCCGCTCGGTAGGGGTGGTGGCCAACCAGCCGATGTCCTTCGCCGGCACGCTCGACATCGACGCGTCGGAGAAGGCCGCCCGCTTCGTGCGCACCTGCGACGCGTTCAACATTCCGGTGCTGACGTTCGTCGACGTGCCGGGATTCCTGCCGGGCACCGATCAGGAGTGGCAGGGCATCATCCGGCGCGGCGCCAAGCTGATCTACGCCTACGCCGAAGCCACCGTCCCGAAGGTCACGATCATCACGCGCAAGGCCTACGGCGGCGCCTACGACGTCATGGGTTCCAAGCATCTGCGCGCTGACATCAACCTCGCATGGCCGACCGCGGAGATCGCCGTCATGGGCGCCCAGGGCGCGGTCAACATCGTCCAGCGACGCGCGCTCGCGGCGGCCGGCAACGAAGGGCGCGACGTCGAGGCGCTTCGGGCGGAGTTCATCACCGAGTACGCCGACCGTTTCGCCAACCCTTACATCGCGGCCGAGCGCGGATTCGTCGACGCGGTGATCTCACCCAGCGAGACGCGGCGCGAGGTCATCCGGGCCCTTCGGCTGCTGCGTACCAAGCGCGAGTCTTTGCCGCCGAAGAAGCACGGAAACATCCCGCTGTGAGCGAGGATCCCGAGGCTCCGGAGGTACCGCGCCCGTTCCTGCGGGTCGTGCGCGGCGAGCCGACACCTGAAGAAT
>DATAVO010000146.1:0-24598 GCA_036267695.1 Frankiaceae bacterium
CCCGCATCGGTCTGCAGCGAGACCACCAGATCACGGGTTTTCAAGAACTCGCCGTCGAGCACTTCTTCAAGCGTGACTGCTGCGCCAGCGGGGATTCCGAGCGGCCGGAAACGCTGCTCCCACTCAAGAGCCGTCGCCTCCTTCAACCGTGCGGTGAGCCCCGCGATGAGCTCGACGCGATTGTCAAAACGGGCATGCATTGTCGAAAAACGTGGGTCGCTGGCCCACTCCGGCATACCGATCTCAGCACACAACCGCCGCCAGAACTCGTCATGCGTCACAAAGAGCGCGAGATAGCCGTCAGCCGTTTCGAACAACTGCGCCGGAACGTAGAAACTATGCGCGCCAAGGTGGTGGCGAGGCGGCACGACCCCGCCGTTGAGGTACGCCGCCGCCTTGTAGTTGAGCTGGGAAAGCATCACGTCGAAGAGCGAGACGTCGACCTGACCGCCCTTGCCCTCATGCACTTTTGCTAGCAGCGCAAGCGCCGCCATGATCGAGGAAGAATTGTCGACGATCGAGTAGCCGGCGAGGGTCGGGGCGGCGTCGGGTTCGCCGCACATCGCCGCAATCCCGGTGTCCGCCTGGATGATGTAGTCGAATGCGGGTCGCTCCGCGGCGGGGCCGTCGAGCCCGTAGCCGGTCACCGCGACCGAGACGATCTTCGGGTTGAAACGGCGCAGCGCCGCATAGTCCAGGCCCAACTTGCGGATTGCCGATGGACGCATGTTGACGATCAGCGCATCGGCCGTCGCCGCTAATTCGCCCAGCTGCATCTGGCCTTCCGGGCTCGCCAGATCGATGTGGACGCTGCGCTTGCCGCGGTTGATGCTCGCGAAGTAGACGTTGTGCTCGCCGATGTACTGCGATCCGACCTGACGCGAGAGGTCACCCTCCGTCGACTCGACCTTGATGACGTCGGCGCCCATGTCGGCGAGCAGCATGCCGGCGAACGGACCCGCGAGGATGTGGCCGACCTCGAGGATCCGCAGCCCGTTCAATGGGCCTGGCGTGCTCACAGCCCGGAGGACAGCGACGCAAGGAATTGTTCGGTGCGCTCCCGCGAGGCGATGCGCGATGCGCGGTCCGTTCCGAAAGGCAGCACCCGCGCCGCCAGATCGGTCGTGCCGGCATCACGGAAGCTGCGCAGGCGCTCGAGCACTGCATCCTCATCGCCCGCGGCGCACATGTCGCCGACGTCGCTGGAATCGCCGTGCTCGAGAAGACGCTGATAGTTCGGCGAGTATTCGGCGTGGCCGAGTGCCTTGTTGGCCCACGACCGGACTGCGTCGACCTCGCCCTCGCGGCAGAGCGTCACCGGCACTCCGGCGACCACGCGCGGCGCGGGGCGGCCGGCCTGCTGTGCCGCTTCGGTGATCTTCGGGACGATGTGCTCGCCGATCGCCCGCTCATCAGCCATCCACAGAATCGTCCCGGCGGTGCGCTCACCAGCCAGCTTCAGCATGACCGGGCCGAGCGCGGCGATCAGGATCGGCGTCGGCGCAAGATCGGTGATGTCGAGCGGGTTGTGCACCCGATACGTCTCATTCTCGACATCGACCGGGCCGGGACCGGCGAGCGCGGTTTCGAGCACGTCCACATAGTCGCCCATGAGCGCTGCGGGCCGCTCATAGGGCAGCCCGAACATGTCATTGACGATCCAGTGATGCGACGGACCGATGCCCAGCGTCAAGCGTCCGTCACAGGCAGCCTGGGTCGACAGCGCCTGCTGAGCCATCGCAACGGGATGGCGGCTCTGGACCGGGACAACGGCCGTTCCGAGCTCGATCCGCGAGGTCTCGTGGCCCATCAACGCCAGTGCGGTCAGCGCGTCGAACTCGTCAGGGATCTGCGGAACCCACAGCGAATCGAACCCTGCTGCCTCCGCCGCCTGGGCTCCGGCGATGAGCCGGGCCACCTTTTCGCGATAGCGACCGCGCTCCGGTCCGGTCTGCAGGCCGATCCTCACGTGTCTTCTCCCGCCGGTTGCCTGCGCCGACTTTAGCCGCGCGCGACCCACTCGGCAATCTCGTTCTCGTGTTTGAGAGGCAGCGTTGCAATATTTGGCGCATGGTCGATACTCGGCTGAACACAGGCCTGCGGAGGAGAAGCGATGAGTCGAGTGGCAGTGGTCACGGGAGCCGCGTCAGGCATGGGGCTTGCCGTCGGTCAGCGGCTGGCCGACGCCGGTCATCGCGTCGCCCTTTTCGACCGCGCGGGGGACGCCGCACAGGAGGCTGCTGACAAGCTTCGCGCCGCCGGGGCGGAGGTGATCGCCGCCGAAGTCGACGTCTGCGAACGGGCGGCGATCGAAACAGCCTTGGAGCAAGTACGCGGCGAATTCGGGCCGGTCGAGATCATCGTGACGAGCGCCGGCATCGATGAGTTCAGCAAGTTCACCGACATCACCGCTGACGCCTGGGACCGCATGATCGCGGTCAATCTCAGCGGCACCTTCCACTGCCTGCAGGCCGTGGTGCCCGACATGCTGGCGAGTCAGTGGGGACGCATCGTGACGATCTCGTCCTCCAGCGCGCAGTCCGGCGCGGCGCGCATGGCGCACTACGTCGCGTCCAAGGGCGGCGTGATCGGGCTGACCAAATCACTCGCGCTCGAGCTGGCTCCACACGGCATCACGGTCAACACTGTTCCGCCGGGATTCATCGACACTCCGATGGCCCGGCGTGCCGAAGCGAGCGGCAACCTGCCCGACCTGAACGCGGTCATCGCCCGCACCCCCGTACGCCGCGCGGGCACACCGCAGGACATCGCCGCTGCCGTCGCCTTCCTGTGCTCGGAGGACGCCGGCTACATCACGGGTCAGGCCATCAATGTCAACGGCGGCTGGTACCTGTGAACGATCCACGCATCGCTCCGCTCCCCCGCGAGGAATGGGACGACGACGTCCGCGGCGCTATCGCCTCCGGGCTACCAGAGGGCGTGAAGGCGCGGTTCCTGTCGACCGGGCCCGACGCCATGCGCCCGCCAAATGCCATCACCACGTTCATGCACCACCCGGCACTGACCGGCCCGTGGCTGAGCTACAACGCGCAATTGCTCCAGCGTCCGGCACTCGATCCACGCCACCGCGAGCTCGTCGTGCTCCGTGTCGCCTGGCGCGCCAAGGCGCAGTACGAGTGGGTCCAGCACATCCGCCTCGCGACGCGTTACGGCATCACCGACGAGGAGATCGAGGCCATCACGCGCGGCGCCTCGGGCGGCGAATGGCCTGCGCTGGAAGCCGATCTGCTCAGCGCCACCGACGAGCTGCTCGACGATTTCCGCGTCAGCGACGAGACCTGGAAGCGGCTCGCAGCACACCTCGATGTCAAGCAGCTTCTCGAGGTGCTCTTCGTCGTCGGCACCTACACGACGCTCGCGATGGCGTTCAACAGCCTCGGTGTCGAACTCGACCCGGAGCTCGATCCCGCCTCAGGTCCGGCCATCCCGCCGCGCACCACCTGAGCTTTCAACGTCGGGAGAGTCATGGCTGACAGTTCCGAGAACGAGACTCTGCAGGCCGCCCGCGCCATGCGGCGAGCCATGCTCGGCGATGCGTATGTCGACAGCGTGACGACCGACCCCGACCCCGTCGCCGCCCAATTCCAGGACTACGTGACCTCCATGGCCTGGGGTGTCTGGGCGCGCGGAGGCCCGCTCTCCACCCGCGATCGCAGCCTGCTCGTGATCGCGATGACGGCCGCGCTCGGGCGGATGGACGAGTTCCGGCTTCATGTCGGCGCCGCCCCGCAGGCCGGCGTCACCGACGAGGAGATCGACGAGCTGCTTTTCCAACTCGCGGCGTACTGCGGAGCACCCGCCGCGATCGCGGCGCGGCGCAACCTGCTCGTCGTTCGGGCGGCCCGGGACCAGCCATGAGCGGCGCCGAGGTCGGTGTCGTCGGCTTGGGAAACATGGGCAGCGCCCTCGCGTCCAACCTCGTGGCTACGGGCCATTGCGTCCTCGCACATGACGTCGCCGGCCCCTCGCGGACGCCAGCCGGCGCCGCCTACTTGCCCTCGGTGGAAGAGGTCGCCAGGCGCGCCCCGATGGTCGTACTCAGTCTTCCCGATGGGGCGGTCGTCGAACTGGTCGTCGAGCAGATCCTGAAGGTGCCGCAGCGACGCGTCGGGCACATCATCGACACGTCCACCATCGGGGTGGCCTCGGCTCGGGAGACGGCCCGGCTGCTCGCCTCACACGACATCGGTTACGTCGAGGCGCCCGTGTCAGGAGGTGTGGCCGGCGCGCGGGCCCGAAGCCTAGCGGTGATCTGCGCGGGACCGGCCGAGGCGCTGGAGGCGGCAGCGCCGATCCTGGCCGGGCTCAGCGACCACGTCCTGCGCGTCAGTGAGCAGCCTGGCGCCGCCCAGGCGCTCAAGCTCGCCAATAACTTCCTGTCCGCGACAGCGCTCGCCGCCACCAGCGAGGCCGTCGCGTTCGGCCTCGCCCACGGTCTTGACATGGCGACCATGCTCGACGCTCTCAACGTCTCCAGCGGCCGCAGCGCAGCCACGCAAGACAAGTTCCCCACTCACGTCCTGACCGAGCGCTACGCATCGGGCTTCGCCAACTCACTGATGGCCAAGGACCTGCGACTCTATCTTGCCGCGACGGCCGACGCAGGCACGCCGGCACGCGTCGGCGAGATCACCACAGACGTGTGGGAACGGTTCACCGAGCACGCTCCGGGAGTCGATTTCACCCGCATCTTTTCCTTCGTACGCGACGGATGAGAAAGCCGTTCTCATTTTCAGAGATGTGCGCTATCGTTTCCGACAACCAAGCTGCCCCGCAAACTCAGTAGAGGGAAGTTCGGATGGCTCACTTCGCCAAGCCCGCCGAGGGCTCCTGGACCGAGCACTTCAAGCTCGACACCACGCCGGTCTCGTACGAGGACTCGATCTCCCCCGAGCACTACGAGCTCGAGCGTGACGCGATTTTTCGCCGCACCTGGCTGAATGTGGGACGTGTCGAGCAGCTCCCGCGCAAGGGCAGCTACTTCACCAAGGAGCTCGACGCGGCACGCACGTCGGTCATCATCGTGCGCGACACCGACGGTGCTGAGGGTTCAGTGCGGGCGTACCACAACATCTGCCGTCACCGCGGAAACAAGCTGGTGTGGAACGAGTTTCCGGCCGAGGAGACTGCTGGAACCTGCCGGCAGTTCACCTGCAAGTACCACGGGTGGCGTTACGGCCTGAAGGGCGATCTCACCTTCGTCCAGCAGGAGTCGGAGTTCTTCGATCTCGACAAGTCCAAGTTCGGGCTGGCTCCGGTCCGCGCCGAGGTATGGGAAGGCTTCATCTTCGTCAACCTCGACGCTGGAGACACAGCGGACACGCGATCTCTGACCGACTACATGGGCGGTCTCGGGGCGGGCCTGGCGGGATACCCGTTCCACGAGATGACGCAGGTGACCAAGTTCCGGGCGGAGATCGGCGCCAACTGGAAGCTGTTCATCGACGCGTTCGCGGAGTTCTACCACGCGCCCGTGCTGCACGCGAAGCAGTCCGTCGCCGAGGAATCGCGCAAGCTGTCGAGCTATGGCTATGAGGCGTTGAGCTATCAGATCGACGGACCGCACTCGATGGTGTCGTCATGGGGCGGGATGTCGCCGCCCAAGGACGAGAGCATGGTGAAGCCGATCGAGCGGGCCGTGCGCAGCGGCCTTTTCGGTCCGTGGGACCGTCCGATCGACTTCGATCTACCGCCCGGCGTCAATCCCGCGCGTAGCCCTGCGTGGGGCGTCGATTCTTTCGTCTTCTTCCCGAATTTCATGATCCTGCTCTGGGCGCCCAACTGGTATCTGACCTACCACTACTGGCCGACGTCCTACAACACGCACATCTTCGAGGGCGGGCTGTATTTCGTACCGCCGAAGAGCTCCCGCGAGCGGCTGGCCCAGGAGTTGGCCGCCGTCACGTTCAAGGAGTACGCGCTGCAGGACGGCAACACGCTCGAGGCGACGCAGACCATGCTCGAGTCACGCGCGGTGACCGAATTCCCCTTGAACGATCAGGAAGTTCTGCTGCGCCACCTGCACACGACCGCGCGCGGCTACGTGGACGATTACAAGAGCGGCCGCTCCAACGCGACCCCGCTGCGCGCCTCCGTCGCGTCCTGACCCGAGGAGACCCCATGGCCACCCTGCCCGCTACCTTCGCTGACCTCGAGCCGTACGCGGCGTGGTCGTTGCCCACCGAGAAGGAACGCTTCACCAAGCGGATCGCGACGTCGATGGAGGAGCTCGAAGCGTTCTACGACGCCGCCCTCCCCCGGCTCGACGATGCGGTCGCCTTCTTGGATCAGTTCGACCTCCTGGCACTCCCCGCTGACGCGAGCCGGCTCATCTGGATGTACTACTCGCTCATGACGGTCTCGTTCCCGGTCGAGGTGTGGCGGCAGCCCCGCGTGCCCGACAGCGGCGCTTCGTCCGTTGATTGCGTTCTCGACCTCAAGCCCTGAATCGGGCTGTACGCGCAAAGGAGCGCTCGATGCCGAAACCGGAGCCGACCCCGGGCCCACCCGTGCTGTTGCGCGCGAAGCGGATGCTCGACGTGGTGAGCGGCGAGTACATCGAGCCTGGTGCGCTGCTGGTGGAAGGCGAGCGCATCACGCAGGCATCTCCATCGGCGGTCCCGCCTGAGGCGATCGTCATCGACCTCGGCGATCTGACGCTACTGCCCGGCCTGATGGACATGGAAATCAACATGCTGCTGGGCGGGCCGTCCGGCGGCAATCCGCGCAGCGACGTCCAGGACGATCCGGCATTCCGCACCTTGCGCGGAACGCTGAACTGCCGGACCACGCTCATGGCGGGCTTCACGACGGTGCGCAATCTCGGCCTGTTCGTGCGCACCGGCGGGGTGCTGCTCGATGTCGCGCTCGCCCGCGCGATCGACAACGGTTGGATCGCGGGCCCGCGCATCGTTCCGGCCGGCCACGCGGTCACCCCCACCGGCGGCCACCTCGATCCGACGATGTTCCAGCGGCTGGGGCCCGGCATCATGCCGCTGTCGGTGGAGGAGGGCATCGCCAACGGGGTGCCCGAGGTCCGGAAGGCCGTGCGGTACCAGATCAAATACGGTGCACGGCTCATCAAGATCTCCGCGTCCGGCGGCGTCATGTCACACAGCGGTGAGGCGGGTGCACAGCAGTACTCCGACGAGGAACTCAACGCCATCGTCGACGAAGCACACCGGGCCGGGCTGCGGGTGGCGGCTCATGCCCATGGTGATGCGGGCATTCGGGCCTGCATCCGGGCCGGCGTCGACTGCATCGAGCACGGCTCGCTCGCCAGCGACGACACCATTCAGCTCATGGTCGAGCACGGGACCTTCCTCGTCCCGACGAGCTACCTCTCGGAAGGCCTGGACATCTCGCGCGCCGCTCCGGAGCTGAAAGCCAAGGCGGCAGAAGTGTTTCCGCGGGCCCGGGCGATGCTCGGCAAATCCATCAAAGCGGGCGTCAAGATCGCTTGCGGCACCGACGCGCCCGCGGTCCCGCATGGGCAGAACGCCAAGGAGCTCTGGGCCATGGTCGATCGCGGCATGACCCCGTTGCAGGCCATCCAGGCCGCCACCCTCACTTCCGCGGAGCTGATCCAGGTCGACGACCGCGGCCGCCTCGAAGCGGGCCTGCTGGCCGACATCATCGCCGTCCCCGGCGATCCGCTGACCGACATCACGGTCACCGAAGACGTCCGCTTCGTGATGAAAGGCGGGCAGGTCTACCGCAACGACGCGGCCTGAGGGTCGGCCAGCCCGCGCAGGCTCTCGACCACCTGCTCCAGCGGGGTTCCGGTCGGGTAGACGCCAATCGCGCCCGCTTCCTCGAGGCGCGGCACGTCGCGCTGCGGGATGGTTCCGCCGACGACGATGTGCACTTCACCGCCGCCCGCCGCGCGTAGCGCATCGGCCGTCTTCCGGGTGAGCGCGACATGGGCACCACTCAGGATGCTGAGGCCGACGATGTCGACGTCCTCTTGCACCGCAACGGCCGCAATCACCTCAGGACGTTGACGAATTCCGAGATAGATGACCTCGAAACCGGCGTCGCGCAGGGCCCGGGCAACGAGCTTGGCGCCGCGGTCGTGACCATCGAGACCGGGCTTGGCGACGAGTACGCGAACGGGCATCAGACCCTGCCTTCTAGAAGACTGTCGGTTGCTGGAATTCACCCCATTGCTCCTTGAGCACGTCGACCATCTCCCCCACCGTGCAGTACGCCTTTGCGCACGCGATCAACCGCGGCATCAGGTTGTCGTCATCAAGCCCGGCGGCCGCCGACAGCTCCGCCAACGTGCGCGAGACGTCAGCAGCTGAACGGGTTCTTTTGACCTCGGCGAGGCGCTCGAGCTGACGCGCCCGGCCTTTCTCGTCGAACTCATAACCCTCGACCTCGGGAGCTTGCTCCTCGGTACGGAAGGTGTTGACCCCCACGATCGACCGCTCACCGGTGCTCAGCAGCTGCTGGACCCGATACGCCTCGTCGGCGATCAGCCGGTGCAGGTATCCCTGCTCGACCGCGTCGACCATGCCGCCCCGCTTCTCGAGGTCGTCCATGATGGAAATGACCTTCTCCTCCATGGCGTCGGTCAAAGCTTCGACGTAGTACGAGCCTCCGAGCGGGTCAGCGACCCGGGTCACGCCCGTCTCGTACGCGAGCACCTGCTGGGTGCGTAGGGCGAGCGTGGCGGATTCTTCGCTGGGCAGGGCAAACGGTTCGTCCCACGCGGCGGTGAACATCGACTGCACCCCGCCGAGCACTGACGCCATCGCCTCGTAGGCGATACGCACGATGTTGTTGTGCGCCTGGGGTGCGTAGAGCGATGCCCCGCCCGCGACGCAGCCCACCCGGAACATGCAGGAACGGTCGTCCTTCGCGCCGTATCGCTCCCGGACGATGCGCGCCCAGCGCCGCCGGCCGGCCCGGTACTTCGCGATCTCTTCGAAGAAGTCGCCGTGTGTGTAGAAGAAGAACGACACTTGCGGGGCGAACTCGTCGATCGTCATCCGGCCCCGCGAGATGACCTCGTCGCAGTACGTGATGCCGTCCATGAGCGTGAACGCCATCTCCTGAGCCGCATTGGCCCCCGCGTCACGAAAATGCGCGCCCGCCACGGAAATCGCATTGAACCGCGGGACTTCCTGGGCGCAGAACTCGATCGTGTCAGCAATCAGCCGAAGCGACGGCCGCGGCGGCCAGATCCAAGTGCCGCGGCTGACGTACTCCTTGAGGATGTCGTTCTGAATCGTGCCGCGCAGCTTGGCCCGCGGCACGCCCTGCTTCTCCCCCGCGGCTACGTAGAACGCGAGCAGGATGGCGGCCGTGCCGTTGATGGTGAAGCTGGTGCTGACCGAATCCAGCGGGATCTGGTCGAAGAGGATCTCGGCGTCAGCGAGCGTGTCAAGAGCGACGCCGACGCGGCCCACTTCCTCCTCGACATCGGGATGGTCGGAGTCATATCCGCACTGGGTCGGCAGATCGAGCGCCACGGAGAGCCCGGTGCCGCCTTGGGCGAGCAGGTAGCGGTAGCGCTCGTTCGACTCCTCGGGCGTGCCGAAGCCGGAGTACTGCCGGATCGTCCACGAACGGCCGCGATAGCCGCGCGGAAAATTGCCCCGGGTGAAGGGAAACTCACCGGGCGGCGGCAGCGCCTCGGCGGCCGGAAGATCGCCAGGCCCATAGCTGACCTCGAGGGGCAGCCCGGCTTCGCTGAAGACCTCCTCGTCCATCCTCCAAGTATGCGGCAAAGACCCTCTCCGGGGGAAGCAACGTCGCCTGCCTACTGCGGATATGTTCATCTCTCCAATGGAGAGGGATATTCTGCTGTCGTGACCGAGCCAGAGCGCACCGAGGGTGTCCGCGTCCAGATCGATGGGGGGATCGCCGTCATCACCGTCGACCGCCCGTCCGTTCGCAATGCCATCGGATTCAGGACCGTCGTCGAGTTCGGCGCCGCCCTCGATGAGGTGCAGGGTTCCGATGCCGCAGTGCTGGTCATCCGCGGCGGAGGCGATCGCGCGTTCGTCTCCGGCGGTGACCTGAAGGAGTTGGCGACGGTACGTACCCATGACGATGCGGTCGCCATGGCGAAGCTGGTGCGTGGCCTCCTCGATCGGGTGGCCGCCTTCCCACTTCCGGTCATCGCCGCGCTAAACGGACACGCGCTCGGAGGCGGCGCGGAAGTAGCCATCGCCGCCGACATCAGGCTGGCGGCCGATGACGTCAGGATCGGCTTCAACCAGGTCTCGCTCGCAATCATGCCGGCCTGGGGCGGGGCGGAGCGCCTCGCCCAGCGGATCGGTCGCGGCCCGGCGCTGCTGGCCATCGCCACCGGCGAGCTCTATGACGCCGCCGCCGCCCGCGACATCGGACTCATCGACATCGTCGTGCCACGGGCGACCTTCGACGACGAGTGGCAAGGCCTGGCGCGGCGGCTGGCCGCCGCCTCGGTAGGCACGACGCGCGCCGTCAAATCCGTCGTCGCTGCAGCGGTTCCGGCGACGCATCAGGACCTCGAGGCTGCCGCCGCCGATACGTTTGCGAAGCTATGGATCGCTGATGCCCACTGGGATGCGGTGGAAGCCATGCAGCAGAGGCGGGCCCGCTAAAGCCTGGGACTAGGGCGAGGGGTCATGGTCGACCTCCCGCAAGCGGCGGCCAGTGATGGACTCGGGACGGTAGTCATCAGGCAGGCCGGGGAAGACCGGCGGGCGTCCCTCCAGGAAGCTGTCCAGCCCCTCGCGAAACGCGGCACCTTCGACCGCCGCGGTCATCGCCCGGTACGCCGCCGTCAACGCCGTCGGGAAATCGGACTGGGCGTCGGCGTGCAACTGGTGACGCATCATCGCCAGTGACGTCGGCGCACAATGGAGGGCCATGTCGCGTGCGTAGTCGAGCGCAGGCGTCACCACATCGCGATCCGTCACGAACTCGACGAGCCCGATCCGTAGCGCCTCCTGCGCATCGATGACCCGTGCGGAAAGCAACAGATCGCTCGCGCGGCCCGTGCCGACGAGCCGCGGCAGCAGCCACGTCGCACCATATTCGCCGGCCAGCCCGCGGCGGGCAAAAGCCGTGGAAAATCGGGCGGCTTCAGCGGCGAACCGCACGTCACACGCGAGCGCGAGGACGAGCCCGACACCGGCGCAGGCGCCATTGACGGCCGCGATCATCGGCTTGCGGAACCGCCACAGATGCACGGGTGGACGCCGCCCGCGCAGATCGAGGGGCTTGCCGGCGATCTCCTCGAGCCGGCCGGTGTCCATGCCGGGACAGAACGTCTTCCCGGCGCCGGTCACGACGACCACTCGCACGGCGGGGTCGATGTCGAGCTGCTCCATCACCGCGAAGAACCGAGCCTCGAGCGCCGGAGTCCACCCGTTGCGACGCTCGGGCCGGTTCAGCGTGACAAGAGCCACCCCCTCGACATCGATCTCGGACAGGACGCTCTCGCCAGCTCCCGCGTCCTTCATGAACTCGCTCACGAATCCGCCTCATCTCAAAGCGCCAGGGGCGGTCAGCGAATGCCGGCCGCCCCTGGCTTCCTTCCCCCGGAGCTTTGAGTCAGGACGCAATCACGAGGATGCCGACACCGTCACGCTGAGGGTCTTCCCGCAGATCGGATCGGCGTTGGGCACCAACTCGAAGTTCGAGCCATTGAGCTTGGTGATCCATGAGCAGTTGTCGGTACCGCCGACGAGGTTGTCGCGGTCGTTGATGTCGAGCTTGTGGGTACCGAACAGGCCGAGCGCGTCCCAGTCGTGAATGTTGGACAGTGCCGAAATCACGTCGGAGGACTTCGTGCTGCCGCCGTTCGCCTTGAGCGCCCGCACCAGCAGGCCGATCGAGGTGTAGCCGTTGTAGTCGGCGTAGGTCGGCTTGCCCTTGACGCCCGCTGCCGTCAGGTCACTCTCGAACTGCTTGGTGGCCGTGGTGTTCATCTCGACCGGCTCATAGCCGAGTGAGAAGTAGACACCCTGTGCGGCGTTGAGAGCACCGGGACCGGCCTGGGTCAGGTCGCCGCCGTATCCGGTCGCGAAGATGGCGACCTTGATGTCAGCGCCGGCCTGCTTGAGGCCGGTGACGAGCGCGAAGGCGGTGTTCGGGTCGGTCGTCGCGGTGAATCCGTCAACGCCCGCGGACTTCATCGCCAGCACCACCGGCCCAACATCGGTGCTACCAAAGGGGAAGTTCGCGTTCAGGTAGCCGTTCTTCAGCCCCACCGATTCCGCCGAGGCGATGGACCCCTTCGCACTTTCCGACGAGAGCGGCGAGATGCTGTAGCCGACGGCGCCAACCGTGGTCACACCCTGCATCTTGTAGAACTTGCCGAGGGTGTCGGAGACCTTCGTGGTGTGCAGCGCGCCGAAGACCGAGAACATGTTCTTCGACGTCGTCCACTCCGGACCATCTTCACCAGCACCGATGACCGCGACACCATGCGAGGTCAGGTAGGTCGATGCGGCGAACGTGATGGCCGAATGAGCAATGACGATGGACACGTGGTCCTGGGTCACCAGCTTCTGCGCTGCAGACAGTGCCGTCGCCGGGTTCGTCGCCGTGTCCGCTGTGATGACCTTGATCTTGTAGCCGTTGCGGGCAGCGTAGACGGCGCCGGCGTTGACGCCGTCGGTGACGGTCTTGTTGCCCGACGCAGCCGGACCTGTGAAGTCAGCCAAAACCCCAACGGTGACGGTCTTGGTAGCCGCCGGCGCGGTGCTGCCGCCGCCAGTGCTGTTCGTCGACGCCGCACCCGTCGGAGTGCTGCCGCCGCCCCCGGACTTGGACGAGGAGCCGCACGCGGCGACCGCAAGCAGTGCCGCCGCGGTGGCGACCACCGCTGTTTTCCTACTGTGGCTCATGGAGCTCCCCGCCTGTGTGTTGGTTGCTGAAACCTGCTAGGACTGCCAGCAGCTAAGACGCCGCCGCCGTGGCTGTCATCGCGTCGCCGAGGTAGTGGCGGACTACTTCGCCGTGCGCGTCCTGCGCTGAGCCCTGCCACGCAATCGCCCCGCGCTGGAGCACCAGGCAGTCGTCGGCAAAACCCAATGCCCGGTGGACGTATTGCTCGATCATGATGACGGTGACGCCCGCGCTGCGCGCTCGCACCAGACCGTCGAAGACCAGGTCGACGACGAGCGGTGCGAGCCCGAGCGACATCTCGTCGGCGATGATGAGCTTCGGATTGGTGGCCAGCGCGCGCGCGAGCGAGAGCATCTGCTGCTCACCACCCGACAGCAGCCCTGCGGTCTGTCCGCGGCGTGACGCGAGCCCCGGGAAGATTTCGAGCGCCAGGTCCACCGCTTCGCGTCGCGCCCGCCGGCCCTCCATCGTCGCTGACGCCATTTTCAGGTTGTCGATGACCGACAGGCCACGGAAAACCCCGCGTCCTTCGGGAAGATGGACCAGTCCCATGCGGCGGATGCGGTGCGGCGAGCGCTTGGTGATCGCGCGACCGTCGAACTCGATCCGCCCTCCCGCCGAGGGCACCAGGCCCGAAATTGCTCGCGCCAGGCTGCTCTTGCCGGCGCCGTTGGCCCCGAGCACGGCGAGGGCTCGGCCCTCCATCAGGCTGAAGGAGACGCCGTTGAGCGCGACCGCATCGCCATAGCGGACCGCGAGATTTTCGACCGTCAGCAACGGGCCCTTGGACACGCTCGCAGGCACCGCCTCGGGTCCTGCAGAAACGTCTTCCACCCGGGCCAGCACCGCCTGCTCCTCGAGCGCGGCGGGATCGGCCGCCTTGGCTTCGACGGCCAGCTCCTGCCCGAGATAGGCCGCGCGCACCGCGGGATTGCCCCGGACCTCGGCTGGAGTTCCGCTGGCCAGCAGCGCACCGAAGTCAAGCACGTTGACCTTGCTGCACAGGCGCATCACGAGCTCGACATCGTGCTCGACGAGCAGCACCGAGATGTCCCGCTCCTGCGCCACCCGGCGCAGAACTGCCTCGAAACGCTGGGTTTCTGCCGAGTCCAGACCCGACGATGGCTCATCCAGCAGCAGCACCCGAGGCGAGGCGGCAAGCGCCCGCCCGAGCTCCACGAGACGTGCGACGCCGAGTGGAAGCCCGACGGCCGAACGGTTGGCGATGCCGGTGAGGCCCAGCAGTTCGATCAGCTCGTCGATGGCCTCGGTTTCCGCCTTGGGCGGCCGGCGAAGGCTACCCATCGTGAAGGCGTCGGACAGCACGCGACCCTTGGCGTGCTTGGCCCGATGAGCGATGACCAGATGGTCCCGGATCGTCATGCCGACGAACAGTTCCGGATGCTGGAACGTGCGCGCCAGACCCTGCGCCGCCCGCACCTGAGGACGGGTGTCGGTGATGTCTTCGCCGTCGAGCAGCACACGACCTGACGTCGGGCGCAACAGCCCGGACAGCACGGCGAACAAGGTGCTCTTGCCGGCGCCATTCGGTCCGACCAGACCGACGATGCTCGCCGGCGGCAGCGCCAGGCTCACCTCGCGTACGGCGACCAGCCCGCCGAAGCGCACCGTCACGCCGACGCATTCCAGCCGGGTCTGCCCGCTCATGGCTTGGCCTTGATCATCGATCCGGTTTCGGCTGCCACGTCGACTGGAACCTCAGCAACAGCGGGGGTTTCCAGGCGACTCGTGGGAGCATCCAGCCGCACCTCGTCCAGGGCCAGCGGCGACAAGCCGTCAGCCCCGCCCGCTCGAGGCAGAATCTTGCCGAGCAGCCCGCGCACCTGCCTGCCGGTGTGCAACACCGCCCCTTCCGGGCTGCGCGCGACACCGATGGCGCCCAAGCCGAAGAGGATCGCCGGCAGCTCGCCCCAACGAGCAGGCACGTACGTCGTCAGGACGCCCTGCAGCAGCGTGAACGCCATGCCGCCGAGGACTGCTGCCGTCACCGACCTCACGCCCAGCGTGACTACTACAGCGAGCCAGACCAGGCCGAGGAACGTCGCGTAGGACGACGGCTGGGCGGTGAGCGTCTCCATCGCCAGGAATCCGCCACCGATCGCTGCCGTGAAGGCGCCGATCGTGCTGACGAGAATCTTGACCTGGATGATGCTCAGCCCGAGCGTGCGGGAGGCGGCCTGGCTGTCGCGTACCGCCCGTAGCGCCAGCCCACTGGTCGAGCGCCGGAGGTTCCAGGTGAGTATGGCGAGGATGAGGAACGCCCCGAAGGCCAGGTAGGAGAACGCCAGGTCGCCGGTGGCGAAGGTCGGCCGGGTGACCACCACACCGAGACCGCCCTGCAGGAAGCGCGCGCGGGTGAAGACGAGCGTCTCGATCAGGAGGCCGAACGTCAGCGTCGCGAGCGCCACGTACAGATCGCCCAGCCGGATCGTGAGCAGCCCGATGATGGCTCCTCCGATGGCAGCGACGAAGGCCGATACCACGATCGCCAAAAGGATCGGGATGTGCCAGCTGTTGGCGAACTGCGGCGCGCCAAGCGCCCCCACTCCGGCGAAAATAATCTGTGACAGCCACAGCATCCCGCCCTCGCCTGTCACGATGGTGAAGGTGAGGAACGTGATCCCGTAACACATGCCGAGCGCGGTCAGGCCGAGCCAGAACGCCGACCCGGAGAAGATGAGCGGCAGCACGGCGACTGCCGCAAGCGGGAGAAGGCTGAGGCCGCGCTCCCACAGCGTCTGCGCTTCCGTCGACGCGGTCGCGTCTTCCGTGTCGATGTTCGCCGGCCGGATCGCCTTGTCCAGCGGGCCACCGACACCGGCCGACTCGTCGATCGTCCGCGACCCGATCGACTGGATGATCAAGGCCACGGCGATGAACGCGAACGGGATGCTGGGGATGATCGCGGCGGTGAAGGAACTGTTGGGCGGCAGGTACTTCTGGATGACGTCAGTGACGATGCCCATCGCGAGTGCCGCCGCCACCGCACCGGGCAGCGAGCGCAGCCGGGCGACGACGACAGCCGCGAACGCGGCGGCCATCAACGTCGTCATGCCCGTAGGCGAGAGTCCGTTGGCGGGAGCCACGAGTACGCCCGCAAGCCCGGCGAGGGTGGCGCTGACCGCCCAGACGCCGATCGAGACGCGGTTGGGGCTGGTGCCCGACAGCGAGGTCATCGCCTCGGAATCGACCATCGCGCGCACCCGCAGGCCGATGTCGGTGAACTGCAGAACGAGTGTGCCGACGATGAGGATGAGCAGCAGGAAACCGTAGATCAGCACCTGGTCAGTCGTGACGGCAGCGCCGAGGAACTTGTAGGGCTTGTCGTTCAGCGAGCCGAGGCCCGGCGCCGAAGTGATGGTCTGGGTGCCGAAGATCAGGTCGCAGATCGGGGGCAAAGCGACGGACAGGCCGATGGTGGTCACCAGCTTGATCAGGGTCGACTTTCCCCGCACAAACCGGAAAAGCACGGCATACAGCACGATGCCCATCAGCGGCGCCAGCACCAGGATCGACAGCAGCCCGGCACCGATGGTGGACATGTGGTGCTCGGAGTTCAGCCAGTAGTAGACGCGGGCGACGACGAAGGCCATCGAGCCGAACGCGAAATTGAGCACACCTGAGGAGACGAAGGTGACGACGAGCGCCGACGCCGCGATCGCGTAGATGGATCCGAGCGCCAGTCCGGCTAGAACGTATTGCAGCATGCCTTCTCCTCTGCGCCGGAGTCCGCCAGGCAGGCGGCAACCGCGCTGGACCTCGACGCCTGGGGTTCATAGGACACCTGGGTCAACGCTCTTCGGGTCCTAGCGGCCGGTGCGCGTGGCGACGAAGGGAGCGGTCACGACGCCCGGGCTGTGAGCGGCCAGCACCGCTTCCTGTGTCGTCAACCATCGCTCCCTTGCGAACGGTGAATGCCGGTGTTTGCCGTGGTACCGGGCTCGACCTGAGCGGCTCCGGGGCCGAGCGTGTGAGTGAAGTTACAGTTTTTTTGACGTCGAAGTCAAGGTTCATCCGTAACGATCGGTACACCTTTTGACGGCAGGCGACCGCCGCAGATTTGCCACGGTGGCTCCGCCGCACTTCGCCGCCTCCGAGCAGGATCGGCCTCGAAGTCTGCTGCCATTGCACCTCCTGTCGCCAGGGGCGCAGAATAGCGTTCCCATGAGCGTCAATCCAACTCGCTTCAGCGAGAATGGCATTCCCAATTTGGCTGCGCCGCGAGCGAGGCCTTTCGGCCGGCGGTGGCTGGGCTGGACGCGGACACAAGCGCGAATATTGACATGAGCGTCAATAGCCCGGAGGGTGAGCAGGCGATGGACGACATCGAAGCGATCGACTTCTTCCGCGGCGATGAGCTCGTTGCCGACCCTTACCCGTACTACGAATCACTGCGGGCGCAGTGTCCGGTCACCCGTGAGCCGCACCACGGCGTCGTGATGGTGACGGGCTACGACGAGTCGATCCAGGTGCTCAGCGACACCGAGCGCTTCTCCTCGTGCACCGCCACCACGGGGCCATTCCCCGGCTTCCCGGTCCCGCTCGAGGGTGACGATGTCACCGCGCTCATCGAGGCGCATCGCGACGAGCTGCCGATGAGCGATCAGCTGCCCTCACTCGACCCGCCGGTCCACACCCAGCACCGCGCGCTGCTGATGCGGCTCATCACGCCCAAGCGCCTGAAGGAGAACGAGGCGGTGATGTGGCAGCTCGCCGACCGGCTGCTCGATCCGCTGCTCGCCCGCGGCGAGGGTGACTTCATCGCCGAGTTCGCCGGGCCTTTCAGCCTGCTGGTGATCGCCGACCTGCTCGGCGTTCCCGAGGACGATCAGCAGCAGTTCGTCGACGGGCTGATCCGCCGGCCGCGGTCACAAGCGGCGATCGGCGGCACCGGCAATCGCGCCCTGGAGCACCATCCGCTCGAGTTCCTCTATGACCGCTTTGCCGCCTACATCGAGGACCGCCGGCGCGAGCCGCGTCCCGACGTCCTCGGCGGGCTGGCCGCGGCGACCTTTCCCGACGGATCCATCCCTGAGGTCGGCGATGTCGTACGGGTAGCGGCCAATGTCTTCTCAGCCGGCCAGGAGACGACCGTCCGGCTGCTGAGCTCGGCACTGATGATCCTGAGCGAGCAGCCCGAGCTGCAGCACCTGCTGCGCCGTGAACGTGATCGGATCCCGAACTTCATCGAGGAGACGCTGCGGTTCGAGAGCCCGATCAAGGGTGACTTCCGGCTCTCGCGCGTACCGGTCACGGTCGGCGGGGTCGACGTTCCCGCCGGCACCACCTTCATGCTCATGAACGGCGCTGCCAACCGCGACCCGCGCCATTTCCCGGACCCGGCGACCTTCGACGTCACGCGTGCCAATGCCCGTCACCACATCGCGTTCGGACGCGGGGTGCACACCTGCCCGGGAGCGCCGTTGGCGCGTGCCGAGGCCCGCGCGTCGATCGAGCGTCTACTGGACCGCACGAGCGACATCCGCCTCGCCGAAGCCGTCCATGGTCGGGCGGGTGATCGGCGCTTCAAGTACCTGCCGACCTTCATCCTGCGTGGGGTTCGGGAGCTGCACCTGGAATTCGACGCTGCGACGGATCCCGCCCCGTGAAGGTCCGATGAAGGTCTCGATCGACGAGGACAGCTGCCGCGGACACGGCGTCTGCACCACGATCTGCCCTGAGGTCTTCGTCCTGAACGACGACGGCTACTCCGAGGTCCAGTCCCACGAGGTGCCCGCTGGGCTGGAAGATGCGGTCCGACGTGCCGCGGCAAGCTGCCCCGAGCACGCCATCTCCGCTGGCTGATGCGGAACGGTGCCGGAAGTGGCTGAGCTCGAACTGTCTTGTGGGCTCCCGCCGGGCCCCGACTTCGCCGATCTCGCAGCCCTCGCCGAGGAGCTCGGCTACGCCCGGGTCTGGATCTACGACTCGGCGCCGCTGTGGGAAGACCCTTTCATTCACCTCGCGCTCGCCGCAGAACGCACCCGCCGGATCGGGCTGGCGACGGCCGTCCTCGTCCCTGGCGAACGTTCCGTCATGACGATGGCGTCCGCCATCGCGGCGATCGCCCGGCTGTCGCAAGGCCGCTTCCGAGCCTGCTTCGGAACGGGCCTGACAGCGAGACTGGTCGCCGGACAGCGGCCGATGACCCTCGCCGCCCTCGCCGACTACGTGACCGCCCTGCGGCAGTTACTCGCCGGCGAAACGGTGATCCTGGATGGCGCCGCCGCGCGGATGATGCATTTCCCGGAGCTCACGGCGCCCCGGCCGCTCGACGTCGACCTCTGGCTGAGCGCTTTCGGCCCGAAGGGCCACGCGTTGGCCGCGGACATTGCCGATGGAGTCATCGGCCCGCCGCACCCGACGCTCCCTTCCGCGACCATCACCTGGGGCACCGTCCTCGAGCCCGGTGAAGACCCGAATTCGGCCCGCGCGAAAGAGGCTCTCGGCCCGTGGCGCGTCCTGGACTGGCACAGCGCGTACGCCCACGGCGGCGCCGCTGTCGATGCGCTCCCCGGCGGCCGGGAATGGCGCGCGTCGCTGGAATCCCTTGCTCCTGAAGGAGAACGGCACCTGCTCACGTTCGAAGGACACGTCACCCACCTCACCGCTCGCGACCGCGGACTGCTGCCGCATTGCGACATGCGGGTCATCACCCGAGCACTCGTGGGCGAGCCCGAGAGCATCGTTTCGGGGATTTCCGGGCTCGCCGCCGCGGGGTATCAGGAGGTCATCTTCGCCCCCAGCGGACCCGACGTCTCCCGCGAGTTGCATGCTTTCGCTGCGGCTACCCGCCAGCCCGCCTGATCCACGCAGAAAGGCCTATCGCCGATATGACCGACACCGCCACTGACTCGTTGGAGTACGACCCGTACGACTACGAGACGTTCTGCGATCCGTACCCGATCTTCGCGCGGCTGCGCGAGGAGGCGCCGGTCTACCGCAATGACAAGCTCGACTTCTGGCTGCTCTCGCGGCACGCCGACGTGATGGCGTCACACAACGACTTCGCCCGCTTCTCCAGCACCGCCGGGCCGACGATCGAGAAGATGCCTCCGGAGCAGACCGGGCCGCTACTGATCGCGAAGGACCCGCCCGAGCATCGCTGGCACCGCAAGGTGATCGGAAAGGTCTTCACGCCGCGGCGCATCAACGCGCTCGAGCCCTACATCCGGGAGCGCTGCCGCGAGCTGCTCGATCCCTTCGTCGGCGAGCCAGAGTTCGACGTGGCCGAGCAGTTCGCGTTGCAGCTGCCGCTCAACGTCATCAGCGAACTGCTCAACATCCCGCACAGCCTTCGCGACGAGATCCACGAGCTGGCCGATCAGACGCTGGCCCGCACCGACGATCCGGGCCTGGCCGAAAAGCAGATGCTGGCGCAGATCCGCATCTTCGAGATCTTCCACGGGCTGGTGGTCGACCGGGAGAGCAATCCACGCGACGACATCATCAGCGTGATCATGAACACTGAGGTCGACGACGACGACGAGGGCACGCGTACCCGCAAGCTCGAGGCCGCCGAGGTCGCGATCCGCTTCCAGGAGATCGCGTTCGCGGGCCACGAGACGGTGGCGAAGGGAATCCCCAACGGCACCATGGCTTTCACGTCCTTTCCCGACCAGCGCCGGCTGCTCGCGTCAGACCCCTCGCGCTCGGGTGCGGCAGCGGACGAGGTGCTGCGCTACGACCCGCCGTCGCAGCTGCAGGGGCGGCTGACCACCGAGGACGTCACCCTGCACGGCGTGACGATTCCGCAGAACTCACGCGTCATGCTCGCGACGGCGGCGGCGATGCGCGACCCACGGGCGTATCCCGATCCCGACCGCTTCGACATCAGCCGGGAAAGCGACCCGTCGACGATCTACTTCGGCTTCGGCGTTCACCGCTGCATCGGCGCTCACCTCGCCCGGCTCGAAATGCGCGTGGCCTTCGAGGAACTGCTGACGCGTTTCCCGGACTTCGCGGTGGATGAATCCCGGGCGGTGCGCCACGTCTCCAGCAACGTGCGCGGGGTCGCCCACCTGCCGCTACTCACCAAGGGCGCCAGCTAGAGCGCCCGTCACAGACTCCGGAACAGCCCGCCGTCGACGAGGATCTGCGCGCCGTTGACATAGCCGGATGCCTCGCTGGCCAGGAACAGGCAGACCGACGCCATGTCGTTCGGCACCCCGATGCGGCCCATCGGGTTCAACCCGGCGGCGCGCTCCTTCGCCCCCGGTGTCCAGGCCTTGGCGATGTCGGTGTCGAACGCTCCGGGGAGCACGAGGTTGGCCCGCACCTTCGGCGCCCAGGCACCGGCGAGGCCGAGCGTGAGCGCGTTCAGGCCGGCTTTCGCCATGGCATATGGCAGGTCTGTCACGTCAGGACGCAAGGAGCCGGCGGTGGTGACGTTGATGATCGAGCCGCCGTCACCCTCGGCCATGCGGGTCCCGATGAGCGCCGACAGCCGGAACGGGCCGCTCGCGTTCACCGCGTGCACCTTGTCGTAAAGCTCACGGGAGACGGACGGGAGCCCGTCGTAGAGCGGTGACATCCCCGCGTTGTTCACCAGCACGTCGCACTTACCGAACTCGCGGTAGACGGTCTCGACAAGCGCGTCGCATTCCTCCCACTTGCCGACGTGGCAGGCGACCCCGAGCGCGCGCCGCCCCGTCGCCGCCCGGATCTCGCTCGCCGCCTGCTCGCAGCCGGCGAGCTTGCGGCTGGCGATGACGACGTCGGCTCCGGCGACGGCGAACCCCTCGGCGACCGCCCGCCCGATCCCCCGGCTGCCACCGGTGACCAGAGCGACCTTGCCTGTCAGATCGAACAGTTCCGCCGGTGCCTTCATGGCTTCTTTCTACAGACCGGGCCACGCAGCGGCGCGGCGGGATCATTCACAGCCCACGCATAGCAATTCCTCATCCATTCCAGAGCCGCCCCGCCGACAGTCTGCATATGGAGTCGGCACTCGCGCCTGCTGCCCCCGCCGCCGGTCGGCCCATCCGACCGGCGACGACAGGTCCGCAATCCCCGTCGCAGCTGTCCCCCTCGCAGTTGGCGCCGACCCGTCAGCCCTTACGGGCGGAGCCCCCGGTCGCCCTCGGCCTCATCGCCGCCGGTGCCGTCGCGACGATTGGCCTCTGGTGGGTCAACACGCCTTACATCTCCGGCTTCGGCGACTGGGTCACCAGCGCCGGGCGCATCACCGGACTGCTAGCCGGCTACGCCGTCGTGATCCTCGTTGCCCTCATGGCGCGGCTGCCACCGCTGGAGAACGGCCTCGGCGCCGACCGGCTGGCCCGCTGGCACTCGATGGGCGGCCGCTACACCGTCTGCCTGATCGTCGCCCACGGATTGCTGATCACCTGGGGCTACGCGTTCACCGCGCACACCAATGTCGTGCATCAGGGATGGACGCTCCTGCGCAGCTATCCGGATGTGCTCGCCGGCAGCGTCGCGGGCCTGCTTTTCGTCGGCGTCGGCGTCAGCTCGATGCGCGCAGCCCGGCGCAAGCTCGCCTACGAAACCTGGTACTACCTGCACTTCTACACCTATCTGGCGATCGCGCTGGCCTTCAGCCACCAGTTCGCCAACGGCGCCGAGTTCATGACGAATCAGGCCGCGCGCATCTTCTGGGCCGCGCTCTACATCGCCGTCTTCGGTGCGCTCATCTGGTACCGGATCATCGGGCCGCTGGTGAAGAACTCGCGCCACCGGTTACGCGTGGTGTCAGTGGTCGCCGAATCCCCGACCGCCCTTTCCGTCTTGGTGACGGGTGACCACCTGGAGGAGCTGGCGGCCCAGCCTGGACAGTTCTTCCGCTGGCGGTTCCTCACCAAGGGCATGTGGTGGGCATCGAACCCGTATTCGCTCTCCGCGCCGGCCGACCCGCGGATGCTGCGCTTCACCGTCAAATATCTGGGGGACCACAGCCGGGCGCTTGCACGGCTGACTCCCGGCACCCGCGTCTTTGCCGAGGGCCCGTACGGCACGTTCACCGGGCAGCGCCGCACCCAGCGCCGCGTGCTGCTGATCGCCGCCGGCGTCGGCATCACCCCGCTGCGCGCGCTGTATGAGTCGATCTGGGCGTGGCCCGGCGAGCTCGCCCTGATCTACCGGGAAAGCGACGAACGAGAAGTCCTCTTCCGCCGCGAACTCGAAGCCATTGCCGCGTCACGGCACGCCAAGCTCGACATCATCGTCGGGTCCCGTGCACGGCTCGGCGGCGATCCGCTGTCGGCACAGTCGCTGGCCCGCATCCCGGGCCTTGCCGACAACGACGTCTACGTCTGCGGACCGGACGCGATGGAGACAACCGTCATGAGCGCCCTGCGCTCGCTCGGGGTCCCCCGCCGGCAGATCCATACCGAATCCTTCACGTTCTGAGAATCGGAAACCCTCATGCGTCGCGTCGTCCTCGCCGTCACCAGCACCGTCGCCGTACTGGTGCTGCTGCTGGGCTTCAAGTCCCAGTCGGCCCCGCCGGTCACGAAGCCCTCAGCGAGCTCATCGGGGTCGACGGGCACGAGCGGCTCCACCGATACCGGCTCGACGAGCACCGGCTCGGGCAGCACGGGTTCATCCAGCAGTGGGTCGACCAGTAGCGGATCCAGCAGTGGCTCGACGACGGGCACCAAGACCGTCACCGGCGATTCCGCGGACACCCGCTACGGCCCGGTGCAGGTGAAGATCACTGCTGTCAATGGCAAGATCACCAGCGTCGATGCGATCGACTACCCCCAGAACGACCCCCGCGACCAGGAGATCAACAGCTACGCGATCCCTCAGCTGAACCAGGAGGCGCTGGCCGCGGGAACGGCGAACATCGACATCGTCTCGGGTGCCACGTACACCAGCGACGGTTACGTCCAGTCTCTGCAGAGCGCCCTCGACAAGCTCAAGTCCTAAGCGGTGACGGCGGTGGCGTCAGAGGCGACCAGACCCAAGCTGCCCACTGGGCCCACTGGGCCCACCAGGTCAGGGACGGTCCACGTCGAACACTGCATGGGCACGGTCTTTTCCTTCGACATACGCGATCCGGGCGACTGGGCTGACGCGCTCGCCGAAGCGGTCGCGTGGCTTCACGAAGTCGACGAAACCTTCAGCACGTATCGCGCCGACAGCGCGGTCAGCAGACTCGGCCGCGGCGAGCTTTCCCTCCGGGAGTGTTCCGCGCAGGTGCAAGAAGTCTTTGCCCTGTGCGAGCAGGTCTGCGCTGAAAGCAAAGGCGCTTTCTCCATGCGGGCCGCAGGGCGGCTGGATCCGTCGGGCATGGTGAAAGGCTGGGCGATCGAGCGTGCCAGCGATCTGCTGGCCGCACACGGCTGCCGCAATCACGCTGTCAACGGCGGCGGAGACATCCAGATGGAAGGCGAATCGGCGCCGGGCCAGCCGTGGCGGATCGGGATCGCCGATCCACAGCAGAGCCAGCGGGTTCTGACGGTAGTGGCGGGCCGCAATCTTGCCGTCGCCACGTCTGGAACCGCGGAGCGCGGTCCGCACATCGTCGATCCCCGCACCGGGAATGCCGCCGTCGGACTCGCCTCGGTCACCGTCGTCGGCCGCCAACTCACCCTCGTCGACGCTTACGCGACCGCCGCCTTCGTCATGGGGCCGGACGCGCGCGCCTGGCTCGAGTCACTCGACGGCTACGAAGGCCTCGTGGTGCATGCCGACGGCAGCATGGAATCGACGTCCGGCTGGAGTGCGCTCACCCGAAGTA
>DATAVO010000147.1:0-14129 GCA_036267695.1 Frankiaceae bacterium
CGGTGACGTCACCGACGACGTAGGAGTTCTTCGGTGCCGCGTCCGCGACGGCCTTCCATTCGGGGCACTCGTGACGGTCGAAGCCGACGACGACCGCGCCCTCTTGAGCGAAGCGCAACGCGCACGCATAGCCGATGCCGGATGCCGCGCCAGTCACGAGCGCGACCTGATTGTCGAGCCGACCCACTATTGCCTCCTCATGCGCCCGCCGGGACCGTCCGTCCGTGGGGTTGTATCCACGAAGGTAGAGCGACGCAAGGCGAGCCGATCGGGAGGGGCCATGGGCACAAGCAAGTACGGCAGCGGAAAGGGGTTGCTCGCCCGCGCGCTGGCGCTGGGTGTCGCGTCAGGCATGCGCAGCAGCCTGGGGTTCAACGCGCCTGCGCTGCACGATGTGCGGGACGTCGGTCTGACGCTGGCCAACACCTCACGCCTGCTGTCGATCGGTGGCGAGCTGATCGTCGACAAGCTGCCCAAGACGCCGAGCCGGCTGACCCCGCCCGGACTCGTCGCCCGGTTCGTCTCCGGGGCCGCCGGTGGGCTGCAGCTTGCCAACCGGGTCGGCGGGTCCCCGCGGACCCGGGTCACAGCGGCCGTCATCGCCATCGCCGGTGCTGCAGGCGGCGCGTACGGCGGCGCGACCTGGCGGCGCACGGCTTCCGGCGGCGCCGCCGGCCGGCCCGACTGGCCAGGTGCCATCGGGGAAGATGCGGTCGCCCTCAGCCTGGCGCTTGCCGCGAGTCGCTGACCTCTGCCAGGCTTTCCGCCGCCGTGGCTGATGTACTCCACGGCAAGCACTGGCAAAGCACTGATGTTCGAGGAGGCAGCACATGGCACGTTCGCTGGAGGGTCAGCGGGTTCTGGTGGTCGGCGCCTCCTCGGGCATCGGCCGGGAGTTCGCGCTCCAGGCGGTGCGGGACGGCGCCAAGGTGCTGCTCGCTGCGCGCCGGCAGGACCGGCTGGAAGCACTTGCGGTCGAGGCCGACGGCGGCCTTCCGGTGGTCGTCGACATCACCGACGCCGACTCGTGCGCCGCGCTGGCGGAAACGGTGCGGTCCGAGGTCGGCGAGGTTGACCTGGTGGTCTGCAGCGCCGGCTATTCGCCCTTGCGCCATTTCGTCGACGCGAGCCCCCAGGATTGGCAGCGCGTCCTCGGCATCAACGTCATCGGCATCCACCAGATGGTCCGGGCAGTGCTGCCGGTGACCAAGGAGGGCGGGCTCATCGCGGTCATGTCGTCGGAATCGACGTCGCAGCCGCGGCACGCGCTCGGCGTCTATACCTCGAGCAAGGCGGCGTTGGAGATGTCGATCCGGGTCTGGCGGCAGGAGCAGCCCCGCGCGCGCTTCACCACGCTCGTCGTCGGCGGCACTTTCCCCACCGACTTCGGCGCCGACTTCGACATGGACATCCTCATGCCGGCCATGGAGGACTGGGCGCGGATCGGCACCATTCAGGAACGGTTGATGGACACCGCCGAGGTCGCGTCGGTCATCCGCGGGTCGCTCACGTCGATCGTCGACCTCCCGGACATCAGCCTCGATCAGATCGTGATCCGCAGCCCTTCGCCGGTGATCGGAGGCGCGGAGCAGCTGAAAGCGGAGGCAGAGGAGAACATCGGCAAGCTCCAGGACTCGCAGGCGGGCGAGTCGACGACGGGCTGACGCGGGCCAGCGGCCGAGCGCGGCGAGCGGCATGGCGATGTCACGCGTAGGCCGGCTGGATCAGTTCCAGCGCCGGCACCCGGCGGTCGGCTTTCCGATCGCGATCATCTACAAGTTCACCGACGACCAGGGCACGTACCTCGCGGCGATCATCACGTACTACGCGTTCGTCTCGCTGTTCCCGCTGCTCTTCCTGTTGACCGCCACGCTGGGCTTCATCCTGCACGGCAACGAGCATCTGCAGCAGGAGATCCTGAACTCGACGCTGAGCCGCTTCCCGGTGATCGGCCCGCAACTCGGCGACCCCAAGGGACTGACCGGCAACGCCGCCGGCATCACGTTCAGCATCATCGTCGGGATCTACGGTGCGCTCGGTGTTGCGCAGGCCGCTCAGAACGCCATGAACGTCGCGTGGGCGGTGCCGCGCAACGAGCGTCCGAACCCCTTCCGGGCCCGGGCCCGCAGCCTGGTGCTGATCGGCACGGTAGGCGTCGGAATCCTCATCACCACAGGCCTTTCGGCGCTTTCGGGCAGTGCCGAGGCTTTCGGCGCCGATCTCGGCAACGGGCTGAAATCGCTCGTCACGATTGCCTCGGTGGTACTCAACGCAGTGCTGTTCGTCTTCGCGTTCCGGGTGGCGTCCGCGCGAGATGTGTCGGTGCGCGACATCGCTCCCGGGGCCTTGCTGGCGTCGCTGCTGTGGCAGGTGCTGCAGTTGCTCGGGACCTTCTACGTCGGTCACGTGGTGAAGAATGCCAGCGCCACGAGCGGGGTCTTCGCCTTGGTGCTCGGGCTGCTGGCCTGGATGTATCTGTCCGCCTTCCTGGTCGTCGTGTGCATCGAACTGAATGTGGTCCGCGCCCGGCGGCTCTACCCCCGGGCCCTGCTGACTCCTTTCACCGATGACGTCGATCTGACCCAGGCCGACCAGATCACCTACACCTCGCAGGCGATTGCCCAGCGGGCCAAGGGATTCCAGGTCGTCGTCGTGCATTTCGAGGAGCGCGACGACCCACCGGACGAAGGCGGACACGCCTGACGTCCGTTCTCGTGTGAGATGGTGCGCCGATGCGAGCAGTGCGCGTGACAGCTGACGGTCCGGGCGTGGTCGAGGTCGACGAGCCGGCCGGCGACGGGCTGCTGCTGGAGGTCTCGTCGAGCAGCATCTGCGGTACTGACCTCAACTTCATGGCGATGGGTGGGCTCGACTTCACGTTCGGGCATGAGTTCGCCGGCTACGTCGAGGGAACCGCCTACGCCGTGGAGCCGACCGTGTCGTGCGGCGAGTGCGACCAGTGCCGGGCGGGCTTCACCCAGCGATGCGTCGGCACCCACTCCAATCTCGGGATCTTCTCCGACGGCGGGCTGGCCGATCGGGTACGCGTGCCGGCCCAGAACCTCGTCCCGTTGCCGAACGGGCTGTCGATCGACGATGCCTGCCTCGTGGAGCCGGCCGCCGTCGCCTATCACGGGGTGCAGCGCGCCGCCATCATCCCGGGCGAGCGCGTGGTGGTACTCGGCGGCGGATCGATCGGGCTGCTCGTCGCGGCTGCGTTGCGCAGGGACGGTCACCACGCCGACATCGAGGCACGCCATCCGCACCAGCGGTCCGCGGCGGAACGGCTCGGCGCGGGCCAGGCCTCCGGAAGCTATGACGTCGTCATCGAAGCCGTCGGCACCGACTCGGGAATTGCGCGCTGCGCCGAGCTGGCGCGTCCGGGCGGCCGTGTGGTACTGCTCGGTGTCTTCCCGCAGACGCTTCCGCTGCCCGGCGTGGCCACCCTCGTCAGCGAGCTGACCTGGATCGGCGCGATGGCCTACGGCCGCGGTGCTGACGGGATTCGCGATGTCGAGCATGCGGCGGCGCTACTGGCCGCCGATCCCGAGATCGCGCAAACGCTGATCACCCACCGGTTCCCGCTCGATGATGCGGCTGAAGCTGTCCGCGTCGCGGGTGATCGCGGGTCTGGTGTCATCAAGGTGTCGCTGCATCCTTGACCCGCCCGGTCACGCGGGCCGTCTGCCGCGCGATGACCGCCTCCTCGTCCGCCGGGACGACGCGCACCTGACCGATCGCCATCATGGCGAGCCGGGTCATCGCACCGTCCCGAATGTGCTCGGAATGCTCGCCGATCCCGCCGGTGAAGACGAGGGTGTCGATACCGCCGAGCACCGTCGCGAAGGCGGCCACCTGCTTGGCGACCTGACGGATGAAGGCATCGACCGCAAGGCGGGCCGGCGCGTCAGAGCGGGCCAGCAACGCGGCCATGTCGGACTCCCCGCCCGACAGCCCGCGTAGCCCCGATTGCTCCTGAAAGATCTGCCGAAGGCCCTCCACCGGCACGGGGTCGCGTTCTCGGCCAGCGAGATACAGCATCACGCCGGGATCGATGTCTCCGCTGCGGCTGCCCATGAACAGTCCCGCATCGGGCGTGAAACCCATCGTGGTGTCGACGCTGCGGCCGCCCTCGATCGCGGCCATGGAAGAGCCGTTGCCGAGGTGGGCGATAACGGCTCGCCCGAGCTCCGCGGCGCCGACCGTATGCACGACGTGGTCGTAGTTCAGGCCGTGGAAACCGTAGCGCCTGATGCCCTCATCCCAGAGCGCAGACGGCAACGGCAGGCGCTGCGCGACCTCGGGCATCGTGCGGTGAAACGCCGAATCGAAGCAGCCGACCTGTGGCGCCTGGGGCCAGCGTTTCGCGGCATCGGCCACCCCGCCCAGCGCCGCCGGCTGATGCTGGGGAGCCCACGGAGTCAGCTTCTCCAGCACCGCCAGGACGGCGGGCGTGAGCAGCTCCGGCCCGGCGTAGTCACCGCCGTGCACGAACCGGTGGCCGATCGCCTGTGGCACGGGCAATCCGGCATCACCAAGCGCGTCGGCAATGGCCGTCAGCGGATCGCCGCGGACCTGGCGCTCGTCGCGCCCGCCATCCCACTCGACGATGAGATGGCCGTCGGAAAGGCGCGCGACACGTGCCCGAGCCAGGTTTCGCGGCGCCTCGCCCTGCGCCCCGGGCGGTGCGAACAGCGCCGTCTTCAGCGAAGACGAGCCATAGTTCACCGCGAGAATCGCCACCGGCTAGCCCCAGACCCAGTCCCTGATCTCGGGCAGGTCCTCGAAGTGCTCCCGGACGTACGCGTGGTGGCGCTCGAGCTGCTTGTCGCAGAACGCGGTGAGGTCCAGCGAGCCGGGCGGCAGCCGGCGCGAGCGCCGAAGTGCCTGCTGCGCAAGGTGATAGCGGCTCATCTCGTTGCGCACGACCATGTCGAAGGGGGTCGTCGTCGTCCCCTCGGAGCGGAAGCCGCGGGCGTGGAAGCGCTGCTGGTTCAGCCGTCCCGGCAGGAGCCCGTGCAGCGATCGGGCGTAGCCGTGGAAGGCGACGATCACGTCCTCCTCGGTGCCGAAGAGCGAGCGGAAGACCATGTCGGAGAAGCCGTGCGGGTGCACCGTCTTGGGCATCATCGCCATCAGGTCGACGATGTTGACGACGCGCGTCACCAGATCCGGCACCCATTCGCGAAGCAGCTGCGCGGCAGCGAGCAGCTCCATCGTCGGCACGTCGCCGATGCAGGCCAGGACGATGTCGACCGCACGTCCGGGATGCAGCGTTTCGGTGCCGGCCCAGTCCCACACCGACCCGCCCCGTTCGCAGTGCGCCGCCGCCTCGTCGGCCGTGAGGTACTGAAGGTGTGGCTGCTTGTCGGCCACGATCAGGTTGACGTGATTGCGGCTCTTGAAGCAGTGGTCGGAGATCGACAGAAGGCAATTGCCGTCGGGCGGCAGCCAGGCCCGCACGACCCCCGGCCCGAGCGGCATGACCGTATCGAGCAGCCCCGGACCCTGGTGGCTGAAGCCGTTGTGGTCGTTGCGCCAGCAGGTCGAGGTCAGCAGGATGTTCAGCGACGGCACCGGCTCGCGCCAGGCAAGCTTCTCCGCTTCCTGCAACCATTTCGCGTGCTGCACGACCATCGACGCCGACACCATCGCGAAGGCCTCGTAGGTCGCGAAGAGTCCGTGCCGGCCAGACAGGGTGTAGCCCTCGAGCCAGCCCTGGCACAGGTGCTCCGACAGCACTTCCATGACGCGACCGTCCGGCGACACCCGGTCATCCAAGGGATCGATACGGGTCACGAGGCAACGGTCGGAAACCTCCAGCACAGCTCCGAGACGGTTGCTGGTCAGCTCGTCAGGACTGAAAACGCGGAAGGTGTGCGGATCGCTGACGTAGACATCACGCATCACCTTGCCGAGCGCGGTCGGCGCTTCGACGAACGTGCTCCCCCGGTGCTCCGGATCAACCTCGAACGCGTACTGGCGCCAGTCCGGTAGATGCAGATCCGCCGTCAGCCGCCCGCCGTTGGCGTACGGGGTCGACCCCATGCGCAGATCGCCTTCAGGGGCGAGTGCGGCCAGCTCCGGGATCAGCCGGCCGGCACTGTCGAAGAGCCGGTCGGGCTCGTAGGAGTGAAGCCAATCCTCCAGCATTTTCAGGTGTTCCGGGTTCTCCCTGACCCTTGAGAGGGGCACCTGATGGGCGCGGAACGTGCCCTCGATCGGGATCCCGTCGACCTCCCGCGGCCCGGTCCAGCCCTTCAGTGTGCGCAGCACGATCGCCGGCCAGCGCGGGCACGCCGTCACCGGATCGGCGCCGGGGGCACGCGCCGCGTCCCAGATCGCCCGGATGCGCGAGTGGGCCTCGTCCAACGCTGCTGACATGTCACGGTGGACCTGGTCCACGTCGCTTCCCGTGACCTCGAGGACGTCGTAGCCGTGAGCGTTCAGCAGCTGCCGGACGTCCTCCGGAGCGACCCGGCCGAGCACCGTCGGGTTGGCAATCTTGTACGAGTTCAGATGCAGGATCGGAAGCACCGCACCGTCGCGGCGGGGATTGAGGAAGCGCGTGCCCTTCCACGATCCTTCGAGCGGTCCGGTCTCGGCCTCTCCGTCGCCGACGACACATGCCACCAGCAGATCCGGATTGTCCATCGCCGCACCGAAGGAGTGGATCAGCGCGTAGCCGAGTTCTCCGCCTTCGTGGATGGAGCCGGGTGTCGGCACGCTGACGTGGCTCGGGATGCCGTCCGGCGTCGAGAACTGCCGGGCCAGCGCCCGAACGCCCGCCGCGTCCTGCGAGACGTGCGGATAGACCTCGCTGTAGGTGCCTTCGAGATAGACGTTTGCGACGAGGGCAGGCCCGCCGTGACCCGGGCCGGCCACATACAGCGTCTGCTGCCCGGTGCGCTGAATGAGCCGATTCAGGTGGGCGTACACCAGATTCAGCCCCGGCGAGGTGCCCCAATGTCCGAGCAGCCGCGGCTTGATGTGCGCCGCTTGCAGTGGCTCACGGACCAGTGCGTTCTCAGCAAGATAGATCTGGGCGACCGTCAAATAATTGGCGGCCTTCCAGTAGTCCACCGTCTTGCGAAGCTCCTGGCCGGTCAGTTCGCCCATGGCGGCCATTCAACTCCCGGCCCCTGGCCGCTCGCCAGATGGTTCCCGTGACGTTGGCGCGCTACTTCCCCAGAATTTTGTCGCGAACGGTGTCGCGCACCGTGTCGACGGCCTTGGCGACGGGCGCGGCGACGAGGTTGCCAGGCGGCGTGCTCGGGGAGCGGGGATGCGGCGAGGTCGGCGCGAGCTTCTTGGCCGCCTCCAGGTCGTCTCCCACCTCGGCCAGCCGCTTGCGTCCGAGCGCTTTGCGCACCTCGGGGAAGAGATCGCGCTCCTCTTCCTTGACGTGATGGCGGACGTTTTCCATCAGCACCGAGACCTTCGCGTCATAGTTCTCAGCGTCAGACGCGAGATGCTCGAGCTCGTTCAGCACCCACTTGACAATGTGGTGCTCTTCGATGGCCTCGAGCACCTCACCATTGGCTCCGGCCACCTCGGCGCGCACCGCCGGATAGAAGACCTGCTCCTCGATCACCGCGTGCACCGACAGCGCCTTGATGATGCCCGCGACCGACTTCTGCTTGCTCTTGTAGGCCCGGGATCCGAGCTTCTCGTAGGCCTTGAAAAGGTTTTCCACCTCTTGGTGATCGTTCTTGAGCAACGTGATGGCGTCCATGTCAGGGCCTCCATTTGATGTGACGGAGTTGGCGGATTCGGCGGATTCGGCGGTGTCCTCCACCGCCTGCTACCCGCCCTTTCGCAACCCACACCGCTTGCTGCGATCATGTGGCCCGTCATTCATTCCACCCGGAGGTGTCATGCTCACCGAGCTCTCGGAAAAGGTGGCGGTCGTGACGGGTGCCGCCAGCGGCATCGGACGCGGCCTCGTTCAACGGTGCGCGCAGGCGGGGATGCGAGTCGTCGCGAGCGATGTCGAGGCCGGCGCGCTGGAGGAAACGGTGGCAGCGGCCGGAGCGGACGGCTCGGTGATTGGTGTGGTGACCGACGTCAGCGACGGCGCCGCGGTCGACGCCTTGGCCCAACGCGCGTACGACACCTTCGGCGCCGTGCATCTGCTGTGCAACAACGCCGGGGTCTTCCAGGCCGGCGTCCTGTGGGATCGCACCGTCGCCGACTGGGAGTGGGTCCTTGGCGTCAACGTGTGGGGAATCATCCATGGAATCAGGGCTTTCGTGCCGCGGATGATTGCCGCCGGCGAGCCCGGTCACGTCGTCAACACGTCCTCTCTGGCTGGAGTCGTGAGCAACGCCTACAGCGGGCCGTACACCACGTCGAAGTTCGCCGCGCTCGGGCTGACCGAATGCCTGGCCCATGACCTCGCCGCTGCGAACGCGCCGATCGGAGCCTCCGTGCTGATTCCCGGGGCGGTCAACACCCGGATTGCCGACTCCACGCGCAACCGTCCTGACGCGTTCGCTGACGGTCTCGGCGCACCGGATGCCGTCTTCGTCGACCAGGCGCTTGCCAAGCAGAGCGAAACCGGCGCCGACCCGCTGGACGTCGCCGATCTCGTGCTGAACGCCGTTCGCGCGGGGCAGTTCCTCATCCCGACCAGCCCGGGCTACAGCACGCAGATCACCCACCGCGCCGAGGCGTTGCTCGCGTTGACCGCACCGCACGGATTGCCGTTCGATTAAGCCACTTCGGCGGGCAAACCTGCGGACTTGTATCGGGAACCGTTTTCATTTAGCCTCAGACTGTGCGCACCAAGACCTCCCTTGTGGTGCTCATCGCAGTCATCGGAGTCGCGTTCTGCGCCGGCTGCGCGGACTCCTCGGCGCAGCGGAGCGGGCCGGTAGTGGGACGCGGGCTCAGGATCGTCGCCGCGGAGAATTTCTGGGGCAGTATCGCCCAGCAGATCGGTGGGAGCGCCGTGAGCGTCACGGCCGTCATCACCAATCCGGCAGCAGACCCGCATGACTACGAGCCGACACCGGCCGACGCAAGGGCGATGGCCGGTGCCGATCTGGTGATAGTCAACGGCGTCGGCTACGACCCGTGGGCCACGACCCTGCTGGCCGCCTCGCCAGGGCCGATCGTGCTCGACGTCGGAGACCTCGTCGGCGCGAAGGATGGCGACAATCCCCACCTCTGGTACAACCCCGCGTACGTCCGCAGATTCATCAACGCGCTGACCGGCGACCTCGAAAAGCTCGATCCCACAGGCCATTTCGCGCAGGGACGCCAGCACTACGAATCGGTGGCGCTCGCGCCGTACGACACTCTCATCGCCGACATCAGGCGGCGCTACGGCGGCACCGAGGTCGGTGCGTCCGAGTCCATCTTCGCGATGCTCGCGCCGGCGCTCGGCCTGAATCTGGTGACGCCACCCACCTTCCTGCGGGCGATCTCGGAAGGCAGTGACGTGTCCGCCGCTGACAAGCGCACCATCGACCGCCAGATCGCCTCGCACCAGATCCGGATCTACGTCTACAACAGCCAGAACGCCACACCCGATGTGCAGGTGCAACTCGACCAGTGCCGCTCCGAGCACATCCCGATCGCGAGCATCTCCGAGACGATGACACCGGCGAACACCACGTACCAGCAATGGCAATCGACCCAACTCCGCGGGATCGAAACTGCGCTCGCCCAGGCGCGCTCATGACGACCGGTAACCCCGCTCCGGCGGTGAGCTTCCGCGACGCGGCCGTCACCGTGGGCGGACGCGTCATCTGGAGCGGGGTCAACCTCAACGTCGCGCCCGGTGAGTTCGTCGCCATTCTCGGCCCCAACGGCGCCGGGAAATCGACACTCATCAAAGCGGCGCTGGGCTTGCTGCCACTGTCGGCCGGCAGCGCGCGCATCCTCGGCCGCTCCCCCGCAGAAGCCAGCAGCGACATCGGCTACCTCCCCCAGCGACGCAGCTTCGACGCGAGCCTGCGGATGCGCGGGGTCGACATCGTGCGGCTCGGGCTGGACGGCGCCAGGTGGGGTTTCCCCTTGCTGCAAAGGCGAACCCGGCATCGGGCGGCAGCTGCGCGGGTCACCGAACTGGTGGAGCTCGTCGGCGCCCAGGCGTACGCCCACCGGCCCATCGGGGAGCTCTCCGGCGGGGAACAGCAGCGCCTGCTCATCGCCCAGGCGCTCGCCCACCGGCCCGCGCTCCTGCTCCTCGACGAGCCACTCGACAGCCTGGACCTGACCACGCAAGCCTCCGTCGCCGCCCTCATCAGTGACATCTGCGAGCGCGAACACGTCACCGTCATGATCGTCGCGCATGACGTGAACCCGATCCTCGCCAACCTCGATCGCGTCATCTACGTCGCGCAAGGCAGCGCGGTACAGGGATTGCCCGAGGAAGTCATCAAGAGCGAAACGCTGAGCCGGCTCTACGGAACCAACATCGAAGTCCTGACGACATCGAGCGGAGCGCTCGTAGTAGTCGGCCAGCCTGACACCGGCGTCGCCCATCACCATCACGCCGATGGCGCGCACCCGTGACCGGCGAGCCGCACCTTTCCTGGAATCTCGTCGCCGACGTGCGTCACCTGCTCGCGTTTCCCTTCATGCAGAACGCCATGCTGGCCGGCACGATCGTGGCGATCCTCGCGGCGGTCATCGGCTGGTTCATGGTGCTGCGCGGGCAATCGTTCACCGGTCACACCATGTCGATCGTCGGCTTCCCAGGTGCAGCAGGCGCCATCTGGCTGGGATTGTCCGCAGCCACAGGCTATTTCGCCTTTTGCATCGCGGCCGCGCTGATCCTGGCCGCCGTCCCGCGGTCGGGCCGGGCGCGCCGCGAGGAGTCGTCGGTTATCGGGGTGCTGCAGGCATTCGCGCTCGCGCTCGGCCTGCTTTTTGTCAGTCTTTTCAAGGGTTTTCTCGGTGGGGTCAACGCGCTGCTGTTCGGCAGTTTCCTCGGCATCACCAACTCCCAGGTTGTCACACTGCTGGTGCTGGCGGTCGCGGCGATCGCAATCCTGGCACTCATCGGACGGCCGCTCGTCTTCGCCTCGGTCGACGCGGATGTCGCGGGCGCCCGGAGGGTTCCGACGCGCCTGCTGTCGACGATCTTCCTCCTGCTGCTCGCGGTGACGACGGCTGAGGTCAGCCAGCTCACCGGAGCGTTGCTCGTCTTCGCCTTGCTGGTGATGCCCGCCGCCGCTGCGCAGCGGCTGACCGTCAATCCGCAGCGGTCATTGATCCTGGCCGTCGTCATCGGGATCCTGGTCACCTGGCTCGGCCTCGGGGTGGCGTACTTCTCGGCGTATCCCATCGGCTTCTACGTCACGACGTTCGGCTTCGCGGCCTATGTGCTGGCCGCCGCCTGGGAGGCCGCGCGCGCCTGGCGCGGACGTCGGGCGCATCCTCAGCATGCCTTGCCGGTGACGCCATGAACCCGTTCACCGGCATCGGCCACATGCTCGCCGAACCGTTCATCGCTCATGCGTTGCTGGCCGGCACCTTCGTAGCGCTCGCGGCAGGCCTCGTTGGTTTCTTTGTCGTGCTGCGTCGCCAGGTCTTCGCCGGCGATGCCCTTTCTCACGTCGCGTTCACCGGCGCGGTCGCCGCACTGGCGGTCGGGGTCGACCTGCGCGTCGGGCTGTTCGTGGCGTGCGTGGGTTTCGCGGTGGCGCTGGCGGCGCTGGGTCGCGGCGGCACGACCGGGCGTGCGGACGATGTCGTGATCGGTAGCAGCTTCGCGTGGATCCTCGGCCTGGGCGTGCTTTTCCTGACGCTGTATACGACTTCCCGCAGTGCGGGCGGCGATGGCAAGGCCGGTGTCAGCGTCCTCTTCGGGTCGATCTTCGGCCTTTCGGCAAGCCAGGCATATGTCGCCGCGGGGATCGGTCTCGGCGTCGCCGTTGTGGTGCTCGCCATCGCGCGACCGCTGCTCTTCGCGTCTGTCGACGAGACGGTCGCGGCTGCCCGCGGCGTGCCCGTCAGGCTGCTCGCGACCGGCTTCCTGGTGCTGCTCGGCGTGACCGCCGCCGAGGCCACCCAGGCGGTCGGTTCCCTGCTACTGCTGGGTTTGCTGGCAGCCCCGGCCGGTGCCGCCATCCGGCTCACCGACCGTCCCTTCCGGGCTCTTGCCCTATCGGCGGGCTTCGCCGTCGCCTCGATCTGGCTCGGTCTGGCGCTGGCCTACGCGGCGCCATCGCTGCCGCCCAGCTTTGCGATCATGGCTGTGGCTACGGCGATTTTCGTCGCCGCCTACGCGGTGAGCGCCCGGTCAGCTGTGAACAGGTTGCCGGTGCGGGTATAGCGCCGCCGGGTGGATCAGGCGCGGCGATTCGTAGTGCACGACCTGCGCCTTGCCCCGTCGCTTGCCGGTGTACATCGCTGCGTCGGCCCGTTGCAGAAGCTCGTCCGCATCAATCGGCTCGTCACCCGCGCCGAGTTCGGCCACGCCGATGCTGGCCCGGACGATTCGCGGCGCCCCTTCCAGCAGAAAAGGCTCGTCCAGACCGGCCATGACGCGCGCGGAAAGCGCCTTGCCATCGACGATCCGGTCGGTGCCGACCTCACCCAGGATGGCGAACTCGTCCCCGCCGAGGCGCGCCACCGTGTCGCCCGTCTTCGTCGCGCTGCGCAGTCGATACGCGAGCTGGCGCAGCACCTCATCGCCCGCGGCATGACCGAGGGTGTCGTTGATCGCCTTGAAATCGTCGAGATCCAGGATGAGCAAGGCAAGCGGCCGGCCCGCTCCCCTGTGCAGCTCCAGGGCGTGCGAGAGCCGGTCCTGGAAGAGCGCCCGATTTGCCAGCCCGGTGAGCTGATCGTGAAACGCCTGATGCCGGACGGCACTGGTGAGCTGGCGGTTCTCATCGAGGATGAGCATCTGGCGGATCAGCAGAATCAGTACGACGAACGCGGCGGCCAGCAGCGAGATGTCGTCGTGATGCGTCGATCGCACGCGATAGGTCGTGATGACGAGCGCCAGCAGAGCCGGGGCATAAGGCAGCAGCAGTGCCGCGCGTGAGGTGACCTCGTTGTTGCGCGGCTCGTAGTCCGGCTCAGGCACAGCGGCGGCAAACGCGAGCAGCAGGAAGCCGATCACCCAGCCGGCGTCGACGAGGTTGCCCGTCTGGTACTGCCCTGTCGCCGTGAGATACGCGAACCCGCTGTCGCCCACCGACAGCGCCGCGAAGGCGGCCGCCAGCAGGCTCAAGCCCTGCCGGGCGTCGGGCCGGGCATGCGCGACGACGACGAGCGTGAGCGTCATCAACATCAGGTCGCCGACCGGATACGCCATCGACACGACCGCGGCGAACGTCGAGTCGGCGCCTGCGGCGTACACCTGCCCGAGCGCGGTGACCCACGTCAGCACGAAGAGCGACGCGGCCACCAGCATCCCGTCCAGCAGCGCCCGGCTGCGGCGGTGGCGTCCGAGACCGAAGCTGCGGCGCACCAGCAGGCCGACCATTGCCAGCCCGGTGAACGACAGGAAGCCGGCGTCGGCGAGCGAGGGGAACGGTGTCTGGCGATGGCCGATCAGCTCGTAATAGGACCAGACGCCCTGCCCGGCCGCCCAGCAGCCGGCGCCGGCACCGATGAACAGCCAGGACAGCCGTGCCCGGCCGCTCGTCCGAATGGCCCGCCGGATGCCGCAGGCCGACGCGATGCCTGCGGCAGCCAGCTCACCCAGATCGTCGATGTCCTTGCGGGCGCGCGCCCCGCCCCACTTCAGGTGCAGCTCCAGGGCGAAAAAAAGTACAGCGAGCAGGGCTACGCCGGCTGCCGCCAGCAACCGCCCCCTGCGCCGCATCTCCGCCTCCTGAATGGCCCTATCGATGTGTCATCGGGTCGGAGGCTTCGGGCACAGGTCCCCCGATCGGGTCATTAGTCCCGATTTCGGACACGCCTCTCGGGCACCGATAGCGGTCGGGGGGTCGGGCAAGCGATCCGGTTCCCCGCCGGCGTGGACACGTTTTCGGCAAGGCAAGCGATCCGGTGCAAATACTCAACGTCCGGTCAATAGGGTGGCTGAGCTGCAGATTCGCCGGTAGTATCAAACACATGTTCGATAGTGATCTGCTGGCCGACACGGCGCAGTTCGACATCCACGACGGCGGCTGGACCTACCAGATCATCGACAAAGCCAC
>DATAVO010000148.1:0-7100 GCA_036267695.1 Frankiaceae bacterium
GAGGCAGTGCAGGCTGCCGCCGAGCTGGCCCAGCCCGGCGACACCGTGCTGCTCGCCCCCGCCGCCGCCAGCATGGACATGTTCCGTGACTACGCCGAGCGAGGGGACCGTTACGCCGCCGCCGTGCGCCGGATCATCGACTATCTCTCATGAGCTCGACGGCAAGCGCTCGTCGTAAAGCCACGCCCACACCGAAGTCGCCGGTGGCGACCGTGGTGCGGCTGCTGAACCGGCCACAGGCCTCCTATTACCTGGTAGCCGGCAGCGCCGCCGCACTGTTGGTGCTCGGCCTGGTCATGGTGTTGTCAGCCTCGAGCGTCACGTCGTACACCTCGAGCGGCTCATCGTTCACGATCGCGTCGCGACAGGCGCTCTGGGTCGTGATCGGCCTACCGGTGTTGCTCGTCGGGGCACGGCTGCCGGTGAAGGCCTACCGGATGCTGGCCTATCCATTGATGCTCATCTCGATCGTCTTGCTGCTCGCCGTGCTCGTACCCGGCGTCGGGCAGAACGTCTCCGGGGCGACTCGCTGGATCGCGCTGCCCGGCGGGATGCAGCTGCAGCCGTCCGAGCCGGCGAAGCTGGCGCTGGTCCTTTGGGGTGCCGACCTGCTCTCCCGCAAGGAGAAGCGGCTGGGCGAGGCCAAGCATCTGCTGGTTCCGCTGGTGCCGATGGCGCTGCTGCTCGCGCTGCTCGTCATGGCGGAGCCGGACATGGGTACGACGATCGTGCTGATGGTGGTGCTCCTGGCGCTGCTGTTCACGGCGGGCGCGCCGATGTGGCTGTTCGCCCGGCTCGGTCTCGGGCTCGGCGGGCTCGCCACGCTGCTCGCGGTCACCGAGCCGTACCGGATGCGTCGTCTGGTCGGCTTCCGCGATCCTTGCGCCGAAGGCCACGCGCTCTCGGTCGGCTACCAGGCGTGCCAGGGCCTGTATGCGCTGTCCTCGGGTGGCTGGTTCGGCGTCGGGCTCGGCGGCAGCCGCGAGAAGTTCGGCTACCTGCCCAACACCTCCACCGACTACATCTTCGCGATCATCGGCGAGGAGCTCGGGCTGCTCGGCTCACTCCTCGTGCTTGGGCTGTTCGCGCTCTTGGCGTACGCCGGAATCCGGATCGCCCAGCGCTGCCGCGACAGCTTCAGCCAGCTCGCCGCGGCAGGGGTCACCGCGTGGCTGCTCGGCCAGGCGCTGGTGAACATGGGAGCTGTGGTCGGGCTGCTCCCGATCACCGGGATCCCGCTGCCCTTGGTGTCCTTCGGCGGATCTGCCCTCGTTCCGACGATGTTCGCGATCGGCATGCTGATCTCCTTCGCTCGTAACGAGCCCGCGACGGCGAAGGCCCTGGCGATGCGGCGACGAGCCAGGGGCCGTCGGCTACCCAGGCTTGCCTGGGCCAGATAGCCGCAACGCCCGATGCGTGCTGTCCTGGCAGGTGGCGGAAGCGCCGGCCATGTCTCTCCCTTGCTGGCGCTTGCCGACCGGCTCGTCGCCGACGATCCGGCCACCGAGATCGTCGCGCTGGGCACCACGACGGGGCTCGAGGCGCGCTTGGTGCCGGCCAGGGGATACCCCCTGCATCCGATTCCCAAGGTTCCGTTGCCCCGGCGACCCTCCGCTGACCTGGTTCGGCTGCCCCACAATCTCCGCGCGGCTATCGGGGAGGCTCGTCGTGCGATTGAGGACCTCAACGCAGACGTCGTGGTCGGCTTCGGGGGATACGTGGCGGCTCCGGCCTACCTCGCCGCGCGCCAGGCGAAGGTGCCGATCGTGGTTCACGAGCAGAACAGCCGGCCCGGGTTCGCCAATCGGCTCGGCGCGCGGCTGACTCACTCGGTTGCCGTGACGTTTCCGGGCACCGCCCTTCGCCATGCGGTCCGGACGGGGATGCCGCTGCGCGCCGAGATCGTCGGGCTCGACATCACGGCTGCTCGACCCGGTGCTCGGGAGAGGCTCGGCCTTGACCCGGCTCGCACCACGCTGCTGGTCTTCGGGGGCTCGCTCGGCGCTCAGCGCCTCAACGAGGTGGTGCCACGGGTCGCCGACGCCCTTCGCGAGCGCGATGTCCAGGTGTTGCACGTCAGCGGCGCGGGCAAGGCGGTCGAGGTGAGCTCAGCCCCGGTTGGCGCCCCGCCGTACCTCGTCCTGGACTATGTCGACCAGATGGAGCTCGCGTACGCCGCTGCGGACTTCGTGATTGGCCGGGCCGGGGCCAACACGGTCAGCGAGCTGACTGCGCTAGGGCTTCCTGCGGCGTATGTGCCGCTACCGATCGGCAACGGTGAACAGCGTCTCAACGCGCTCCCGGTCGTCGAGGCGGGTGGTGGGCTGATGGTCGCTGATGACCAGCTCGACAAGGCGTGGCTGCTCGACAACGTGCTCCCGCTGATCGGCGATGCAGCGGCGATGGGGAGCATGGGGGCGGCCGCGCGTGGCTTCGGGATGCTGGACGCCGACCGTCGGCTGGCGGACCTGGTTCGAAGGGCGATCAACCCGTGAGCGGTCTGGTTGAGGCACCGGATGAGATCCCGGCGGCGGATGAGCTCGGCCGGGTTCACCTGATGGGCATCGGTGGCGCCGGGATGAGCGGCCTAGCCCGGATTCTGCTGGCACGTGGCCTGACGGTGAGTGGCTGCGACGCGAAGGAGTCCGCGGCGCTAGCGGCGCTGCGGCCACTCGGCATCGCGGTCTCGGTCGGCCACGACCCGGCGCACTGTGAGGACGCCGACACGATCGTCGTCTCGAGCGCGATCCGACCGACCAACCCGGAGCTCGAACGTGCCCACGAGCTGGGCCGTCTGGTGCTTCCGCGGGCCGCTGCGCTCGCCTCGGTGATGGCGGACCGGATCGGTCTGGCGATCGCCGGTACCCATGGGAAGACCACGACCACCTCGATGCTCACGGTCGCGATGCACGCCTGCGGGCGTGACCCGAGCTACGCGATCGGCGGTGATCTGAACGAACCGGGGTCGAACGCCCATCACGGCACCGGCGAGTTCTTCGTCGCGGAAGCCGACGAGAGCGACCGGTCCTTCTTGCTGCTCTCGCCGCACGGCGCGGTGGTCACCAACGTCGAGCCGGATCACCTCGACAACTACGGCGAGCCGGACGCAGTTCACGCTGCTTTCGAGGCGTTCATCGGCCGTATCGCGGTTGGCGGTCCGCTGCTGCTCGGCGCCGACGATCCGGGCTCCCTGGCACTGGTCGCTCCGGCCCGCGCCCGGGGCCTCGAGGTACGGACGTTCGGGCTGTCTGGCGATGCCGACGTCCGGGTCGACGATCTTGAGGTGAGCCCCGGCGGCTCCCGATTCGACCTGGTGGTCGGCGGCCGACGGCTCGGCCGGGTCGAGCTGGCGGTCCCGGGCGCGTTCAACGCCGTCAATGCCGCCGGCGCCCTTGGCCTCGGCCTCGCCGTCGGACTGTCCTTCGCCGATATGGCGCGCGGCCTGGCGGCCTTCTCGGGGGCCCGGCGCCGGTTCGAGCTGAAGGGCATCGCCGGGGGAGTGCGGGTCTTCGACGACTATGCCCACCACCCCACGGAGGTGGCCCGCGGCGCCCTCGTCGCCGCCCGTGGCGCAGCCCGCGACGGCCGGGTGATCGCGGTCTTCCAGCCGCACCTCTACAGCCGCACGCAGCGGTTCGCGACGGACTTCGCGCAGGCGCTGGGAGCGGCTGACCTGGTGGTCGTCATGGAGGTCTACGCGGCGCGCGAGGACCCCCTCCCAGGAGTAACCGGAAGGCTCATCTCCGAGGCCATCCAGGCTCCAACCGAGGCCCACTTCGAAGGCTCCTGGTCCAGCGTCCCGTCGCTCGTGGCAAGTCTGGCAAGGCCCGGAGACGTGGTCATCACCATCGGTGCGGGAGATGTGACGATGATCGGCCCGGCAGTCCTGGACGAGCTTTCTGCGAAGAGTCAGGGGTAGGTCGCCTAGCGCGACGATCGGGTGTCCGCGCTCAAATCCTTTGGCCTTAGGTAGAGATTGAGACTTGCTAGGAGCCAAACTTATGCACACGTACGCTGGAATCATGCTTTCTGGTCTTGACCCAGGATCCGCCCCGCCCGTAAGGTCTCCGGGCTTCGAGCGGGGATTCCCCAGCCCTCCACTTGAGGTTGAGAGTTTTTCCCGACTCTCGAGGACACTCGAGCCAGTCATCGGAGCTCGGTGACCGCAGTGTCGGCGACACCTTCCCCGGGTCGCCGCCGGTGCGGTCACCGCAGTGGACCCATCCCCGCTCCGCCGTCTCAAATCGTGGAGGCATGAAGCTCGTGGCAGCACCGCAGAACTACCTGGCCGTGATCAAGGTCGTCGGCATCGGTGGTGGCGGCGTCAACGCCGTCAACCGGATGATCGAAGTCGGCCTCAAGGGGGTCGAGTTCATCGCGGTCAACACCGACGCGCAGGCCCTGCTGATGAGCGACGCCGACGTCAAGCTCGACGTCGGTCGCGACCTGACGCGTGGCCTCGGCGCTGGTGCCGATCCGGGCGTCGGTCGGCAGGCCGCTGAGGACAACGTCGAGGAGATCGAGGAGGTCCTCAAGGGGGCCGACATGGTCTTTGTCACGGCTGGTGAGGGCGGTGGCACCGGAACCGGCGGAGCGCCGGTCGTGGCCCGGATCGCCCGCGAGCTCGGTGCTCTGACGATCGGTGTCGTGACCCGGCCGTTCTCCTTCGAGGGCAAGCGCAGGTCGTCACAGGCCGAGGAGGGAATCGCGGCACTCCGCGAGGAGGTCGACACCCTCATCGTCATCCCGAACGACCGACTGCTCTCGATCAGTGACAAGCGGGTCAGTGTCCTCGAGGCCTTCCACTCGGCCGACCAGGTACTGCTCTCCGGCGTCCAGGGCATCACTGACCTGATCACCACGCCGGGTCTGATCAACCTCGACTTCGCTGATGTGAAGTCGGTCATGACCGGCGCGGGCACCGCGCTGATGGGCATCGGCTCCGCTCGTGGCGATGACCGAGCTCTCGTCGCCGCCGAAGGCGCGATCGCGAGCCCGCTGCTCGAGGCCTCGATCGAGGGTGCCCATGGTGTCCTGATGAACGTCTCCGGTGGCAGCGACCTCGGACTCTTCGAGATCCACGAGGCCGCTCAGCTGGTCGCCGAGTCGGCCCATCCCGAGGCGAACATCATCTTCGGTGCGGTCATCGACGACGCCCTGGGCGATGAGGTGCGGGTCACGGTCATTGCGGCCGGCTTCGACGGCGGAATGCCGCGGGCCCGGCTCTTCGAGCCGCGACGTAGCCAGGCTGCGGCCCCGGCCGAGCGCGAGCAGCGCCAGGCACCGGTGGTCGAGTTCGACGACGAGGAAGACGACGGCCTGTTGCTCACCGAGCTGACCGAGGAGCCCCCGCCGCCGCCGGTGCGCGCCCCGCGACGCGCGCCGGAGCCGGCGCCGGAGCCGGTACGCGAGCGTGAGCCGGCACGGGCTTCACGGCCTACCCCGCCGCGGCGCACGATCGTCTTCGATGACTCCGACGACCTCGACGTTCCCGACTTCCTGAAGTAGTCCGGTGCCGGTGGACGGCATCGAGCTGCTCGACGCTGGGTCAGCCAACGCCGGGCTGCCCGCGGGCGTCACCGGTGGCTTCACGACAAGAGCCGGCGGCGTGAGCGTCTCGTCCTGGCTGGGCCTCAACCTCGCGCTGCACGTTGACGACGAGGTTCCGCGGGTTCTGGCCAACCGCGACCTGCTTCGGCATCGCTTCGGTACCGGACGGGTCAGCTTCCCGAACCAGGTGCACGGTGCCGGCGTATCGGTCGTCGATGAGCCGCGACCCGACCGGCGCGACACCATGCGGGGCGGAGTTGAGCCGCTTGGCGCTGGGGGGGCCGACGCGCTCGTCACCGCGCTTCCTGGCGTACCCGTGGGGGTGCTCGTCGCGGACTGCCTCCCGGTGTTGCTCGCCGATCCCGTACATCGCGTCGTCGGTGCCGCTCACGCGGGCCGGCGCGGACTCGCGGCCGGCGTCCTGCAGGCCACCGTCGCCGCGATGACCGGGCTGGGCGCCGACCCCGCAACGACCGAGGCGGTCATCGGGCCGGCGATCTGCGGCCGGTGCTATGAGGTGCCGGCCGAGATGCGTGACGAGGTTGACGCGGTCGTGGCCGGGACGGCAACTCAGACGAGGGTGGGCACGCCTGGTCTCGACCTGCCGGCGGGCGCCGGTGGTGTGCTCGCGGCGCTGGGTGTCGCGAAGGTCATCAATGTTGGAATCTGCACGGTCGAGGACGAACGGTTCTATTCCTATCGCCGGGACGGGGTCACTGGACGCTTCGCGGGCGTGATCGTGCTGGACCCCGATGGCTGAGCGGGCCTCCGATGCGCGCGCAGTGCGACGCGACGAGCTCGAGGCCAGCCTCGCGGCGCTGAACGAGCGCATCGCGCGGGCGTGTGACGTCGCGAGCCGCGACCCCGCTGCGATCACCCTGATTGCGGTGACCAAGACCTTCCCCGCGTCGGACATCCGATTGCTGGCGGAGCTGGGCGCGACCGACGTTGGGGAGAATCGCGACGAAGAGGCGGCCGGCAAGCACGCGGAGTGCGCCGACCTGCCACTTGTCTGGCATTTCGTCGGGCAGGTGCAGCGCCGCAAGGCCCGTTCGATCGCGTCGTACGCCGACGTGGTCCATTCGATCGACCGGGCCGAGCTGGCCGTCGCGCTCGGCGCCGCCGCGTCGGCTGCCGGCCGGGTGGTCGCAGGCCTGGTACAGGTGTCGCTGGATGCCTCGGGGATCGATGGCCGCGGCGGCGCTGCTCCAGACCGGGCCGCCGATCTGGCCGAGCAAATCAACGCGACTGCCGGGCTCGCGCTCGCCGGGGTCATGGGGGTGGCGCCGCTGGGCGGCGATCCCGGGCCGGCGTTCGAGCGGTTGGCCGAGGTGTCGGCGCAGGTCAGGGCACGGTTTGCCGCGGCTACGGTGATCTCGGCCGGGATGAGCGGGGACCTCGAGGCCGCCATCAGGCACGGCGCGACACACCTGCGTGTCGGAACGGCGTTGTTGGGCGGTCGCGAGGCGTTGGTCGGTTAGCCTTGACCGGAACGTTCGCGCGCGATTTGCACGTGCGGGCGACCGATTGACCGGAGGACGTCGTTATGG
>DATAVO010000149.1:0-33406 GCA_036267695.1 Frankiaceae bacterium
TCCTTCATCTGCCCCATGCCGGGCAGCATGCCGAGCAGGTTGGCGATAGGCCCCATCTTGCGCATCTGCAGCATCTGGTCCAGGAAGTCCTCGAGGGTGAAATCGTCGCCGGCGATCTTGGCGGCCATCTCTTCGGCCTGCGAGGTGTCGAACGCCTGCTCGGCCTGCTCGATGAGGGTGAGCACGTCACCCATCCCGAGGATGCGCGAGGCCATCCGCTCGGGATGGAAGACATCGAAGTCCGCGAGTTTCTCACCGGTGGACGCGAACATGATCGGCCGCTGGCAGATCTGCGCGACGGAGAGCGCAGCGCCGCCGCGGGCATCACCGTCGAGCTTGGTGAGCACGACGCCGGTGAAGTCGACGCCTTCGAGGAAGGCCTGCGCCGTGGTGACGGCGTCCTGGCCGATCATCGCGTCGACGACGAAGAGGACCTCGTCGGGATGCGCGACATCGCGGATGTCGGCCGCCTGCTGCATCAGCTCCGCGTCGATGCCGAGGCGGCCGGCGGTGTCGACGACCACCACGTCGTGCAGCTTCTGGCGGGCCAGGGCGATCGCGTCGCGGGCAACCGTCACCGGATTGCCGACGCCGTTGCCCGGTTCGGGCGCGAAAACATCGACCCCGGCCTGCTGGCCGACGACCTGCAACTGCTGGACGGCGTTGGGACGCTGGAGGTCGGCCGCGACGAGCAGCGGCGCATGGCCCTGCGCCTTCAGCCACAACCCGAGCTTGCCGGCCAGTGTCGTCTTCCCGGAGCCCTGCAGACCGGCGAGCATGATCACGGTCGGCGGGGTCTTGGCATAGCGGACGTTGCGCGTCTCGCCGCCGAGGATCTCGATGAGCTCCTCGTGGACGATCTTGATGACCTGCTGCGCCGGGTTCAGCGCCTGGCTGACGTTCGCCTGCGCGGCGCGTTCCTTGACGGCGGCGATGAAGGTGCGCACCACCGGCAGCGCGACATCGGCCTCGAGCAGGGCGATGCGGATCTCGCGAGCCGTGGCGTCGATGTCCTTCTCGGACAGCCGGCCCTTGCCGCGCAGCGACGAGAAGACCTTGTCGAGCCGGTTGGAGAGGGTGTCGAACACGCAAATGGCCCTTCGGGGCGGGACGGGCAAGCACTGGGAGGGTGAGACCAGCCTACGGCCGGGTCATACGCTCACCTATGACCTGAGTTCGTGTCAGGCTGTGACGTGATGTCTTGTGTGGACCCGATCCAAAGGCGTGTCGAGCGGAGATGATGAGCGTGACCACCACCATCGAGCCGGGGACGGCCAGTTCCGTCGCCCCTCAGCATGGTCTGGACTTTGCCGCGTTCGACGGCGACAACCACTACTACGAGGCGATCGACGCCTTCACGCGCCACCTCGACCCGCGGTGGGGTGAGCGCGTCATCCAGTGGTGTGAGATCAACGGGCGCAAGTACCACGTCATCGGGGGCAAGGTCAGCCACGCGGTCGTGAACCCCACGTTCGACCCGGTCTCCCCGGCGGGCGCGCTCTCCGCCTACTTCCGCGGCAACGCCGACGGCCGCACCCCGATCGAGATGCTGCGTGAGCGCGAGCCGATCCGCCCGGAGTACCGCAACCGCGATGCCCGGCTGGCCGCCATGGACTCCCAAGGCCTGTCGAAGATCTGGATGTTTCCGACCCTCGGGATGATCTACGAGGAGCTGCTGAAGAACGATCCGGGCGCGGTCGCGCTGCTCTTCCAGTCATTCAACCGCTGGATCGAGGAGGACTGGGGCTACGCCTACCAGGACCGCCTCTTCGCCTCGCCCTACATCTCTCTGGCCGATCTCGACAGTGCGATCGCCGAGTTCGAACGGGCGGTCGGCCTCGGGGCTCGGCATGTGGTCATGCGCCCGGCGGCCGTCTTCACCGAGCACGGCGCCTTCGGTATCGCCGACCCGGTCTTCGACCCCTTCTGGGCCCGCGTGAACGAGGCCGGCATCCCGGTCGTCATCCACGCCGGCGACAGTGGTTACAGCGCGAATGGCTATGGACGGGAAGGGTTTTCGGCGAAGTTCTCCGGCGGGATGCGTCCTTCGGTGACGGCGTTCAACATGGAACGCGCGATCATGGACGTGCTCGCGTCAATCATCTTCGAGAAGCTCTTCGACCGGCACCCCAACGTGCGGATCGTCTCCGTGGAGAACGGCTCGACCTTCCTGCCCGACCTGTTCAAGAAGCTGCGCTCGACCGCGCGCAAGTCGCCCGGCTACTTCACCGAGGACCCGGTCGAAACCTTCCAGCGCAACATCTGGATCAACCCGTTCTGGGAGGACGACGTCAACGAGACGGCCGCGTACATGGGCGCCGACCGCGTCGTCTTCGGCTCCGACTGGCCGCACATCGAGGGGATGCCGCAGCCGCTGGACTACGTCGAGGAGCTCGAGCAGTTCAGCGACGCCGACCGCCGCAAGATCCTGCTGACCAATGCCGAGGAACTCACCACCCCGCGTCCCGCCTGACCAAGATCAAGAACGCTAGCCGAGCAGGGCGTCGACGAAGGCCTCGGGCTCGAACGGGGCCAGATCGTCGGGGCCTTCGCCGAGGCCGACGAGCTTCACCGGAACGCCCAGCTCACGCTGCACCGACACGACGATGCCGCCCTTGGCGGTACCGTCGAGCTTGGTGAGGACGACTCCGGTCACGTTCACCACCTCGGCGAAGACCTTCGCCTGCACCAGCGCATTCTGCCCGGTGGTGGCGTCGAGGACGAGGAGCACCTCGTCGACCGGCGACTGCTTCTCCACCACCCGCTTGACCTTGCCGAGCTCGTCCATCAGGCCGGACTTGGTGTGCAGCCGACCGGCAGTGTCGATCAGTACGGTGTCGACGCCGTCGGCGATGCCCTCCTTCACGGCTTCGAAAGCGACGCTCGCCGGGTCGGAACCCTCTGGCCCGCGCACGGTTTCGGCACCCACCCGGGCGCCCCAGGTCTCGAGCTGATCGGCGGCTGCCGCGCGGAAGGTGTCGGCCGCCCCCAACAGCACCGTGCGACCGTCAGCAATGAGCACCCGGGCGAGCTTCCCGCAGGTGGTGGTCTTGCCGGTGCCGTTCACGCCGACGACGAGAACCACGGCCGGACGACCGTCGTGACTTGTCGCGACGCTGCGGTCGGTCGTGGTGCCCACCTGGGCCAGCAACTCATCGCGCAGGAGCGATCGGGCCTGCTCGGGGGTGCGGGCGCCAAGTATCCGCACGCGCGTCTTCAGTGCCTCGACCAGCTCGGTGGCGGGAGCAACCCCCATGTCGGCGGTGAGCAGCGTGTCTTCGATCTCCTCCCAGTCCTCCTCGCCGATGGTGTCGCGGGAGAGCACGCTGAGCAGCCCGCGCCCGAGGGTGGATTGCGAGCGGGCCAGCCGCGAGCGCAGCCGCACGAGCCGCCCCGCGGTCGGCTCCGGGACGTCGAGGTCGGGGATCGCAGGAAGGTCGACCTCGGGAGCAGCTTCCGCCTCGGGCAGATCGATCGTGGCCACGCCGCGGACGTGGCCATCGGCAGGCGCTTCGTCACCACCTGAGCCTGATCCCGAGCCGGGGCCGGTCGGCTGCGCTGCGCTGCGCTTGGCCCGGCGGTCGCTGCGGCGGCGCGGGGTGGTGTAAATGAATCCCGCCGTCACGACGATCGCGAGCACGACGATCGACAGGATGGTGATGAGCAGGGTGATGGCGAGCTCCTCGGGCAGACGGCACTGACCCGCAAGGGATCAGCGCTGAGGTCGACCCTGAGGTTAGTCGAGCCCGCCGACCGGTTCAGCGCAGGGAAGTGTCAGGCCGACAGGCGCTCGCGCAGCCGCTGGCTGACGACGGTGGTGACCCCGTCGCGCCGCATGGTGACGCCGTAGAGCGCGTCCGCGATCTCCATCGTGCGCTTCTGGTGCGTGACGATGAGCAGCTGAGAGCTGGCCCGCAGCTGCTCCAGCGCCTCGAGGAGCCGGCCCAGGTTGCGGTCGTCGAGCGCGGCCTCGACCTCGTCCAGCACGTAGAACGGCGACGGCCGGGCACGGAAGACGGCGAGCAGGAACGCCAGTGCCGCCAGCGAACGCTCTCCGCCGGAAAGCAGCGAGAGCCGGGACACGCGCTTGCCGGCGGGCCGCACCTCGACCTCGATCCCGGTGAGCAGGAGGTCGTCGGGATCGGTGAGGACGAGCCGTCCCTCGCCGCCGGGGAAGAGCGTCGGGAAGACCAGCGAGAACTCGCGCGCCGTATCGGCGAACGCCGACTCCATGACCTCGATGACGCGGGCATCGACGTCACGAACGATGCCGAGCAGCTCCCGACGGGTCTTCTGCAGGTCCTCGACCTGCTGCGCGAGGAACGTCGCGCGCTCCTGCAGGGCCGCGTACTCCTCGAGCGCCAGCGGGTTGACGGTGCCGAGCCGGGCGAGGACGCGCTCGGCTTCGGCGGCGCGCTTCTCCTGGGCAGCGCGGTTGTAGACCGCGAGCTGCCCCTCTTCGGTATCGGGCGGCACCGGCAGGTGAGGGCCATACTCGGTGACGAGCGTGTCGGGCTCCATGCCCCATTCCTCGCGGCAGCGCTCCTGCAGACCCTCGCTGAGCAGGCGCTGCTCGGTGCGCGCGACCTCGTCACGGTGGCGGGCGTCGCGCAACGAGTCGACCTCTGCCGTGAGGGTCCGCGCGAGCTCGCGTACCTCGGTGAGCCGGCGGTCAGCCTCGGCGCGCTGGGTATCTGCGGTAGTTCGGACGGTTCCGGCAGCTTCGAGGGACTGCGCCAGGCGGGCGGCGCCCTGGGCTGCCAGCTCCGCCACGGCGGCGGCGCGCTCAGCGGACGCGCGGCGCTCGAGGCGGCGCCGCTCGGCCGCGGTGCGCGCTGCCCGCTCGTTCTCCGCTGCTCTCATCAGCGCTGCAGCACGCCCGGCGATCGCGCGGACCTTCTCGCGTGCCACCCCGGCGGCGAGGCGCAGCTCGCCCTCGTGAGAGCGGGCGCCCTCCAGCAGAACCGCAAGCCCCTCGCGTTCGGCCGGATCGGGCTCTGTCGGCGCCTGCTCACCGTTCACTGCCGCGAGCTGCTGGGCCAGCGCATCGGCGTCGGCCTGATGACGGGTACGCGAGAGGTGCAGCTCGGCCCGGGCCCGATCGACGCGCTCGGCCTCGGCCGTCGCCGTCCGCGCCGCGGAGGTCGCCCGCGCGACTTCCTCCTGGAACGCCGCGATTTCCGCGTCCGAGTCGTGCAGCTGAGCGAGCGCGCCAGTGACGACGGCCTCATGTTCGGCGACCGTCGCTTCGAGCATGGCCGCCGCGGCAGCCTCTTCGTCCAGGCTCGCGTCGACGGCCCGAACCCGCTCCTCGGCGGCGTCAACGGCGGCGCGGACGGCGAGCGACGACGCCGGTGCCGTCGCGCCTCCGTTGGCCCGCGCAACGCTCAGCAGATCGCCGCCGCGGGTGACCGCGGTGAGCGCGGGGTGCCCCGTCACGAGCCGGGCAGCCGCCCCCAGATCGTCGACGACGACCACACCCGCCAGCAGGCGTCCCAGGCTGCGGTGAAGGCCGGCAGCCGCTGCCGGTGCTCCCAATGGGGAAATCTCGACGAGATCGATCGCCCAAGCGCCCAAAGGGGCGGGACCGGACGCGGCAGCCGGGGCGTCCGAGGCACCGACCAGCACAGCAACCCGGGCCGAACCTGCCGCCGCGGCCTCCAGTGCGGCGATCGCCGAGAGCGGATCATCCGCGACCAGACCGTCCACCAGGCTGCCGAGCGCCGCCGCGATGGCAGCCTCAGCACCGGGCGCGACCTTGATCAGGTCTGCCGTCGCGCCGAGTACGCCGGCCGGCGGTTCGGCAAGGATCGCCGCGGTCCCGTCATCGCGCTCCAGCGAGAGCATCCAGGTGTCGCGGGCGGCCAGTGCGCTGACGCGTTCCTGCTCCGCTGCCCGGCACCGCTCGGCGCAGCCGGCGAGCGCGGCACGGGCCGTCTCGAGGGCGGCTTCGGCCTTCGCATGCACCGCGTCGAGCTTGACCTCAGCCGCATCGAGGCGCTCGAGCTCGGTTGACGCAGCCCTGCCCTGCTCCTCGCACTCGGCCGCCCGGCGCCGGGCAGAAGCAGCCGTCTCTTCGAGCCTGCTGTCTTCCGCCGTAGCAGCTGCGAGACGGCCCCTGGCGGTCTCGAGCGAACCAGTGAGGCGCGCCAGGCCCTCGCGGCGATCGGCTGCGGCCCGGGCTGCAGCCCGGGTGCGCTCATCACAGGCGTTCAGCTCACGCTCGGCAGCGACACGCTCTTCCTGCGCCGATTCCAGCTGCTCCGCAGCCCGCACGGCAGAGGCGGAAAGCACCTGCTCCTCACGGGCTGCGGCCGCCGATTCCGCCTCCAACTGCTCCGGATCGCGGCCGGCGGGGAGCGGCTCGTCGGCGCCCAGATAGGTGGCGCGCTGCTGAGCGAGAGCACCGACCGATGCCAGCCGCTCGGACAGCCGGCCGAGCGCGTGCCAGGTCTGCGCGGCCGCTTCAGCCCTGGCGGTGCTCTCCTGGACGGAAGCGGTGAGCGTTTCATCGGCGGCGATCGACTCGCGCAGCCGCTCCTCGCCCTCGGCCAGCCGCTGGCTCAGCGCCCCGTCGGCCTCGCCGCGCTCTTGGAGCGCCTTCCCGGCGTTGACGATGTCATCGGCAAGCAGCCGCAGGCGCGCATCGCGCAGCGACGCCTGGACGACTCCCGCCCGGCGCGCGGCTTCCGCCTGCCGCCCCAGCGGACCGAGCTGGCGGCGCAGCTCGGCGGCGAGGTCGGTGAGGCGCTCGATGCTGGTGGCCGTCGCGTCGAGCTTGCGCAGCGCGCGTTCCTTGCGTTTGCGGTGCTTGAGGACACCGGCAGCCTCCTCGATGAAGCCGCGCCGATCCTCCGGACGCGCACCGAGCACCGCGTCGAGCGAGCCCTGCCCGACGATGACGTGCATCTCGCGGCCGATGCCCGAGTCCGACAGCAGCTCCTGGACGTCGAGCAGCCGGCACGAGCTGCCGTTGATCGTGTACTCCGACTCCCCCGAGCGGTACATCAGCCGGCCGATGGTGACCTCGGCGTACTCGATCGGCAGCGCGCCGTCAGAGTTGTCGATGGTCAGCTGGACCTCGGCCCGTCCGAGCGGGGGCCTGCCCGGCGAGCCGGCGAAGATGACGTCTTCCATCTTCCCGCCGCGCAGGGCCTTGGCGCCCTGCTCGCCGAGCACCCAGGCGATGGCGTCGACCACGTTGCTCTTGCCCGAACCGTTCGGGCCGACCACACAGGTCAGGCCGGGCTCGAGGGCGAGGGTGGTGGACCCCGCGAAGGACTTGAAACCGCGCAGGGTCAGGCTCTTGAGATGCATCGAGACGGACGCTAGCGGTGCCGGGCCACAAAACAGAGGAGGACGCCCCGGTGGGCGTCCTCCAGAGAAAAGCCGGCCCAGTCAGGCCGGCGATGGATCAGGTGAGCGCGGGCTCCTGGTACAGAGTGCGAAGCTCGTCACTCACGTCTACCCGGGAGGCCAAAAGCTCGTTCACGGCAAGAGCGCGATCGAGCTCGGATTCAAGATCGCGTACTCGGGTACGGAGGCGATGAACCTCAGCAGCGAGACGCACGTCGTTGGCAGCGCCGACGTGTCCGAACAGGGCTTTCGCCATCTAGGGTCCTCCACGATGAGTGACCGAACATGCGGCGCGAACAGACGGGCGCCGGTTCAATTCCGTTGACAACCATCCCATGACCGGCCCCAAAGGTCAACCCCCGGTCAACGGCACGAGGCGCAGATCACTGCACGTCACAGTACGTTTTCAGGGTAACGCCAAGGTCCTCTCGGCCCGGACGGGGCCGGTTGGCCGCTAACGCTCGACAAAGCCGGTGATTCCGTCTCGGAAATCCGACCACCGCTCCGTGACGCCCACGACCCGGCCAGGCGTGCGGCCGCTGCGGAGAGCGGCCAGCAAGGCCTCACCGGCGGCGCGTGACCCTTGGGCGACGACTTCCACCCGACCGTCCTCGAGATTGCGTGCCCAGCCCGACAATCCGAGCTCCAGCGCGCAAGATCGGGTCCACCACCGGAAGCCCACGCCCTGCACCCGCCCGCGCACCCAGACGGTGACGCGCACCTGCTCGTCGCCGAGGGCACTCTGCGACGCACCTTCCCCGGCTGACGTGCCATGCTGAGCGGGTGCGGCAGCATCAGGCGGTTCAGGCAGCGATTCAGGCAGATGGCGAGGGAGTTCGGTCATTGCTCAGCGACGATAAGCCGCGGGTGTCCAGCGTGGGACGGCGCAGGATCGCCGTGAGCCTCGCCGGCTTGGCCGCGGTACCGGCCCTGCTGCTGGCGGCCTGCGGCAACGCCGATCACAAGGTGGCGAACGACGGCCGTCCCGATGCGCGGGCGAGCACCGAAGGCGTGCAGTCGGCGCTGCCGAGCCCGGTGCCGGACGACTCCAACCTCAACACCCCGTTCGGCGGTACCCCGCCGGAGAACCTGGTCAGCCAGCAGGGTGTCGGCAAGCGCAAGTAGCCCGGCGGCACACGCAGTTCTGACCGTCGGCGTTTGCCCGTCCGGCGTCAGCGGCGGGTGAGGGATGCCTGAGCTCCCCGAGGTCGAAACCGTCCGGCGCGGTCTCGCGCGCTGGGTGGTCGGACGCACGATCACGAGTGTCCAGGTCCTGCATCCGCGCGCGGTCCGCCGCCACACCGCCGGCGCAGACGACTTCGCCGCCCTCCTTGCCGGACGCACGATCGGCGAAGCGCTGCGGCGCGGCAAATACCTTTGGCTGCCGCTGGATTCGGGCGATGCGCTCGTCGCGCATCTCGGCATGAGCGGGCAGCTGCTGGTGGAAAACGCCGACGCTCCCGATGAGTTGCATCTGCGGGTGCGGCTGACCTTCGCCGACGGCGACCCGCAGCTGCGTTTCGTGGATCAGCGGACGTTCGGCGGTCTGTCCGTCTCGGCAGGCGGCGCTGCCCTGCCGGACTCGCTCGTGCACATCGGACGCGATCCGCTCGATCCCGAATTCGACCCCAAACTGTTCATCCGCAATCTGCGCCGCAAGCGCACCGGCGTGAAGCGGGCGCTGCTGGATCAGGCACTCGTCAGCGGCATCGGAAACATCTACGCCGACGAGGCGCTGTGGATTGCGAAGGTGCACTGGGCGCGGCCGACCGAGAACATGCCTCGCCCCGTCGCGCGAGCGTTGCTGGAGGCCGTGAAGGAAGTGCTGCAGGCCGCGGTCGAGGCGGGTGGCACGTCGTTCGACGCGTTGTACGTGAACGTCAATGGACAGTCCGGCTACTTCGATCGCTCACTGCATGTGTACGGACGCGAGGGCGAGCCGTGTGACCGGTGCGGCACGCCCATCCGGCGTTCGAAATTCATGGGCCGCTCGTCGTACTGGTGCCCAAAAGACCAACGACAGCCGCGATTTCCGCACTATTAGCCAGGCGCGTGAGCGACCGCGCCGCGCGCTACTAGGCCTGCGCCGCCAACGCCGCCAGCGCCTTGGCGGCCGCCTGCTGCTCGGCTTCCTTCTTGCTGCTTCCCACCCCTTCGCCGAGCCGCTGGCCGCCCACCCAGGCGGCAGCGACGAAGTGCTTGGCGTGATCGGGGCCGGACTCCTCGACGGTGTATTCCGGCGGCCCGAAGCCGCGTGACGCCGAGCTTTCCTGAAGCGAGGTTTTCCAGTCCAGACCGTTGTGCGGCTCGCCTGCTCCTTCGAGAAGCGGCTCGAAAAGCTGATGAATCAGCCGCGAAGCCGGCTCGATCCCGCCGTGCTCGTACGTCGCGCCGATGACCGCCTCGAGCGTGTCCGCCAGGATGCTCGGCTTATCGCTCCCGCCGGTCGACTGCTCGCCGCGCCCGAGGTACACGTAAGTGCCGAGCCCACCGCTGCCCTCGGCCCCGACCAGCCGCGCGACGCCGGCGAGCGCCCGCATGTTGACGATGGAGGCGCGCAGCTTCGCCAGCTGCCCCTCGGCGAGGTCGGGATGCATGCGATAGAGCGCATCGGTCACGACGAGGCCCAGTACGGAATCGCCGAGGAATTCCAGCCGCTCGTTCGTCGGCAGGCCACCGTGCTCGTAGGCGTACGAGCGATGGGTCAGGGCCCGGATCATGAGCTCGGCAGGGCAGTCGATGCCGAGCGCGCAGATCAGCTCCTCGGCAGGGAGCGGCTCGGGCAGCGGCGGGCGTGCCATCAGGTTCGGCTATCCGTGAGATCGGCACCCGCCATGGCCGTAGCCGCCGAGGCGCCGATGTCGGCGAGCGTCTCCAGGCGCGCCAGGGACTGGTCGTCGATCCAGACGTCGCGACCCTTGGCGCGCAATTCTTCCTCGACGATCTCCACGATCTCGATCATCGCCAGTGAGTCGGCGTCGACGTCGTCCACGAGCCGGGTACTGGCGTACAGCGTCTCGATTGGGAGCTCGAGCACCGTCGCGACAGCGGAGCGCACCAGGTCGAGCAGCATCGCGTCGTCGATCTCGCTCACGAGGGTCATGCCGGCATCCGCTGCGCTTGCGGTGCATCTGACCTGCGGTGGGCGACGAGCGTCTCGAGTGATTCGGTCAATCGGGGCACGAGACCCTCCCGCGCCGCACTGGCTGCCGCGGCGATGCACGACGCGACCGCGTCCGGCGAGGACGAGCCGTGGCCCACGACCACGACCCCCTTCACTCCCAGCAGGACGGCGCCGCCTTGACTCTCAGGTCCCAGCCCGCGTACGACCCTGGCAAGCGCCTCCATCGCAAGCGGATCGAGCTCCCCCGCCGACGCAGCGAGAAGGGCTCCGATCGCACCCTCCATGCCCTTGAGTAACACGTTGCCGGTGAAGCCGTCGGTCACGACCACATCGACAAGACCGCCCACGGCGACTGCGTCGCTCTCGACATTGCCGCGAAAGCGCACCCCCAGGGCGGGCAGCAGCTCGGCCAGCCGCTGCTCGGCTTCCCGCCGGAGCGGATCGCCTTTGCCGCGTTCGGAGCCGACCGAAAGCAGGCCGACACTGGGCTCCTCGATCCCCAGCCGGATCTGCGCATAGGCGACGCCGGCCAGAGCGAATTGCCCGAGCAGGTCTGCTCCGGCGGTGGTGGTGGCGCCGGCATCGAGCAGCACGACCAGACCGCGAGGGGCCGGCACCGTCACCGCCAGCGGAGGGCGGGTCACTCCAGGCAGCCGGCCAAGGGTGAAAAGTGCTGCGGCGACGGCGGCACCGGTCGACCCCACCGAGACGCAGGCGTCCGCCTCGCCGTCGCGCAGCAACCGTGCGGCCACCCGGACCGTCGCGTCGCGACGCGAGCGCACGGCCCGCACCGGATCCTCGTCCATCGCGATGAACTGCGAGGCAGCGACCACCCGAATCCGGTCGTCGACACCGCGGGACGCGAGTGCCGCCCTGGTATCGGCAGGCGGCCCGACGAGCCGCAATTCGAGGTCGGGCCAGCGCTTTGTGGCCAGCACCGCGCCGTCGATCACGACATCAGGACCGGCATCTCCGCCGAGCAGGTCGACGGCAATGCGAGGCGCACTCAGCGGAACGCTCAGACGTCGATCGCCTGCCGGCCGGCGTAGCGGCCACAGGTCGGGCACGCGGTGTGCGCGAGGATTACGTGTCCGCGATCGCACTTCGCGAGCTGCGGCGCGCTCGTCTTCCACTGGCTCCGGCGCGAGTGGGTGTTGGACCGCGAGGTGCGGCGTTTCGGGACAGCCACGTCAGGACTCCTGTTCTGGACTGGACGAGGCCGGCTGCGCTTGGTCACGCAATCCGGCCAGGGCCGCCCACCGTGGGTCGACCGCATCGTGCGAATGATCTTCGGGAAGGTCGGCAAGCTGCTCGCCGCACTCCGGGCACAGGCCCGGGCAATCGTCGCTGCAGAGCGGGCTCATCGGCAGTGCGAGCACGAGGGCATCGCGCAGCACCGGCTCGAGGTCGATCAGGTCATCGACGAGGGAGGGCAGCTCATCGTCGTCATCGGACCGGGTGGCCGCCGACCGGGAACCGTACGGACCCGAATCGGGATAGCTGTAGAGCTCCTGGATCTCCACCTCGAGCGGCGCCGAGACCGGATCGAGGCAGCGACCGCACTCGCCGGTCATGGTGGCGCCCACCGTGCCCGAGACCAGCACGCCCTCCATCACCGATTCCAGCCGCAGATCGAGATCGAGCTCGCTGCCCGCGGGAATGCTGGCCAGCGGGATGCCCAACTCCTGGGGCGCCTGCACCGTCTGCCGGACGCGCCGCATCGAGCCGGGGCGACGGCCGAGCTCTCTCGTGTCGAGCACGAGAGGCTGGCGCGGGTCGAGCCGCGGCTTAGCAGGGTGGGTCTTCGACATGGTGTGGGACACGGACTCGTCTCGAGCAGAGTGACTGGCTGGTGTGTGGCGTGATGGTCGCGCGCGGGAGAAATCCCGCGGACACGACCGGTCCAGTCTACAAGCAGGCCGAACGGGCAGGCTGATACCGGAAAAGCCGGGTGCGACCAGGCATCAGGAAGCGCTTGCCGCGGCGGACGAACCCTGCACCGGGGGCTCGCCGCCCGCCCAGCTCATGTCCTCGGCCGGCGCGTAGCCGTTGCCTTCTGCGGCCCCTGCGCGAGGCGCCGCATCTGCTGCGGGATCGTCGTAGCCGGCAGCGGCAGACTCCTGCTGGCGCGCGGCCGCTACCCGGGCACGTCCCCGGCTCACCGTGTCCAGCGATGCGTTCAGCAGCTGCTCGAAGCGCGCCAGTGAGCCGTCGATGTACTCGTCGGTCTGATCGCGCATCCGGGCGGCCTGCGCCTCGGCGTCGCCGGTGATCTCGGCGGCGACGCGATCGGCCTCCTCGACGACCTCGCTCTCGGAGACCAGCCGGTCACGCTGCTCTCGGGCGTCGTCGATGGTGCGGTCGGCTTCGGCGCGGGCGCTCGACAGCAGCTCGTCGGCCTGCTCACGGGCGGCGTCGTGGACAGCGTTGCGTTCGCGCAGCAGCGAGCGCGCTTCCGACATTTCGGCGGGCAGCAGCTGGCGCATCTCTTCCAGCGCGGCCAGCAGCGCCTGCCGGTCGACCACGGCCGCAGACCCGGAGAGCGCCTTGCCCTTGGCGGTCTCCACCATCGTGATGATCTCGTCGAGCTTGCCCTGCACGTCCGGCATGCGCGTCAGCCTATGGCAGGGCCGAAGGCGAGCAATGCGTCTTTACCTACGCCGCTGCTTCAGCGGTCGGAAAGCTTCTCGCTCATCCGTTTCAGGACGAATGCCGGGACCAGGTGGCTGACGTCGCCGCCCCACGTCGCGACCTCCTTGACCAGGCTCGACGAGAGGAACGACGACGCCGGATTGGTGCTCATGAAGACTGTCTCGACGCCGGCGAGCGAGTGGTTCATCTGCGCCATCTGCAGCTCGTAGTCGAAGTCGCTGACCGCCCGCAGGCCCTTCACGATCACCGGAATGTCGCGGTCACGGCAGAAATCGACCAGCAGGCCGTGGAAGGACTCGACGAGCACGTTGCCGTAGCTGCCGGTGGCCTCGCGGAGCATGTCCATCCGCTCCTCGATCGTGAACATGCCGGCTTTGCTCTTGTTGATCAGCACCGCGACGACGACCTGGTCGTAGAGCTTGGCGGCCCGCCCGACGATGTCGAGGTGGCCATTGGTCACCGGATCGAACGACCCGGGACACACCGCGCTACGAACCCGCGTTTGCGCGCCTGGCTCGGGACTTTCTGACGTCACCGGCGGGCACCGCTCATGATCGAAAACCGTACCAGAGGGTGCTGTCACCGTAGCGACGGTGGTGCAGTTCCTCGAACGCCTCAGGCCACACGGGCTCGGGGCTTCGCGACGCCCGCTCGATGACGAGCAGGTGCCGGGTATGAGACGCGGCCGCGTCCAGGATCGGCTGGACGTCGAGGGCGTACGGCGGGTCGAGGAACGCGATGTCCCAGCTGCCCGGCTCCTGCAACGCGATCTCGGCACGCTTGCCGACGACCGTGGCGCCAGCCAGGCCGAGGCCGGCGACGTTGGCCTCCAGCACCTTGCGCACGACCGGTGACGACTCCACGAGCGTGACGGCTGCAGCGCCGCGCGAGAGCAGTTCCAGGCCCACCGCGCCCGTGCCGGCGAACAGGTCCAGGACCGTCCGGCCACCCAAGCCGTCGAGGCGCGCCTCCAGCGCGGAGGCCAGCGCTTCGCGGACACGCTCCGACGTCGGGCGCACCTCGCGCCCCCCTGGCACGGCCAGCCGGCGCCCTCCCGCGACCCCTCCGACGATGCGCGTCACCCCTTCTCCAGGTAGGCGGCCCGCTCCTCATCGAGGCGCCGTGCGAGCACCCGGGCGAGCTCGCCGTGCTGCTCCAGATCCGGATCGTGGGCGACGATCTCAGCGGCTTCCGCCCGCGCCGCGATGAGCAGCTGCTCATCACGTAGCAGGTCGAGCAGCTTCAGCGAGCGCCGGCGTCCGGACTGCGCGGTGCCCAGCACGTCGCCCTCGCGCCGCTCCCGCAGGTCGAGCTTGGCCAGCTCAGCGCCGTCGAGGGTGGCGGCGACGGCTTCGACGCGCTCCCGCGAGGGGCTTGCTTCCGGGGCTTCGGTGTGCAGCAGGCACCAGCCTTCGGCGCTGCCCCGCCCGACCCGGCCGCGCAGCTGGTGCAGCTGTGAAACCCCGAAGCGGTCGGCGTCGAGGATCACCATGACGGTCGCATTCGGGACATCGACCCCTACCTCGACCATGGTCGTGGCGACGAGCACGTCGATCTGACCGGCGGTGAAGCGCGACATCACGCGCTCCTTCTCCTCCGATGGCAGCCGCCCGTGCAGCGCCTCGATCCGCAGCCCCTGGAGTTCGCCTTCCGCCAGCAGCGGCAGCACCTCGAGGACGGCGAGCGGGGGACGCCGCTCGCCCGAGTCGGCGCCCTCATCGGTGGGGTCAGTCGGGTCAGCGGCGGGCTCGTCGGCGATGTCGACGTCGACCTCGGGCCCCTCACCGATACGTGGGCAGACCACGAACGCCTGATGGCCGGCCGCGACCTCTTCGCGCACCTTCAGCCAGATGCGGTTGTGCCATTGGGGAGCCGCCACGTGGCTGCGGATCGGCGTCCTCCCGGCGGGAAGCTCGGTGAGCTCGCTGGTGTCGAGGTCACCGAAGACGGTCATGGCCACCGTGCGCGGGATCGGGGTGGCCGTCATCACGAGCAGGTGCGGCGGCGTCCCCCCGCTCGCTTCTGCACGTGCCCGCAAGGCGTCACGCTGCTCGACGCCGAACCGGTGCTGCTCGTCGACGACGGCCAACCCGAGCTCGGCGAAGTCCACGCCTTCGGAAAGGAGCGCGTGAGTGCCGACGACGATGCCCGTCTCGGGTTCGGCGATGGCGGCCAGTGCCGCGCGGCGCGCGCCGGCCGTCTGAGATCCGGTCAGCAGCACGATGCGGGTCGCTTCGTCCGCGCTGCCCAGCTCCCCCGCGATGCCGAGGGGGCCGAGCAGCGCCCGCAGGCTGCGCTCGTGCTGGACGGCGAGCACCTCGGTGGGAGCAAGGAGGGCGGACTGCCCGCCGGCGTCGATCACCGTGAGCATCGCGCGCAGTGCCACGACGGTCTTTCCCGAGCCGACCTCGCCCTGCAGGAGGCGATGCATCGGAAAGGTGCGGGCCAGGTCGTGGGCCACCTCCTCGCCGACCACGTGCTGGCCGCCTGTGAGATCGAACGGCAGGGCGCGGTCAAAGGCTTCGAGCAGTCCGCCGGGACGCTCCGGGCGCGGCACCGCGGATTGCCGCTCGACGGCCGCTCGCCGCTGCGCCAGCGCCACCTGGATGACGAGCGCCTCATCCCACCGCAGCCGCTTGCGGGCCGCCTCGACGTCAGCGAATCCCGTCGGGCGGTGAATCTTCTGGTAGGCCTCGCGAAGCCCCGGGAGCTTGTACTTCTGGCGCAGTTCGAGCGGCAGCGGATCCGGGAGCTCCGGCAGGCTTGCGAGCAGGCTCTTCACGGCCTTGCGGATGTGCCAGGTGCGGAGCTTCGCCGTCGCCGGGTAGAGCGGCAGCAGGCCGCCGGCGAAGTCATCGTCGTCGTCGTCCGGATTTGTCTCGGGATTGGTGAGCTGCCGAACCTTGTTGCGACCGAACACGTCGACCTTGCCGGCGAACAGGTGGCGGGTACCGGGTTTGAGCTGCTTGTCGCGCCAGTGCTGGTTGAAGAACGTGACGGTGAGCGTTCCGCGGCCGTCACTGACGACGACATCGAGCTTGTGCAGCTTGTGGCGGATCTGGCGGCCACTGACCCTGACCACTTCCGCCTGGATCGTGACCGTCTCCCCCACGACGAGTTCGTCGAGGCTGGTCAGCTCACCGCGCTCGACGTACCGGCGGGGGATGTGGTCCAGCAGATCGCCGACGGTGTGCAGATCCAGTTCGGCCATCGCCTCGGCCGTCTTCCCGCCGACGTTGCGATCCAGCGGCTCGCCGAGCACGTCCGACAACTCCGCCGCCTCTCTTCACGCGGGTCTCCTGCTCGAGCCGAGCGTACGGTGGCTGGCGTCCGGTAACCTTGACCGTCGGGTTACCCGCGATCGGGTCCCACCGCCTCAAGACGTGCTGATCACCTGGGAGTTGCTGTGTCCTCCGTTTGCGACATCTGTCACAAGGGTCCGGGCTTCGGCATGGCCGTTTCGCACTCCCACCGCCGCACCCCGCGCCGCTGGAACCCCAACATCCAGACGGTTCACGCGCTGGTCGGCAAGACCCCCAAGAGGCTCAACGTCTGCACCTCGTGCCTGAAGGCCGGCAAGGTCGTCCGCGCTTAAGCGGCTGTAGCACCGCCGGTCAGGTGCCTGCCTCGCGCAGCCGCCAGCCGTGATCCACCGGGCCGATGCCGGCTCCGAGGGCAAAGCCCGCATTGAGCGCGCCCGTCACGTACTCCTTGGCCGCCCAGGTCGCCTGCGTCACGTCCATTCCGCTCGCGAGCCCCGCGCAGATTGCTGACGCGAGCGTGCAGCCGGTGCCGTGCGTGTGCCGGTTGTTGCCGCGCGGAGCCCGCAATTCCACGAGGCAGTCGCCGTCGGTGAGCAGATCGATCGCTTCACCGTCGAGGTGGCCACCCTTGACCAGCACCCATCGCGAACCGAACGCCAGCATCGCCTCGGCAGCCTTGGGCAGATCCGCCACGTCCTCCACCCGGACCCCGGTGAAGAGTTCGACCTCATCGAGGTTCGGCGTGACGACCGTGGCGAGCGGAAAGAGCGTGTAGCGCGAGACATCGAGAGCGTCCGGCGAGAGCAGCGCATCCCCGTGCTTGCTGACGGCGACCGGGTCGACGACGAGCGGAGCGTCATACGCGCCGACGGCTTCGGCGACAGCCGTGACGAGCTCGGGTGAGCTGAGCATTCCGGTCTTGATGGCATCGGCACCGATGTCATCCAGGACGGCCCGCAGCTGGGCGCGTACCGCCTCGACGGGCAGATCCCAGATGCCCGAAACACCAAGCGAATTCTGCGCGGTGACGGCTGTGACGACCGACATCCCATGGACGCCGAGCGCCAGCATCGTTTTCAGGTCGGCCTGGATGCCGGCGCCTCCCCCGGAGTCGGATCCGGCGATGGTCAGCGCGCGGCGCGGAGCAGGCACCTTCTGACCGTAGCCGTCACGACGGGCCGAAGTGCTCGTAGCCGCCGCGGCGCGCGGGACCGCCGTCGACGCTCACTCCCGGCAGCCCGGCCTGCACCCGTCCGATCAGCACCGCGTCGGCCGGCAGCGGGGTCGCGCTAGGGAGGGTGAACGCGAGGGCGTGGTCCTCGCCGCCGGTGAGCAGTTCCTCGTCGGTGACCCCCGGAGCGCCAAGTGGCCGCACGCTTGCCGACGCGATCGCGAACGTCACCCCTGACGCGTCAGCAAGGTGCCCGAGGTCGCTCACCAGCCCGTCGCTGACGTCACACATCGAGGTGGCGCCCACCGCCGCGAGCACCGGCCCCAGCGCGTACGGAGGCTGCGGCCGGCGGTGCGCGTCAACCAGCGGCCCGTCGCGTTCGCCGGCGAGAAGCAATCGCAGACCGGCCGCCGCCCAACCCAACCGGCCGATGACGGCGATCAGATCCCCGTCCCGGGCGCCGGAGCGCAGCACCGGTGGCCGGCCGTCCAGAACCCCCAGAGCCGTTCCCGACACCACAAGTTGCGGCGCGGAGACCAGGTCGCCGCCGATCAAAACGGCCCCAGCCACGGCACATTCGTCGCCGATCCCGGCCGCCAGCGCATCGAAATCGGCCGTCGGGAAGCCGGCGGGCGCCCCGAGCCCGATCAGTAGGGCCGTCGGCCGGGCCCCCATCGCTGCCACGTCGGCCAGATTCTGTGCGGCGGATTTCCGCCCGATGTCATACGCGGCCGACCAATCCCGGCGAAAATGCGTGCCTTCCACGAGCAGGTCGGTCGTGACGACAACCCGGCCGTCGGTGGTGCTGACCAGCGCGGCATCGTCGCCTGGACCGTACGGGGAGGGAGGTACGCCGGCGGCCGCTGAAAGCCGCGCAATCAGTCCAAATTCTCCGACGCTTTCGATTTCGGTCATACTGCGCTCTGGCGTTCGGTGCCCCGCCCGGGCGGGAAGCAGCATGACGCCATCCAATTCAGCAGGGAGTGCCCGTGGTCCACGCCTACATCCTGATCCAGACCGAGGTCGGCAAGGCAGCAGCTGTCGCCGCCGCCATCGCGGCACTGGAGGGCGTCACCTCGGCCGAGGGCGTCACCGGGCCGTATGACGTCATCGTGCGCGCCGAAGCCACCAACGTCGATGAGCTGGGCAAGCTCGTCGTCGCCAAAGTGCAGGCTGTCGACGGGATCACCCGCACGGTGAGCTGCACGGTGGTCCACCTCTGAGCCGTCCGAAACGCTGGCTGCTACTCCTGGCGGCCGTCCTCCTGGTCGCCATGGGTGCCGGGCTGATCGTCGGTCAGCTGCAGCGGGTCAAGCCGGTGCGCGTCACCAATGTCCCGACCCCGTCGGCGGCGGATGCTGCTGCCTGCAGCAGGCTCTCCGCGCTGCTACCGGCCACGATCGGCGACGGGTTGAAGTCGCGCACCGTGCACCCGTCCAGCCCGCTGCTGCACGCGTGGGGCACTCCGGCGGCGGTGCTGCGCTGCGGAGTCGGCTATCCCCCGAACTTTCCGTCAACGGGCGGTGCCGCCCAGGTCGAAGGGGTCACCTGGGTCACCACCTCAGCCAGTGACGCCACCATCTACACGGCCATCGACCGGCTGCCCCGCGTCTCGCTGGCGATCCCCGCGCACTACCAGGTCGCCGGAGACCTGCTCGTGTCCCTTTCCCCGGCGCTGAAAAAGGCGACGACCGGCAACTAGCGGTCAACCGCGCAGGCAATGCACGTGCGCGCGTCAGGACGGGCTTCGAGCCGGCCGGCCGCAATCGGTTGCCCGCAACGCTCGCAGATGCCGTACCCGCCTTCCGCGCCGCGTTGCCATTCCCCCAGCGCCCGGTCGAGATCGATGAGCCGGGTGCGCGCCTGCTCGACGAGAGCGGCGACCTGCTGGCGTTCGAACGCGATCGTCGCGCCCTCCGGGTCGTGCTCGTCATCGATGTTGGTGCCGTCGCCCGCGGCGACGAGCGCGCGAAACTCCGCCTCGAGCGCACTCAGGCGCTCCTGTGTATGCGTCCGCTCGGCCGTCAGCCGGCCGTGCACCGCAGCGCTGTCCATCCCGCCGAATCCCACGCCTGGAAGGGGTCGCGAGTCTCAGCGCGCCGCGCGGCGGCGAAGCGCATCCTGGACGAGCCGGTCCACCAGAGCCGGAAGCGGGAGCCCGCTGGCGGCCCACATCCGCGGGAACATCGACACGGCCGTGAAGCCCGGCATCGTGTTCAGCTCGTTGAGCACCACCCGACCGTCGGGGCAGACGAAGACGTCGACCCGCGCCAGCCCGTCGCAATCGAGCGCCTCATACGCGTCGACGGCCAATCGCTGGATCTGGGCCGTCACGTCAGCCGGAAGTTGCGCGGGAACGGTAAAAGTCGTCGCGTCGGACAGGTACTTGGCGTCGAAGTCATAAAAGTCGAACCCTTCGGCCACCGTGACTTCGGCAGGCACAGACGCCTCCGCCCGGCCGCCGTCAGCCCCCGCCAGCACGGCACACTCGACCTCCCGGCCCTTGACTCCTGCCTCGATCAGAACCTTCGAATCACTCTGCGCCGCAAGGGAAATTGCCTCGGGCAATGCGTCGGTGCGGCTGACCTTGCTGATGCCGATGCTCGAGCCACCGCGGGCGGGTTTGACGAAGACGGGTGCGCCCAGCCTGTCGAGCAGCCCCTCCGGAAGCGGATCGGCGGCGTGCACAACGGCGTAGTCGGCGATCGGCAGCCCGGCCCCGCGCAACGCGGCTTTCATGTGAGCCTTGTCCATCGCCGCGGCGGACGCGTACACCCCGGCGCCGACGTAAGGCAGGCCCGCCATCTCGAACAGCCCCTGCACGGTGCCGTCCTCCCCGAATCTGCCGTGCAGCACAGGAAAGACCGCATCGACGACGACGCGGCGACCGTCCGAACCGACCAGGCCCGGCGCCGCCGGATCGCACGAGAAGGTGAGCGCCTCCCCCGCTTGCACGGAGGGCAGCTCCTGGCCCTTCAACGCGTAGCGCTGGTCCGAGGGCGGGAGCACCCAGGCGCCCTCAGCGGTGACGCCGACGGCAAGGACGTCGTAGCCCGCCTCCGTGAGCGCCGCCAGCACCGTGCCGGCCGACAGGCACGAGATCGAGTGCTCGGTGCTGCGGCCGCCGAAGACGACCGCGACGCGGGTGCGCTTCCCGTCGGCGGCGGGACTGTCGGCGGGCATCAGCTGAAGGTACCGGGACGTGCCCCGACCCACGCTCGGCGACTCTGCCTGGCGGCGTCAGCGCGACGTGTCGAGCGCCTGGGTGAGGTCGGCAAGGAGGTCCGCGGGATCTTCCAGGCCGACGCTGAGACGCACGAGCGAGGGCAGCAGGCCGGCGGCGGCGAGGGCCGCGTCGTCGAACTGGCGGTGCGAGGAGCTCGCGGCGTGCGACGCGGTGGTGTGGGTGCCGCCGAGCGAGGTGGCTTGCGGGATCGTCTGGAGGCGGTCGCAGAAGGCCATGCCGGCGGCGCGGTCACCGCGGGGTGAGATGGCGAGGACGCCGCCGTAGCGGCTCTTGTCGCACAGGCGCAGGGCCACCTCGTGGGACGGATGCATCGCAAGGCTGGGATGGTCGACGCGGGCAAGAGCGGGATGCTCGACGAGAGCGGCTGCCAGCGCCGCGGCGGTGGCGCACTGGCGGGCGACCCGGACGCCGAGCGTGGCGAGCCCGCGGTGCAGCAGGTACGCCTCGTCCGGAGCAAGCACCGGGCCGAGTTCGACGCGCGAGGCCCGGATGCGGCCGAGCAGTTCCGGCCGGCCGATCACCACGCCGCCCGTCGCATCCGAATGCCCGCCGAGGTACTTGGTCGCGCTGTGCACCACAAGATCGGCGCCCCACTCGAGCGGGCGCAGCATCGCGGGTGAGGCGAACGTCGAGTCGACGGCGAGCAGCGCGCCGTGATCGGACGCGACCGCCGCTAACGCCGGGATGTCGGCCATCAGCATGGTCGGGTTGGCGAACGACTCGGCCCAGACGATGCGGGTCGCGTCCGTCATCGCCGCTTCAACTGCTCGGGCATCGGTCTGGTCCGCAAACGTCGTCGCGATCCCGAAGCGGGCGAGGGTCCCGCGCAGCAGCTGATACGTGCCGCCGTAGCAGCTGGCCGCGGCGACGACGTGATCGCCCGGGGCGAGCAAGGCAAGCAGCGTCGTGGAGATTGCCGCCATCCCGCTCGCAAACGCCTGCGCCCGAACCTCAACATCGGCGGGCTTTTCGGCCTCGCCGACGGCGGCGGCGAAGGCATCAGCCGTCGGGCTGTCGATCCGTGCGTACGAGTACCCCTCGCGGCTGCCGTCGAGCAGATCCGCCAGCTCCTGCGCGGAATCGACCACGTACGTGCTGCCGTGGAGCACGGGTGGCACAAGCGCGTCCTGCGGCACCCCGGAGCCGTAGCGACCGTGCTGCCCGCGAAGAGTCACGACCAGACCGTCCGTTCCGACTTGCGATCGCGGGCCATCAGGCTGCGCAGCACTTCACTCGGCGAGAGCTCACCGGAGACGGCGCGCACGACGTGCTCGGCGATGGGCGTATCCACCCCGGTGCGCCGGGCCAGTTCGAGCACGGCCCGGCTCGTCGCGACGCCTTCGACCACCTGGTGACCCGGCTCGGCCAGGACGTCCTCCAACTTGCGGCCCTGACCGAGATGCTCACCGAAGGTGCGGTTGCGCGAGAGCGGTGAGGCACACGTCGCCACAAGATCGCCGAGCCCAGCGAGGCCCGCGAAGGTCAGCAGATCGGCGCCGAGAGCCACCCCGAGCCGGCCCGTTTCCGCCAGTCCCCGCGTGATGATGCTGGCCCGGGTGTTGTCGCCGAAGCCCATTCCTTCGGCCATGCCGACGAGGATCGCGATGATGTTCTTCATCGCTCCGCCGAGCTCGCAGCCCACGACGTCATCGTTGGTGTACGGGCGGAAGTACGGATTCGCGGCCGCCGCCTGCAGACGCACGGCGGCGCTCTCGTCCTCACAGGCGATCACCGTCGCGGCCGGCTGCTCGTCGGCGATTTCATGCGCGAGGTTGGGCCCGGTGACGACGGCGATACGCTCCGGCCCGGCGCCCGTCAGCTCCCCGACGATCTGGCTCATGCGCTTGGCCGAGCCTGCCTCGATGCCCTTGATCAGGCTGACGAGTACCGCGTCGGGCGGCAGCAGCGGGACCCAGCCGTTGAGGTTCTCCCGCAGCTTCTGCGACGGCACCGCCAGGAGCACGAATTGCGCGCCCTGCAAGGCTTCTGAGGCGTCAGCCGTGGCCCGTAGTTCCCCGGGCAGCTTCACGTCGGGGAGGTAGGCGGGGTTGCTCCCGGTGCGGTTGATTTCGGACGCGAGTGCGGCGCGCCGGGCCCAGAGCGTCGTGGGTGTGCCGGCGTCGACGAGAACCTTCGCGAACGCCGTTCCCCACGCGCCGGCACCCATGACCGCCGCCCCACCGCGTTGCATACCCGTCATGCTGCTCCCTCATCGGGAGTCGGTGGCGGCGACGGCATGATCCGTTCGTCCTCGCGCGGATCCCAGATGCCCTCAGGCGCCGCTTCGCCGCGGATGACCGCGAGTTCGTCGCGGATCACCTTCATCACGTCGACGGTCAGCGCGCGGAGCGCTTCGCGGGTCGGCTGCTGACCCGTTTCGGACGCGGGCGGATACACCGCTTCGAGGGCGTGCACCTCGACCGTGCGCCGCGGGAACAGGTGTAGCCGGCGCTTACGGCCGAGGATCTCCTGCGGCCCCCATTGGGCGACGGGGATGATCGGCGCCCCTGACATCAGCGCCAGTCGCGCGACCCCGGTCTTGGCGTGCATCGGCCACCAGTCGGGATCTCGGGTGATGGTGCCCTCCGGATAGATCAGCACCGCTTCGCCGTCGCGTAGCGCCTCGACCGCGTCGCTGAGGGCGGCGGCGCCGTCGCGCTCACCGCGGTGCACCGGAATCTGGTCGGCGCCCCGCACGATCCAGCCGATCACGGGCAGCCGGAAGATGCTCTCCTTGGCCATGAACCGCGGGATGCGGCCGGCCTGGTAGACGAAATGTCCAAGGGTGAAGGGGTCGACCCAGGACAGGTGATTGGCCGCGATGATCACCCCGCCGGTGGCCGGCACGTTGTCCTGGCCGTACCAGCGGCGCGTGGTGAACATCCGCGACATCGGACGCACAATGCCGACGGCCAGACCCATCCATGGGCCGAGCCGCGGTTCATTGATGCCGCGAGACCGGCGTGATGAGCGCCGTGAGCGCGATCGGCGTGAAGGGCCTGATGCACGGAGTCGGCGAGGCGATCGCGCGCCTGCCATGCCATCACTCCTTCGTCTCACGGGAGCCCAGTTTCCCGCACGTACCCTGAAAAGATGATCCGCCGGCCCGCGCGGCGCGCCACAGGCCGGGCACCGGGCAGCCCATGAGTTCGCTCGGCGACTCACGAGGCTGGGTGGTGCTCCTCGCCCTCAAGCCACTGGCGCTGGCGAAGAGCCGGCTGGAGCGTCCCGACCGATCAGCGATCACGCTGGCGATGGCTGCGGATACTGCAGCAGCCGCGGCAAGCCTCGATGCGGTGGAAGCTGTGCTCGTGGTCAGTGATGACGAGCAGGCCCGGGAACTGCTCGCCCCGCTGGCCGTCCTCGTCCCCGACAGCCCGGCTGCCGGCCTGAATCCGGCCCTCCTCCACGGTGCGGCAGAGGCGGCCGCCCGGTGGCCGCGCAGCGCGCTGGCAGTGCTCGCCGCCGATCTGCCCGCGCTGCAGCCGCCCGCTCTCGCTGAAGCGCTCGCGCTCGCGAGCCGCGAAAGGCGCGCGATCGTCGCCGACTCCGAGGAAACCGGCACCGTCATGCTCGCCGCCGCCCATGCCGTGCCCCTGGACCCGGGCTTCGGTCCGGGCAGCAGAAACCGGCATTTGAGCAGCGGTGCCAGCGATCTCACACACCGCCTGACGCCTGGCGATGCGAGCGCGGGCCTGCGCCGCGACGTCGATACGTCGGCCGACCTCGACATCGCCATCGCCCTCGGCGTCGGTCCGTACACGGCAAAAGTTCTTGACCCGACCGAGTCGTTTACCTGGGGATGGCAGACTTCGCGCCGAGGGTGACTGCGGGCCCCGTTCAGCCTGTCGGTTGATCGGCTACCGGCCACGCGAACGCGGTCATCGGGAGCGGAGGAGCGCGAATGAGCAGTCTCGCGGAGCAGCCGGTACACCGCAAGCCGCCCTCCGGCCTGCTCGAGCCGCTGGAGTCGCCCAAGCCGGCGGTCCTGGATCCCGACCTGCCGCCCGAGCGCTTCCTCAACCGTGAGCTTTCCTGGCTGGACTTCAACGCCAGGGTTCTCGAGCTCGCCGAGGACGAGGTCACGATGCCCTTGGAGCGGGCCAAATTCCTGGCCATCTTCGCCACGAATCTCGACGAGTTCTTCATGGTCCGGGTCGCCGGCCTCAAGCGCCGGGCGGCCGCCCGGCTGCAGTACAAGAGCCCCGACGGGCTGTCCACCAACGAGCAACTCGAGCGCATCAGCGCGCGCACGGCAGAACTCGTCGAGCGGCATGCCACGTGCTGGCGCGACACCGTCGGCCCGCAGCTGTCCAAAGCCGGCATCCGGGTCCTGCATTGGAGCGACCTCGGACACCGTCAGCGCGAGCAACTCGGCACGTACTTCCGCGAGCAGATCTTCCCGGTGCTGACGCCACTCGCCGTCGACCCCGCCCATCCGTTCCCGTACATCAGCGGGCTTTCGCTCAACCTCGGCGTGATGGTGCGCACCGGCGACGCCGGCTCGGATCTGTCCGACGCGGGCGCTCCCGCCGAGCGCTTCGCCCGGGTCAAGGTGCCGCCGAACGTGCCGCGGCTGGTACGCGTCACCGAAGGGGCAGATGCCGACGACCCCGCGGCCAACGGTCAGAAGGGTCCGAAGGAGGACGTCGTCTCCTTCGTCCCACTTGAGGAGCTGATGGCCGCTCATCTGCCGCAGCTCTTCCCCGGGATGGACGTGGTCGACTCCTGCGCCTTCCGCGTGACGCGCAACCAGGATCTGGAGGTCGAGGAGGACGAGGCCGAAGACCTGCTGCAAGCGCTGGAGCGCGAGCTGGCCCGGCGGCGCTTCGGCCGCGCGGTGCGGCTCGAGATCCAGGAGGGCGTGACCGAGGAGATGCTCGAGCTCCTCGTGCGCGAGCTCGAGGTCGACAGCCGCGACGTCTACGAGGTGCCCGGCGGCCTGTTGGACCTTTCGACGCTGTGGGCATTGCAGGATCTCGACCGCCCCGACCTCAAGGACCCGCCCCGGGTGCCGGTGACGCATCGCCGGCTGGCAAGCGGCGAGGGCGAACCCGCCCCCGATTTCTTCTCGGTGCTGCGCGAGGGCGACGTGCTCGTGCACCATCCGTACGACTCCTTCACCACCAGCGTCCAGCGGTTCATCGAGCAGGCCGCGGCGGACCCCAACGTGCTGGCCATCAAGCAGACGCTCTACCGCACCTCCGGTGATTCGCCCATCGTCGAGGCGCTCATCGACGCCGCCGAGGCCGGCAAGCAGGTCGTCGTCCTCGTCGAGATCAAGGCGCGCTTCGACGAGAGCGCCAACATCAAATGGGCCCGTGCGCTTGAACGCGCAGGATGCCATGTCGTCTACGGGCTGATCGGGCTGAAGACGCACTGCAAGGCCGCGCTCGTGGTGCGTCAGGAACGAGGGCGGATGCGCCGCTACTGCCATCTCGGCACCGGCAATTACAACCCGAAAACCGCCCGCCTGTATGAGGACCTGGGCCTGCTGACCGCCGACGCGGACGTCGGCGCCGACCTCACCGACCTGTTCAACGTGCTCACCGGCTACAGCCGGCAGACCGAGTACCGCACCCTGCTGGTGGCTCCGCAGCGAATGCGCGAGAGCATCGTGGAACGCATCGACGCCGAGGGCGAGGCCGCCCGGGCAGGCAGACCGTGCGGGATCCGGCTGAAGGCCAACGCGCTCGTCGACGAAGAGGTCATCGACGCTCTCTACCGCGCGTCGCGGGCCGGCGTTCCCATCGAATGCCTGATCCGCGGTATCTGCGCGCTTCGTCCGGGCGTCCCGGGGCTTTCGGAGACGGTGACGGTGCGCTCGATCCTCGGCCGCTACCTCGAGCACAGCCGGATCCTGCATTTCGAGAGCGCGGGCGAGTGGTGGATCGGCAGCGCCGACATGATGCATCGCAATCTCGACCGGCGCATCGAATCACTCGTGCGGGTACGCGATTCCGCCATGCACGAGCAGCTCGCCTCCATGCTCGATCTCGCTTTCAGCCCCGAGGTCATCGCGTGGGAACTGGCGGCCGACGGCAGTTGGACGCGAAAGGCCTACCAAGGCAAGGAGCGGCTGCTCGACTATCAAGCCGAACTCGCCCGCGAGGCAATCGCGGCCGCCGCCACCTGAGACGGATAATTCAGCCATCCCCAGCGATCACCGCGTGCGCGGCCGGCCCGCCCGCGTTCAGCATGAAATGACAGAGGACAGCGCACTCGAATGGCCCCCGCTTTGAACCCCGCCGACGCCCCGATCTCTGCGCGGGAACGGGAGCAGAAGTACTCCGTACACGGACTCTTCACACTGCCCGAGCTCACCGAGCCGACTGTTGGCCTGGCAAGCGCACACAAGATGGCTTCGCAGACGCTGCGGGCGATCTACTACGACGCCGCCGACTTGCGGCTCGCCCGCGACGGCATCACCCTTCGCCACCGCACGGGCGAAGGCCCGGCGCGCTGGACTCTGAAGCTCCCGGCGGGGCAGAAGGACGATCCCGAAAGTGTCCTCGTACGCGAGGAGATCGAGCTCTTCGGCACCGGGCGCGACATTCCGGCCGAGCTCACGCGCCTGCTCACCGGATGGCTGCGCGGCGCCGAACTCGGGCCCGTCGCGACGCTGCGCACCGCACGCTCGATCCTCATGTTGCGCGGCGACGAGGGTGAGGACCTGCTCGAGGTCGTCGACGACACCGTCTCGGTGCAGGAGGGCCCCCGGGTCGTCTCGCGCTTCCGTGAGATCGAGGTGGAGGTCAAAGGCGAACTGCCGCCGCTGGCGCTGTCGACCGTCACCAGCCTGCTCGCCGCCGCGGGAGCCGTCCCCGGGGAGCAGCTGCCGAAAGTCGTGCGCGCGCTCGGCCCCCGTGCGGTGGCACCTCCGGAGCTGCCGCGGGCCGGCCAGGTGCTGGCGTCCGACCCGGCCAGCGAACTCGTCGCGGCTTCCTTGCGCACCGGCACCCGGCGCCTGCTGCTCGCGGACATCGGCGTGCGCCGCCGCGAAGAAGATGCGGTCCACCAGATGCGCGTGGCGTGCCGCCGGATGCGCGGCGATCTGAAGACCTTCCGCCCGCTCATCGAGCAACTGTGGGGCGAGTCGTTACGCGCCGAGCTCAGCTGGCTCGCCGGGTGCCTCGGCGACGCGCGAGATCTCGAAGTGCTCCGCGAACGCCTGCGCGGCATGGTTTCCCAGGCGACCCCGCCCTACGACCTCGACGCGTTCGAGCGCATCGACGCGTTGCTCGCCGAGCGCGAAGAGCTGGCTCTGGGGGTGGGCGCCGATGCCCTCGCCAGCGATCGCTACCTGCGGCTGCTGGACATCCTGGTCGACGCGGCACGGGCCCCGGTGGTCACACCAGCCGCTTCGCAATCGTGCGCCAGAGCCTTGCCACCGCTCGTGCGCGGCACCTGGGACAAGCTCGCCAAGCGTGCCCGCAAGCTTGCTCATGACGATCACGACGACCTGTGGCACGAAGCGCGCATCAAGGCCAAGCAGGCCCGCTACGCTGCGGAGGCGGTGACCGACGTTCTCGGCAAGGGCGCCGCCCGCATGGCCGCTGCCGCCAAGTCGGCACAAGAAGTGCTCGGCGAGCATCAGGACGCAGCGATCGCCGCTGACACCCTCAACGCACTCGGCCACGAGCACTTGGACGACGGTGCACTGTGCCTGGTGGCCGGCCGGCTGGTGCAGGCCAACCGCTGCGCGGTCACCGAGAGCCGGCGCGAGTTCGGGTCTGCCTGGAAGGCCGCCCGGAAGGCGGTGGGCTAGTCCGGTGACACGCAGCGTGTTGGCGCCGCGCAGAAGCCGTATCGGCCTGCACGGTGACGCAAAAGTGCTCGCCGCGGGCGGGGTCTTATGGCGGGGAGACGCCCAAGCCCCAGGCGGCGACCGCGAAATCGCGGTGGTCCACCGGCCCAAGTACGACGACTGGTCGCTGCCCAAGGGCAAGGTCGACCAGGGCGAGCAGTTGGTCGTCACGGCTCGCCGCGAGGTGTGCGAGGAGACCGGAGCCATTGCCGTCTGCGGCCAGGTCGTCGGCGAGCAGCGCTATCGGGTGGCCGCGGGGCAGAAGTACGTGCGCTACTGGGCGATGGACAATCGCGACGGTGATTTCGCGCCCAGCGAGGAAGTCGATGAATTGCAGTGGCTTTCGGCGCGGCGGGCGGTGCGCATGCTGTCCTACCCGCATGACCGGCAGCTGGTTCAACGTTTCGCCGACACCCCGATCGCCACGGCGACCCTGCTGATCGTGCGGCACGCCAAGGCCGGCAAGAAGCGCCGCTGGAAGGGCGAGGACGCGCTCCGCCCGTTGGACAAGGAAGGCGTGGCGCAGGCAGCACGGCTAGCCACGGTGGCCCCGTGCTACGGACCCAAGCGCATCGCCACCGCTGACCTCGTGCGGTGCGCCGATACGGTCCGGGCGGTCAGTCACGACCTCGGGGTACCGCTGGACATCGAGCCACTGCTCGGCCGGGAGGCCTATGCCGCCGACCCGCGCGCCACGTTGAACTGGGCGCGCGAGCAGGTGCAGCAAGGCGGTACGGCACTCCTGTGCAGCCAGGGCGAGGTCATTCCTGACCTGCTGACCCGACTGTCAGCGGGCTCGCAGGTCAAGCTGCGTCGACCCGCTGCCCGCAAGGGAAGCGTCTGGGCGCTTTCCTTCGCGGGCGGAAAGCTGGTCGGCGCCGATTACGACGCCGACCTGCTTCCTGCTGCCGTCAACTAGCGACCGCGCTTGGCCGGTGCCTTCTTGGCCGCAGCCTTCTTGGCGGGAGCCGCCTTCTTCGCCGCGACTGCCTTCTTGGCCGGCGCCGCCTTCTTGGCGGGAGCTGCCTTCTTGGCAGCTGCGGCCTTCTTGGCGGGCGCGACCTTCTTCGCCGCTACGGCCTTCTTGGCGGGAGCCGCCTTCTTCGCCGCAACTGCCTTCTTGGCCGGCGCCGCCTTCTTGGCGGCGACTGCCTTCTTGGCGGGAGCGACCTTCTTTGCCGCAACTGCCTTCTTGGCGGGCGCTGCCTTCTTGGCCGGCGCCGCCTTCTTGGCGGCAACTGCCTTCTTGGCCGGAGCGGCCTTCTTGGCAGCGCGTGCAGGTGTGACGGCAGCAGCGGCCGCCTTCACCGTCTTACGCGCGCTCGTACGAGCAGAACCGGCCGCCACAACAGCTCCCTTCACAGCACCGGAAGCCCGCGACCGAGCTCCGGAAACGATGCCCTTGAACTCGGCGCCGGGACGAAACTTCGGGACCGCGGAAGCCTTCACCTGAACGGGCTCACCCGTCGCAGGATTGCGACCGATACGGGCGGCTCGCTCCACGCGCTCGAAGACGCCGAAGCCAGAGATCGCCACCTTTTCGCCGCGGCTTACGGCCTCTTGGATCGTCTCGATAACGGCTTCGACGGCATGGTTTGCAGCCGTTCTTCCACCATCAATCGATTCGGAAACCCGGCCGACTAACTCGGACTTGTTCACAGCACCTCCACGTCAGTGATCAACGCAACGGTAGGGCCGAAGTCCTTTATTCGCAACAGTAACCGCACTTCTGGCGTGTCCCGACCCTCCCGAGAGGCTCTAAAACGGCCTCTCAGGAGGCCTGAAAACCCCATCTGCGGCGGGCTTTTCGGTTGCCGATCGAGCTCCGATAACGGCCGGCTCACCAGCCGCCGTGAGCTTGATTCCCGCGGCTCAACGTCGCGACTCCGGTGCGATGGGATCCTTCTCGGCGGCACCCGGATCATCAATGATTGCAGGCACTTTCGGAGGCGATCCGGACGCCGCCCGACAGCCGCTGGACAACCGGGGACCGGGGGTCACGAGGCAGCGGCACCGCTTCAGAGAGTCGCCGGCAGCCACGTGGGACGGCGTGCTTCAAAGCTCGAGATGTCAGTCTCTGACTGCAAGGTCAGCGCAATGTCGTCCAAACCGTTGAGAAGACGGTGCCGAACACCGCTGTCGACGTGAAAACTCTCGGTGATCCCGGCTCCACGAACCTCGCCGCGCTCCAGATCCACCGTGATTTCGGTCGTCGGATCGGCCTCCACAGCGTCCATCAGGCGCTCGATGACGGCTTCCGGCAGCTGAACGGGAAGGAAGCCGTTCTTGTGCGAGTTGCCGCGGAAGATGTCGGCGAAGCGGGGGGAGAGCACGGCCGCGAAACCGTAGTCGGTGAGCGCCCAGACCGCGTGCTCGCGGGAGGAGCCGGTGCCGAAGTTCTCTCCCGCCAGAAGGACGGTGGCGCCTGCGTAGCGAGCGTCGTTCAGGACGAACGCCGGGTCCTTGCGCCAGGCGCTGAAAAGCCCGGCACCAAAGCCGGTTCGCTCGACCCGCTTGAGCCACACCGCCGGGATGATCTGGTCGGTGTCGACGTCGCTGCGCCGCAGCGGCAAGGCAGTGCCGGTGTGAACGGTGAACGGGTTCACGTCAGAGCTCCTCGGGGGTCGCGAAGTGACCGGCAACGGCGGTAGCCGCAGCAACGGCAGGGGAAACGAGGTGGGTGCGTCCACCTGCGCCTTGCCGGCCTTCGAAGTTGCGGTTGGACGTGCTGGCGCAACGCTCCTGCGGCGCCAGCGTGTCGGGGTTCATGCCGAGACACATGGAGCATCCCGCACTGCGCCAGTCCGCTCCTGCGGCACGGAAGACCTCATCGAGGCCCTCCTGTTCGGCTTGTGCCTTCACCAGCATCGAGCCGGGGACGATGAGTACGCGCACCCCGTCTTTGACCTGACGGCCGCGCAGAACGGCTGCTGCTGCGCGTAGATCCTCGATGCGTCCATTCGTACATGAGCCGACGAAGACCGCATCGACGGCGATGTCGCGAATCGGCGTGCCGGCGGTCAGGCCCATGTAGGTGAGCGCCCGCTCCGCCGCGCCGCGCTGCCCGGGATCGCTGTAGCTGGCGGGATCCGGCACGCTGGCGTCGATCGTGACGCCCTGCGCCGGATTGGTGCCCCAGGTGACAAACGGACGCAACCCAGCGGCGTCCATCGTGACCTCACGGTCGAAGAGCGCGTCGGCGTCGCTGTGCAATTCTCCCCAGGCGAGCAGCGCCTCGTCCCATAGAGCCCCCTTGGGAGCGTGCGGGCGTCCCTTCAGGTACGCGTACGTCGTCTCATCCGGCGCGATGAGACCTGCACGGGCGCCGGCCTCGATGCTCATGTTGCAGACCGTCATGCGGCCTTCCATCGACAAGCCGCGGATGGCACTCCCGCGGTACTCGATGATGTGACCCTGGCCGCCGCCGGTACCGATTTCGGCAATGACCGCAAGCACGATGTCCTTGGCGGTGACCCCGGCTGGAAGCTCGCCCTCGACGTTGACGGCCATCATCTTGGGCCGGCCGTTGGGCAGCGTCTGCGTGGCGAGCACATGCTCGACCTCGCTGGTGCCGATGCCGAACGCGATCGCACCGAAAGCACCGTGCGTCGAGGTGTGCGAATCCCCGCACACCACGGTCATTCCGGGCTGGGTGAGCCCGAGCTGGGGTCCGACCACGTGGACGATGCCCTGCCCCGGGTCGTTCATCGGGTGCAGCCGGACCCCGAACTCGGCGCAGTTCTTGCGCAGCGTCTCGACCTGCGTGCGGCTCACCGGATCAGCGATGGGCAAGAACGTGTCGGTCGTGGGGACGTTGTGATCCTCGGTCGCGATCGTCAGATCGGGACGGCGAACCGGACGGCCGGAAAGCCGCAGCCCGTCGAACGCCTGTGGTGAGGTGACCTCGTGCACGAGGTGCAGGTCGATGTAGAGCAGGTCGGATTCGCCCGCGTCAGCACCTTTCTTGACGAGATGGGAATCCCATACCTTGTCTGCGAGTGTTCGACCCACTTCTCACTCCCTGAGACGGTAGTTTCACGACGTGGAACACGATAGCGGAGTTGGTGTACTCGACAAAGCGATTCGGGTGCTTGATGCACTCGAAGCGGGTCCGGCGGCACTCGCCGAGCTGACCCGCCGCACCGGACTGCCCCGGGCGACGGCCCATCGTCTCGCGGTCGCGTTGGAAGTGCACCGGTTCGTGGCACGCGACGGCGACGGGCGTTTCCTGCTCGGGCCACGCGTCGCCGTCAGCAACCCGCTGGCGTCCGCAGCCGGCCCGATCCTGGAATCGCTGCGCGACGAAACCGGCGAGAGCGCAGCGCTCTATGTGCGCACCGGGCCCCTTGCCCGGCGGTGCATCGCGGCGGCCGACCGCGCCAGCGGGCTGCGCGACACGGTCCCCGTCGGAGCCGTCCTGCCGATGACGGCGGGCTCAGCGGCTCATGTCTTCATCGCCGAGAGCGGCGAGCATCTTCCCGCCGACGCGGCCTTCGGCGCCCGTGAGCTTGCCGCTGTGACACGTCACGGCTACGCGGCGAGCGTCGCCGAACGCGAGCCCGGGCTCGCGTCGGTCAGCGCTCCCGTCCGCGATCCCCAAGGCGCCGTGATCGCGGCGATCTCGGTCTCCGGACCCGTCGAACGCCTCACCCGCAACCCCGGACGCCGCTTCGGCGCAGCGGTGGTGTCGGCCGCGCACCGGCTCGAGGCCGCGCAACAGGCCTGATCGCCATGGCCGCGGCAGCCGTTCATCGAAGATCACCCGCGATACGTTGTGGCCCCGCTC
>DATAVO010000150.1:0-3023 GCA_036267695.1 Frankiaceae bacterium
GGCCAGGCCTCCCAACCGGTCAGGAATCGAGAAGCGTGTCGGCCGGTGCAGCGCGAAGCTGGAGCGACGACACCGGGTCGGCCGCGACCCACGACCTCAGGAGTGACCATGAGCGCCTCTTCCACGCAGGGGATCAAGACCGTGCTGCATCCCGTCTCGGACCTCCCGGCCGCCACGGCCATGTACACCGCACTGCTGGGCGTCGCGCCGCAGAGTGACACGGAGTACTACGTCGGCTTCGAGATCGGGGGCCAGCAGATCGGATTGCTGCCGAGCGGAGGGCCGCAGGGCATGACCGCGCCGGTGCCCTACTAGGTCTCCGACATCGAGGCGAAGCTCGCCGAGGTGACGGCCGCGGGTGCGACCGTGCACGAGCCGGCGCACGACGTCGGCGGCGGCCGCCTCGTGGCCACGATCACCGACCCGGACGGCAACGTCCTCGGACTGCTGCAGGACGCCTGACCGGACGGCAGGGTTCAGTGCTCGTGCGCCTGCACGCCGGCGAACTCGCCGGCGGGCGCGCGCGCGACGAGCACCGCCGCCAGGCCGCTTGTCAGCGGGACCGCGCAGATCAGCCCGAGGCAGCCGACGAGCGCGGCGACGATCGGCTCGGCGATGTCCTGTGTGTTGATCGCGTCGGTCAGCCCGAGGCCGCTGTAGCGCGTCACCAGCAGCAGCGGCAGCGCCGCTCCCGCGTAGGCGAGCACGAGCGTGTGGATCGTGGCCGAGAGGTGGTCGCGGCCGATCCGCAGCGACGCCCGGTACAGCTCGCGAGCCCCGAGGTCGGGGTCGGCGTATCGCAATGACATCACCGCCGAGGCCTGCGTCACCGCGGTGTCGGCCAGCACGCCCAACGCCCCGATCACCATCCCCGCCAGCACGATGCCCTGCAACGAGATGCCCGGCCCGATCGTGCCGAGGTAGGCGGAGAGGTCGTCGGTGCGGCCGTTGAGGTGCGCCGCTCCGGCCGCGAGCAGGGCGATGACCGCGGTCAGCAGCAGCGTGGAGCCGATGCCCAGCGCGGCCGCGAGCGTCTGCGGGCCGAAGCCGCTGGTCAGGACCAGCGTCACGAACATCACCGCCAGCGCCGTCACCAGCGAGACCGGCAGCGCGGGCTCGCCGGCGAGCAGTGCCGGGAGGTCGTAGTAACCGCCCAGATCCGCGTCGGACATCGCCGGGGATCACTTCGGGCGGCCTCGTCGTACGCCTGCCCCTCCCCACTTTCGGATTGCACCTGATGCTTCCCGACGCGTCATTCCTACGCCTCGGGATCTGGCAGAACCAGATCGAGCCGATCCTGGCCGGGTGGATCGCCGAGCACGGCGTAGCGCCGGGGGGACACCGGTAGGCTCGGGCGGTCGCATGTCTCGCGTGATCGAGGACCGCAACCGCCGGATGCTGCGCGCCCGCGACATGATCGACCGCGCCTTCGCGCAGCCGCTTGACGTGCCCGCGCTGGCGCGAGTGGCATCCGTCTCCCGAGCCCACTTCAGCCGCCAGTTCCGCGCCGCCTTCGGTGAGTCACCGCACCGTTACCTGCAACGCCGGCGGGTCGAGCGGGCGATGGAGCTGCTGCGCCACACCGAGCGCTCGGTCACCGATGTCTGCTTCGACGTCGGATTCGACAGCCTCGGGACATTCAGCCGCACGTTTCGCGCGATCGTCGGTGAACCACCATCGGCGTATCGCAGCCGGATGCGGCGGACCGGGGCCGCCACCGGCGGCGTGCCGGCCTGCTGGTCCAAGGTGTGGACGCGCCCCGCCTAGCCGTCGATGAGGAGAGCACGTTCGGAGAAGCGCCGGGCGCCGGACCGCGTCTACGGTGTCGCCCATGCTCAAGCGAATCACTCACACGTTCGTTCACGTCCTCGATCAGGACCGGGCCCTGGACTTCTACGTCGGCAAGCTGGGAATGGTCGTCAACACCGACGCCGACCTGGGCTTCATGCGATGGCTGACGGTGTCGATGCCCGACGACCCCGGCCTGGAGGTGGCGCTGATGCTCCCGGGTCCACCCGCCGATGACGATGCGACCGCCGGCCAGGTCCGGGAGCTCGTCGCCAAGGGCGCGGGCGGCGGTGGTCTGATCTTCTTCACCGACGACTGCCGGGCGGACTACGAGCGCCTCAGCGCCGCCGGCGTCGAGTTCTCCGAGGCGCCCACCGAGCGCGCCTACGGGATCGACTGCGGGTTGCGTGACCCGTTCGGCAACCCGCTTCGGATCACTCAGCCTGTGGCCGAGGTCTCCTCCCCGTAGGATCCCGGCGTGAGGGCTGACGAGTGAGCGGCGCATCCGATCCAGAGGTTGATATCCGGGCTCGCATCCTGGAGCACTGGGAGGCGTCCGAGCGCGGCGACATCGACTCCGAGCACGCGATCTACGCGGACGATGCGATCCTGGACTACCCGCAGTCCGGCGAGCGGTTCCGCGGGCGGGCCAGGATCCAGGCCCAGCGTGGCGGGCACCCGGCCGACCGCCACTTCACGGTCGGCCGGATCGCCGGCGGCGACGGCCTCTGGGTGAGCGAGTGCGTCATCACCTACGACGGCACGCCCACGTACTCCATCAGCCTCATGGAGATCGCCGACGGACACGTCACGCATGAGACGCAGTACTTCGCCGACCCCTTCGACGCGTCTCCCGGTCGCGCCGCGCTGGCCGAGCCGATTCCCGTCCGCGACGACTGAAGCCGACGGAGCCTGGGGGTGCGCGACCGTCTCGGCCGCGCACCCCCGCTCACCTTCGCGGACTACTTGACCGGCTTCACCGTCAGCGAGGTCGCGGCCTTGCTGGAGCAGGTCGAGAACTTCTTCTTGATCGTGATCGACGTGCCCTGATTCGGCGGGATCACCCTCAGTCCGGCAGCGGTGACCGCCTTGCACTTGGAGGCCGTGAAGTTGCCGGTGTCGACAATGCCGACCGACGAGCTCTGCTGCTTGCCGGGCGCCAGCGTGACCGTCCGGAACTTGGAGCCGTTGCGCGACGCCGAGTTGCCGATCTGCTTGCCGCTGCTCGTCACCGC
>DATAVO010000151.1:0-12929 GCA_036267695.1 Frankiaceae bacterium
CCGATGTAGTTGGTATCGCTGCCGACCCAGATTCCGGTGGGCGAGGCGTACACGATCTCGGCGCCGTGGCCGCGGGGATTGCGCCCCGGGTTCCAGGCCAGCGGGACCCCGTTCGCCGGTTCGAGCGCCCCCAGCCCTGGCCGCGGGACAGCTCCGGCCTTCGGGTTGTCCTGGCCGTACGGGTTGTTCAGCCAACGGTTGTGGCCGCCGACGTAGACGGCGGCCGTCGTGACGGCGACCGAGTAGAGCGAATCGGTGCCCGTCCAGTCGATCCACGCCGGCTGCACGTTCGTCCCGGTGGACGAGGCGTTGAAACGCGTGGCCGAGTCGCAGTCCTCGAGGCTGCCGGACTTGTAGCCGCCGGTCGCCGCGACGACGAAGTAGCTGCCGTCAGGTGACCACGCAACGGACCGGACGAAGGAGTCGTAGGCCTTGTACTGGCAGTTGCGGGTGTAGGCGGGCGTGGCCCAGTTCGGGTCGACCGTGGCGGAGGACGAAGTCAGCCTGATGTTGACGATCTGGTCACGGGAAAAGCCTGCGGCGGTGGTGAAGTTGCCATCGACGATCGCCCGCGAGTGATCCGGGGAGATGGCGATGGAGACCGCGCCGACACCGGCCTCCGCTGCGTCGTCGAGCCGGCCGAAGTTGTGGTGGCCGAGCAGCGGAACGGTCAGGTAGGAGTCGAGAGCACCGGTGGCCGCGTTGACCGACGCGAGCCCGTTGCGGGCGGCGCCGTCAACGGTCGTGAAGGTGCCGCCGATCAGGAGGTGGGTGCCATTGATGGCCAGAGCGCGGATCTCACCGTTGGCGGTCACCCGGAAGGAGGTGACCAGAGCACCGGTGGTGGTGAAAAGCGCGACCCGGGTGCCGAAGCTGCCGACGGTCGTGAAGAGGCCGGCGGCGTAGTAGCCCGTTCCCCCAGCGGTCGGGGTGACGACATCGACGACGTTGTTCAACTGCGGCGCGAAGGCATCGACCGGCCCGGCCGGTGCGACAAATGTCGCCAAGTACTTGTGGGCGACGGAATTTGCGGCGGTGAAGGAGCCGCCGACGACCATGCGGTTACCCACTTGGACGATTGCCTTCACCGTCGGTCCAGCCACGCCATCCGGCGGGGTCGGCCCGGTGAAGTTCGGCGTGTTCGCCAGAGGCACGGTGCTGGCAATAACGGGCGGGGGCGGCGGCGGGGGCGGCGGCGGAGGGGGCGGAGTACAGGACGATGCGACCAGGGCAATCACTGCCGCGAGGACCGGAAGGCCGACACGACGACATGATCGATTCATGCCGAGGGCTCTCTTCTACAAAAGGACTGGGCCGGCCGGGGCAGGGGTGATCGGCCGCTTCGAGCATCCCTCAGAAGCTGGGCTCAGAAGCGGAAATGGCAAATTAGCGACGGCAAACTTTCGCGCGAAGGCGTTGATTAGCCCAGGTGGGTGAGGGTTCGTACGCAACGGTCAGCTGGGTTGGCACTAGTGACACGGGCGGCGCCCCGCGCGAGGCTGGCCGGGTGGTCGACCACGAGGCAGTTGTGGCGCTCGAGCAAGCGCCCGTGTGGCTGAACTCCGAGCGGCGGATGTGTCAGCTCGTCCGCCGGCGCGGGCCGATCCGGCAGCGGACGTTTCCGGTCACGTTCGCCGCGGCCGGCGCCGCCGCTTACGGCTTCACCTTCGGCTGAGGGGTTCCGCTGGGCCCGCGGTTGCGCTATTCACATCCCAGGCCGACCGATACCCCGAAGGATTCCCCATGAGCGATACCCAAGTGACGAGCGACCTCTCAGCGCACACGCCGCCCGCTGCCACTGTTCCGCTGAAATTTGAAGCCGTCGTGCTGCCGGTTTCCGATCCCGACCGCGCGAAGGCCTTCTACGTGGGCCTCGGCTGGCGGCTCGATGCCGACTTCACGATCGACGAGAGCTACCGGATCTTGCAGCTCACCCCGCCCGGCTCACCCGCCTCGATCCAGTTCGGTCATGGCCTCACCTCGCGGCAGCCGGGCACCGCTGACGGCCTGTACCTCGTCGTCGACGACATCGATGCCGCCCGGGCAGAGCTGACGAGCCGCGGCGCGAAGGTCAGCGACGTCTGGCACGGCAAGGGTCTCGGGCCTGCCGAGGGCCACCTGGCCGGTCCCGACCCCGACGGCAAGTCCTACGGCACGTTCGCCTCGTTCAGCGATCCCGACGGCAACACCTTCCTGTTGCAGCAGATCACCGAGCGCCTGCCTGGGCGGTGACACGGATGGACGTCGCGGCGCTCGCGCAGCTGTTGCACGAAACCGCCGATCATCACGGCGCATTCGAGGCCGTCGCCCCGCCTCACGATTGGTGGGATTGGTACGCGGCCTACCTGAACGCGCGCGAGAGCGGGAGCGCCTCCGACGAGGCCGTAGCCGCGGCGGGGCGCTACATGGCGGACGTCAAGCACATCGTGGTGCCGTCCTCGTAGGCGAGCGCGCCAGAAGCCTCCTTTCTCACGCCGGATGCGGCGCGACGACGGCTCGAGGCGGGCGGCCTGGAACTCACCCGTAGCAGGTGATGGGCGAAACGGCTTTCGTCTCTACCCGGCCGGCCTGAGGTTTGCCCACTACTACCGGTCCCGGGAACTGCAGCGCGGCAGGGGCTACCAGTGCGGCGACGCCGCGCGCCCGACTGGGGACGCGGTCTCCAGTCGGCACGGACTGCGGCATGCGAAAAGTCTAATAAATGCAATGCGGGCGCGTGCCTGAAGCCCCGAAAGTGTCCCAGGCGATTGCGTTTCCGGCTTCGCTCAGCTAGGACGAGAAACGCTGTAGACGGCTGCCACATCCTCAGAATTGGACAGATACGATGTCAAAGTGACGAGATTCCCCTCGGCTTTGTCGAGGGCGCCGCAGAAACGCAGGGTGGCAAGTTCTCCTTTGCGGATAGTTAGATTCCGGTCTTTCGCCCGCCCAGGATCGGTGCACACAGCCTCGTGGTAGGCATCCGTGTCGAGCTCAAATGTCGTTTCATTTCCGCTCGCTCTATCACCAATATATTTCACCTCGATTGTGAGGATCGAATATGGGCCGTCCTGCTGCGCACTATCTGAGATATCTCCCGGTTGGGCCACTTCAACTTTCGCGATGCGAGCGGCGTACGAGTCGCGGTACTTGAACCATTGGCCGACTTGCCCCGGACGGCTCTCGTAACCCACGCCGCGCCCATCCGCATTGGCGTCACGAATCGGCGCAGAAAAGGTCTTCTGGCTTTTTGTCGGCGAAGCGCCATTCCCTCCGTTGCTGGCGCTGCATGCGGTGAGGCCTATGACTGCCGCCGAGAGGCCAACGCTGGGAACCATACCTTTCCTTTTAATGCCACTGGACAAAGTCACGTTGCTACCTCCGCGAAATGCAATGGAATTCGCGGAACGCTAGCACGGGTGTACGTGCATGAATCAAACTCGGGGGTTCGGGGCTCGAATTGTCACGCAACTGTAAAGTGAAGGCAGTGTTGGTATTGACCGCCGCCCGTGCCGGCTCCATGGGAGGCGGAGCCATGCCGCGGCGGCGGCGAAATGTTTGCACCACCGGTCCGGCGGCAATGGCGATCAACGCAACGCAGGTGCGGTACGCGGAGGGCGTTTGACTGACCGTCCCAGCCAGGTCAGCGGGTGATCCTTCGTGGTTCCCGTGAGGATGGTGCGGTGAGAAGGAGAAGTGCGAGCCGCCGGCGCTGGGCGGTCGTCGTCGATGCGCTGCGGACCCAGCTCTGGCCGATCCCAGCGGCCGGTGTTGCTCTCGCGGTGGCTCTGGGGGTAGGTCTCACCCGGCTGGACAGCCGCATCGACCGGCGGTTGCCGAATGGGCTGACCGATTACCTGTTCACCGGCGGAGCGGACGCGGCTCGCTCCGTTCTGGGCGCGATAGCCGGCTCGCTGATCACGGTCACGTCGCTGACCTTTTCCTTGACTGTCGTGACTCTCCAGCTGGCGAGCAGCCAATTCTCACCTCGACTCTTGCGCACCTTCAGCCGTGACCGGTTCGTACACGTCACCCTCGGACTGTTCCTCGCGACCTTCGTCTACGCCCTGACAGTGCTGCGGACAGTGCGGTCATCCGGCGGCGGGCGTGCCCTGTTCGTGCCGCAGCTTTCGGTGACGGTGGCGTATCTGCTGGCGCTCGCCAGCGTGCTCTTCCTGGTGCTTTTCCTGGCACATCTGGCGCGCCAGATCAGGGTCGAAACCATGCTGCGCAATGTGCATACGGAGGCTGAACAGACTGCTGCGGTCATGCTTGTCCCTCGGGGAGACGGCGACGACGAAGGGCCGCCTCCCCGTCCGCCGCCCAACGCCAGACCGGTGCTGGCGAAGGCCTCCGGCTTTCTGACGTCGATCGACGAGCTCGAATTGCTTGCGGCCGCGGAGGCGACGCGCGCAGTCATACAAGTCGACCGGATGCCGGGAAGCTTGGTGGTCGAAGGCACTCCGGTTGCCTTCGTCTGGGTGCTGCCGGGGGCCGAGCCGCTCAGCGACGGTCAGTTCGAGACCGTGAACAGCCGGACCGGCGAAGCCGTGCACATGGGTTTCGAGCGCACGGCTGCGCAGGACGTTGCCTTTGCGCTGCGCCAGTTGACCGATGTGGCCAACAAGGCTTTGTCGCCGGGGATCAACGACCCGACGACGGCCGTTCACGCCCTTGGGCACAGCAGCGCACTGCTCTGCGCCTTGACCCGCTACCAACTCGGGGACCGCCTTCTTCGAGACCCCGCTGGCGGGGTGCGGGTCGTGCTGCGGCGGCCAAACCTCCCCGCTCTGCTCGAGCTCGCCATGGGGCAGCCGCGTCGCTACGGCGCAGCAGATCCGGATGTTCTCTGCGCGCTCTTCTGGCTGTTGCGCGCCCTCGCCTGGTGCAGTGCAGTGCCCGTTCATCGGGATGCCGTGGCCGCGCAACTGCGCCGACTCCACGCCACTGTCGACGAGCAAGCGTTCGACGCGGACGAGCGCTCCCGGCTGAGCGATTGCTCCGCCGAGGTGCAGGACGCACTCCAAGGTGCATGGCGGGCCGCGCGGTAGGTCTCGGGCCGGTCAGGAGCCGACTCGATTGAGCGCATTTGCGGCGGCCGTGACGTCGCCGATGGTGGCGAAGTCAACCGCAAGGTAGTTCGGGGTCCGTGCGCGGCGCGCGACGCACGACCTCGCTTGGTTCAGCAGGAACTGTTTGCTGTTGGCCACCGCGGCGTCGCGGCGGCTGCTGGCAGCGCGAGTGACCCAATTGTTCAGTAGCAGCAATGGGGCATCGACCGGTCCACGATTGGGCTGGCACGCCAGCCGGCTGGTGCTCTGGTTCCGAAACGGGGTGTCGGAGGCGTACTTGTAGAAGTTGCGATACCAACTGCCGGGAACGTCGTCCTCCTCGGCGAAGACGACGGCTCGTTGATTGTTCGCGATCATCTGCCGGAGAGTGGGCCATCGGGCTTTCGGGTCAGTCGGTGGCGTGGCGATGTAGGCGAGCAGTCCGCTGTCCTTGACGGCGCGTGCCGTGTCCGGGGCGCTGATTCCGTCCTGGACAATCAGGGTGATGATTTCATCGGGATTGCGCTGCAGCCATTGGGAGATCAGGTGCAGCTGCGTGCTCAGCGCGGTGGCTCCGAGTTGGCAGATGTCATGGCACAGCCAGGTCCCGGGGCGGTGGTTGTTCGCGACGGCGGCAAATGGGGCGAGCGCGGCCCGAGTCTGGGCGGGAAGCGAGGCGAGAAACGGCTGCACCTTTGCCGCGGGCGTCCAGTAATGGGTGTCGATGAGCAGCGCCCGAATCCCATTGTCGAGTTGATGCACCATCGACGGGTCCTGCGCCGGGCCGAGGAAGCGGTCCTCGCTGGTCGCCATGGCGTTGTGCGCTGCGGCGTAGGTCACCTCGTTGTAGGGGCGATCGCACAGCTGCGCGAAGCCATTGCAGCTCAGAGTGCTCGCGTCTGAGCTTCGGGGCAGTGCCAGCACTCCGACGGCGACAAGCAGCGTGGGCATCAGAACCGAGGTCAGCGCCAGTGCCGTCCGGCTCCACTCAGCGCGTCTCGGCAGGCGCACTCGGCGGGCCAGGAAGGAAAGTCCGGCTATCACCGCGCCGGCGACGGCAGTCACGGCAATCAGCTGCAAGTGGCGGCCCTGGATCTCGCCGACGAATCGATGCGTGACGTCCGCGGCCAGGCGTCGTCCCGCGGGAGGCAGGGAAGACCTCAGCGATCCCAGGGCATTCACGAGAAAGTGGCGCGTGATGACACCGCCGAGCAAGGCGGCAGCCGCCGCGGCGAAGAGCTCGAGAGCGACCCAGCGCAGCAGCCGCCGTCCGGTGACACGTGCCAGCACCGCCGCGATGGCGAAGAACCCGGCGGCCAACAGTGTTGCGGTCAGGACGATCCATCCCCACCACGGTCCGAGCCGATGCAGCCAGCGCAGGGATTCGATGGCGGGCGTGCTGCGCGCCGCCGAGAGCCGTACGCCCAAATCCAGCGTGGATCCATGGTCGAGCCGACGGCTCAGGTCGCTGATCGCTTGTGCCGTTCCGCGAAACACGTAGGGCCCGATGACTGACAGCGCGCCCGCCAGGTCTCCTTTGTTCAGCTCGACCTGCAGCTGCGGGGCGACCGCGGCGCGGTCGGCGGGAGGGACCCGCGTCAACAGCGTGTCGGCGACAGTGTGGGCCTGTCCCGGGGTCAACGGCGCGATGGGCAAATTCGTCGGCGGGACACCGCGCGCGATGTCGGCCACGGCTTCGAGCAGCTGCGAAGTCAGCTGTTGAATCGAGGTAGCGGCATGTGTCTGCGTGGACGCCAACTGGGTTCCGAAATATTGATTGGCGAGTTCGGCGATGCTGGCGAACACGGGCTTGAGGTCCAAGGTGAGCGCGAGCGTTGGCGAGGTGCCCGTCAGGTAGCCGAGAAACTCCTCGAGCAGCGAATCCACGACCCCGCGCACCGCCGCCGGCGGCAGCACGACGCGCAGATTGGCCGTCACGAGCGAACGATCGATCGGGAGCCGAGCCAACAAGTCATCGGTGACCGAACCTGCCGCCGGATCGGGCAACACCTCGCTGTAGAGCCGGGCGTAGGCATCGGCGCCGGCTACCGCCCGCTCGTAGGAAGTCCGGCGAAGGACTGTGGATCGAACGGTTTCCGCGGTGAGCAGGACAGCTCCGCACACGGCGGAAAGCACCAGCATCGTCGCGACAGTCAGCGAGAAGACACGGCGCCGACGCCGGAACACCCCTAAGACCGGCGCTTTCTTGGAATTCGGCTGACCACCCTCGGCTATCGTCTCGGCTCCCTCCGACTCGGCCCGCTGTCTCGGGGAGCCACGGCGGTCGAATGGTCTCGAGTACGGCCCCTCTCCATCCTGCAGCGCGCAGCAGTCATGGGCCTCGCCCTGCTGGTGATCGAGCCTGGCCCGGATGGAGTCAGGCTGCGGCCGTCTCCTGCATCACCTCGAGGACGTTCGCGTCGGGGTCGGCCAGGAGCGCTGAATGCACGCCCGGGCGCACTTGCGTGGGGGCCACGATGACGGTGCCACCCGCGCTTACCCATGAGGCGGCGAGGGCGGAGATGTCGTCTACCCAGAGCGTGAAATACCGGTGCCCGCCGCGGGTCCAGAAGGGCATGGGTGGGGGTTCGGTGACCGGCGCCTCGACGGGCACCATCACCTTCAGCGTCACCGGCCCGCACGCCAGGCGGTGCACGGTGGCGAAGGGGAAGACGCGCGGCTCCAGTCGCGGCAACTGCAGCGCCTGTACGTAGAAGTCGACGAGCGCGTCTGTGGGACTCACCAGTCCGACGTCGACCGCTTCGATCTTCATTCCGCCTCCGGGCGCGCGTTGGCATCGATGCTCAGTCCGTGTACGAAGGCGCGGATGACGCCGGTCCATTCGTCGTCCGTCAGCGGTTCCTCGCGGTTCAGCACCGACATGGCGAGTGGGCTGGAGATCGCATGGGCGATCAGGTCGACGGAGAGGGAGGAGTGCAACTCCCCGCGGGCAATCGCCCGCTCGATCACGATCGCGAAGGCGCGGGAGCGGCTCTCGACATAGCGCCTGATCGAATCGCCGTGACCCGATCGCCGGCGCTCCGCCAAGAGCGCCGGCAGCACCTCGGCAAGATTCGAACGTGCCACGACGTCGAGCAGATCTCGCCGCAGCTGGCGAAGGTCGTCGATGAGTACGCCGGTATCCGGCACCACCAGTTCCGGCAGGGATCCGAGAGCGGATAGGGCGAGTGCGATCTTGTCCGGCCAGCGCCGGTAGATGGTCGCCTTGCTCACACCGGCCCGGGCCGCCACCGACTCAATGGCCATGCCCGCGATACCGCGTTCGGCGATCTCGTCGAGTGCAGCAGCGAGCACGGCCGCGCTGCGCTGCTCGCTTCGTGGCCTGCCGCGCGGATTGCTTGGCGCCGGGCTGACCGTCCGGTGTGGCTTGGAGGTCATCGCCGCCGATGTTGCCATGGCGGCCAGCTTACAATACGGTACGTTCCGTTTAGGAATGAGGTGGCACGGTGGCGATCTCGCATCAGACGGCGCAAGCCGGCATGGGTACGGCAGCTTCTGCGGGCGATGGCACCGAAGACGCGGTCGCCCGCACCATGCGTTTGCTCGCACCCGCGCGGTTTGACGACGTCGCCGCGGAGCGACGCCACCGCCAGGAGCGGCTCGCCGCCGGGTTCCGATTGCTCGCGCATCTCGGGCTCACTACGGGCGTTGCCGGCCATATCTCGGCGCGCGACCCGGAGCACCCTGAGCGCTTCTGGGTCAACCCGCTGGCGGTCCCGTTCTCCGCGATGCGCGTGCGGGATCTGGTCCTCGTGGACGCGGACGGTTCAGTGGTGGAGGGCGATGCTCTGGTCAACGCGGCGGCCTTCGCGATCCACTCCAGCATCCACGCGGCGAACCCCCGCGTCGTGTCGGCCTGCCACTCGCACGCTCCCTGGGGGAGGCCGTGGTCGGCCACGGGCCGGCTCATCGAGGCGACGAGCCAGGATGCCTGTGCGTTCTTCGGGGCTCAGGCCGTCGTCCCTGGCTTCTCTGGGGTGGTGCTGGGGCTCGACGCCGGCGACCGGATCGCAGCGGCGTTCACCGCCGCGAGCATGGGCCCCGCCGGCGTTACCGTCGCCGTTCACATGAACCATGGCCACATCACCATCGGTGAAAGCGTCGATGCCGCCGTCTTCCGCTTCGTGCTGTTCGAGCAGATGTGCCAGTCGCAGATGCGCCTGGAAGCAACGGGTCGCAGCTATCACGTCCTCGATGACGAGACCGCGGCGTCAACCGCCGAACAGGTCGGTTCGGAGTACGCCGCGTGGCTCGGGTTTCAGTCCGCCTACGCGGAGATCCTGGCCAGGGATCCGAGCGTCCTCGACTGACGGACAAGAAGGGAACCGGCATGCAACTGCGGGGCATCGCGTATCTCGGACTGGACGTTCCGGACGTCGACGCATGGGCGTCGTTTGCGACATCGGTGGTGGGCTTGATGCCCGCGCTCGATCCGCCGGGGGGCAACGCGCCAGGTGTGGTCCACCTGAAGGCCGACGAGCACCAGTGGCGTCTCGCGCTGCACCCGGCGGAGCAGCCGGGCATCCGCTACGCCGGCTTCGAGGTGGGTTCGCAGCGGGCCTTCACGGCGGCCGTAGACGAGCTCGCCGCCTCTGGCGTCGCATGGGAGCGCGGTTCGCCCGATGAGTGTGACGCGCGCGGAGTGCGCGACCTGGTGTGGGCCTTCGATCCCACCGGGGTTCGCGTGGAAGTGTGCTGGGGACCGAAGGTCGACGGCCGCTTCGTCTCGCCGGTCGGGGTCCCGCGGTTCGTGACGGGGGCGCTCGGGTTCGGCCACTACGTCGTGCTCACTCCCGACCTGCCGGCCTCGATGGACTTCTATACGCGCGTGCTCGGGCTGCGGCTTACCGACTATGTGGTCTTCGGCGACGGCATGTCGGTGCAGTTCCTGCGGTGCACTCCGCGCCATCATTCGGTCGCGCTCACCGCGGTCGGGCCCGTGCGGGGGGTGCACCACATCGCGTTCGAGGTCGGTGACATCGACCAGGTGGGCTACGCGCTCGAACGCGCGACGCGCGGCGGACATCCCATCACCGCGAGCCTGGGGCGGCACAAGAACGACCGGATGCTCTCGTTCTACATGCGCAGCCCCGCCGGGTTCGAGGTGGAGATCGGCAGCGACGGGCGCCTGATCGACGAGGACACCTGGGTGGTGAACGAGTTCACCGGCGGCGACGAGTGGGGCCATCACGGCCTCACCGGCGATGCCCTGGCCGACTCGGTAGCCGCTCAATGACGCCCGTCCGGGTACTCAGCCACGTCGGACCGCTCCCCGAGTTGGCGAACGCGCTGCCGGGCGTGTCCATCCAGCCGGTCGATCCTGCCGGCCCGGTCCCGGCGGACGTGACGGGTGAGGTGCTCGTGACCCTCATGCGCAGCGCCTCGAACCTCGGGGTGGTTCTCGAGCGCGGGGTGCGCTGGGTGCACGCCATCGGCACCGGCGTCGAGGACTTTCCCTTGCAACTATTGGGGAATCGAATCCTCACCTGCAGCCGCGGGGTGAACGCGGTGAACGTCGCCGAGTGGACGATGGCGATGCTGCTCGCCTTCGAAAAGCAGCTCCCGGCACAGTGGGTGGCAGCCCCACCCGCCCGATGGGGTGCCGTCGATCTCGGTGGGCTCAGCGGCAAGACGCTGGCGATCGTGGGCTTCGGGTCCATCGGGCAGGCCGTCGCGCAACGCGCACTCGCGTTCGACATGAGCGTGCGCGCGATGCGCCGGACAGGCGCCCAAAGCACGTTGGCCGGCGTGCAGCTGGTGGGCAGCGTTGACGCCCTCGTGCGGGGCGCCGACCACGTGGTGCTCGCCGCGCCGGCCACGCCGCGGACGCGGGGCATGGTCGATGCGACGTTCTTGGAAGCCATGACCGCGGGTACGCACCTGGTCAACGTCGCCCGTGCTTGTCTCGTCGACGAGCCGGCGCTGCGTGACGCGCTCGATCGGGGTCACGTCGCGCTGGCCTCGATCGACGTGAGCGATCCCGAGCCGCTTCCGGCCGGGCACTGGTTCTACTCCCATCCCGGCGTCCGCTTCAGCCCGCACGTGTCGTGGAGCGGGCCGGGGCTGTGGGAGGCCGCCCTCGGGCGACTGGCAGGCAACCTCGTGCGCTGGCAGCAAGGCCAGCAGCTCGAAGGCATGGTGGATGTGCAGGAGGGCTACTGATGGACGTTGACTACGACCCGTACTCCGAGGAGGCGATGCTCGAGCCGCAGGCGCTCTATGCGCGGCTTCGCGCGGAGGACCCCGTCCACTACCTGCCGGACTACGACGCCTGGGCGCTGGCCTGTTTCGACGACGTTTGGCAGGCAGGCGCCGACGCGGAGTCCTACTCCGTGCTCCGCGGTCAGACGCCGAACCAGGTGCTGCTCGGGGAGCCGTCGGCGAACCTCACCTTCCCTGAGCTCGACCCGCCCGAGCATCCCCGCCGCCGTCGGGTGCTGACCCCGGCCTACACCCGTGAGGCGGCGCAGCGGGAGCTGCCCGTCATGCGGGCGATTGCGCACGAGGTCCTTGCGCCGTTGGTCGCGAGCGGAACGTTCGATGCATTCGACGCCTATGCCAGCACGGTGAGCGCTCGCTACGCGGGGTTGCGGGCCGGCATTCCAGCGGCAGACGTCGATACGGTCCGCCGGCTGTTACACGCAGCCATCGCCCGCGAGCCCGGGCAGCAGGGCACGTCCGAGGCCAACGCCGCGGCGATGGGCGAGGTCTTCGGATATCTGCATCAGCTCGTGGCCGGGTGCCGCAACGATCCGGCGCGGGCATCCGGATTGCTGCGCGAGCTGCTCGGCGCGCTTGTCGACGGCGTACCTCTTGATGATGCGCAGATCGCCGCGGAGCTGCACACGCTGCTGGTGACCGGCTCCGAGACGGTGGAGCTCGCTACGGCCGCCGCACTCGTCGAGCTGGATCGCCATCCGGACCAGAAGTCCGCCGCCATTGCCGATCCCGCGTCGGCCGGGCGGGTCTTCGCCGAGGCGGTGCGTTTCGACCACCCGACCGACATGTTGTGCCGGGTCGTGCGCCGCGAGACGGAAGTGCGCGGCCGGCGCTTGCGGGAAGGTCAGGGCGTGCTGCTGCTCTGGGGGTCGGCGAATCGTGACGAGCGCGAGTTCGAGCGCGCGTCGTGCTTCGACATCGACCGCCGGCCGGCACGCGCCCTGCTCTTCGGGCACGGGCAACACAAGTGCATCGGAGAGCACGTCGCGATGCAGATGGGCGCCGCGCTGCTCGGCGAATTCCTCAGCGCTGTCAAGGGCTTCTCGATCGATCGCGACCACTTGCACCGCCGGCGAGGCGAGTTCCTCAAAGGGTTCGACGCCGTACCTGTAGCCGTGACGGCCCGCTGACCCGGCACCGATGACGACCACCGTCACCGCACCGACCGTCTGGGCACTGATCGCGGCCCGCGCGGCCGCCACACCCGATGCGATCTTCCTCATCGACGAGCACGACCAAACCCTCACTTTCGCGCAATACGCGCACGCCGTCGAGCGGGCCGCGGCGGGCCTTGCTGTGCTCGGAATCGGCCCCGGCAGCAGGGTCGCCTGGCAGCTGCCGACATGGATTGAAACCGCGACACTGCTGGGCGGGTTGGCGCGCGTCGGCGCGACGCAGGTCCCGCTCCTGCCGACCTTGCGGGAGACGGAACTGGAATTCTGCTTACGCGAAAGCGCGTGCTCGGTGCTCGTCGTTCCCGGCCGGTGGCGTGGCTTCGACTACGGCGCTTTGGCGGCGCGGGTGAGCGAACGGCTGCCGGCCTTGACCGTGCTGCAGCATGAGCACCACCTGCCCGACGCCGACCCGTCGGTGCTCGGTCCGGCACCGTCTTGCGGGGACGAGCACCGCTGGCTGTATTACTCGTCCGGCACGACCGGG
>DATAVO010000152.1:0-8633 GCA_036267695.1 Frankiaceae bacterium
GGGTCTGGCCGGCTCGTTGGCCATCATCGGCTCGACCATGCCCTTGCTCGCTCGCATCACCGGGCCGGAAACCGCACGCAACGAGTAGGCGGCCGGCGCCGGCGGGGAAGCCCCATCGGGCAGGCCCCGCTGAGGTCGCCCTGAAGCGCGCCGGACCGGCTCGTGGATCGACACCAGCGTCGAGGCCGGCCGGGTGCTGTGAAAAGCGCGACACCGACGACGACAAGCGCCTGGAGCCCCCGGTCCGGATCGAACGGACGACCTGCCGCTTACAAGGCGGCTGCTCTAGCCACTGAGCTACGGGGGCGGACTTCCCATCGTAGGGATCCGCCGCCTCCGCCACTCCGTGGCCGGCCGGGCCGGATCAGACCGGAGCGGCGGCCGTCGGCACTCCCGTCACGTCGGCGTCCTGCTGCTGCGGGGCGCGCACGACCTTCTCGACAGCGAAGGCGATGACCACGACCCCGATCGCCATGACGATGGCCGCCCAGGCGAACCCGCTGGTGTATCCGTCGGTCACCTTCACCGGGTACGTCGGGTCGCTGAAGGACACCCCGTGGACGTAGGACACCGCGATCGTCGTGAACACGGCGATTCCGAGCGCCCCGCCGATCTGCTGAACGGCGTTCTGCACGCCCGACGCCAGGCTCGCGTTTTCCCCGGAGACACCGTGCAGCGACGCATTCGTGATGGCCGGGAAGCACAGGCCGGCGCCGACAGCGAGCAGGATCATGCTCGGCAGGACGTCGGCAGCGTAGCCCGAGTGGATGGTCAGCCTGCTGAGCAAACCGAGAGCCACCGAACACAGCGCAAAGCCCACGAGGAGCAGACGCTTCGTGCCGACCTTGGGCATCAGACCGGTGCCGAGCCCGATCGCTACTGAGATGCTGACGCCGAACGGCAGGTAGGAGACACCGGTGCGCAACGGGGACCAGCCCAGCACCTGCTGCAGGTACAGGGTCTGCAGGTAGAAGTACGCGAAGAAGCCGCTGCTGAAGAAGATCGTCACGCCGTTGGTAGCCACGCGGGTGCGGTTGGAGAAGAAGCTCAACGGCACGAGCGGATCGCGTGTCGTGCGCTCGATCAGCACGAAGGCTGTCAGCAGGGCCACACCGGCGATCAAGGATCCGACCACGAGTCCGGAGCCCCAGGAGGTCTGACCGCCCCGAAGGATGCCGTAGACGATCGCGACCAAACCCAAGGTTGCGGTCAGCGCACCTGCCACGTCAGGACGGGCACGAGCAGCGGTGGGATCGACAACCGCCCGCCGGGCGCGACTCTCATCGACCAGGCGCGGTACGACGGCCAGCGCGAACGCCGCGACCGGGATGTTGATCAGGAAGATCCAGCGCCAGCTGCCCGGGCCGATGTTGACCAGCAGACCGGAGATGACCGTGCCGAGCGTGCCGCCGAGCCCCGCGATACCGCCCCAAATCCCCAGCGCCTTGGTGCGCTCGCCCGGATCGGGAAACAGCAGCGCGACCAGACCGAGCGCCGCCGGCGCCGCCAGGGCCTCGCCGCTGCCCTGGACAAAGCGGCTGGTGACGAGCATCGCCGGATTCTGAGCCAGCCCGCACGTGATCGACGCGGCACCGAAGATGGCGACGCCGATCAGGAAAAGCCGCTTGCGGCCCACGAGGTCGGACAACCGCCCGCCGAGCAGGAGCAGGCCACCGGCGGTAAGGACGTAGCCATCGACCACCCAGGCCAGACCGGTAGGCCCGAAATCGAGATCCTTCTGAATATTGGGCAGCGCGACATTCACCACCGTCACGTCAAGGATCAGCATGAACTGCACCAGAGCGAGCACGGCCAGGGCCTTCCACCTGCGTGGATCAGCCTCGGACGTGATCTGGAGCGAAGTCATGGTCTGCCTCTCTCGAACATGGACGGAGCATGGCAGGGGGGTCCGACATAAAACCAACGAAAATCCGCTGCCTCGCACACCCGTCGTACGGCGCCTTGAAGAACCGACGGTCAGGGCCCGAGAAAATCAGCGGCGCGTGGGCCAATTCACATCCGGTTAAAACAAGACGGCGGGCTCATCGCGGCCCGGACGATCGCTGGGTTCGTCGGTGACCGGCAGCATCAGGTGCGCGCCCTTGTCGCGCACCTGCCCGATCCCGCGGCCGATGCGATACCAGTCCAGCGGCGGATACCCCACGCTGCCGAGGGTGTCGAGCACATCCTGAGGGTCGCCGCCGTCGCTTTCGAGCCAGGTGTCCATGAACGAGTCCGGCACCACGAGCGGCGCCCGGTCGTGCAGCCAGGCGAGCTCCTGCGGCGCCGGTCCGGTGAGCACTGACGCGCTCGCGACCACCGGCCCGCCGTCTGGCGGATGCCATCGGGCCCAGACCCCGGCGAGCCACAGCGGGCGCTCGTCGGAGCGTTTCACCAGGTGGGGAACCCGCCCCTGCTCGGCGACCTGCCACTCATACCAGGCATCGGCCGGCAAGAGGCAGCGTGACGTCCGAACCGCGCGGCGATAGGAGGGCTTCTCGGTGACGGTCTCGACCCGCGCGTTGATCATCCGAGCCGCTCCCTGCGGCCCCGTTGACCACGGCGGGATCAGCCCCCACACATGGCGACGCAGGACACGCTGGCCGTCGAAGGACAGCAGCACCCGGACCCGGTCCGTGGGGGCCACGTTGGCGGATTTCACCGGGTCGGGGCCGGCATTGTCGGCATCGTCCGTCGGATCGGTCTCGTCGGCCGCCCCGGTGAGGAGAACGAGGTCAGCGGTGTCGCGCATCGACGCGTAGCGGCCGCACACACTGCGGATGCTAGTCAGCAGTCGGCCAGCACCCCGCGAATCGGACGCAGGCCGCGCAACGGAAGGCGCCGGACCACGACCTCCCGCGGGCGCATCAGGACGACCTTCCAGCGGGTGAGCTTCAGGTACGCCGTCTCGAATGCGAAATGGTCGGCCTCGTACGGCATCGCCGAGTCATCCTCGTAAATCACCCAATGCGTCACGGCGTCAGCATCGCGGCGCCCTGTGACAGTGCGCCATCCCTGCTTGCTAGCCCTGCTCGGCGACCTCGCGCTCGCGAAGGTGACCGTCGATCTTTCGTTTGATGCGCTGCAGCGCATTGTCGACCGATTTGGTCCGCCGGCTGAGGATCTCAGCCATCTCGACGTAGCTGCGGCCCTCGACGTACATCCGCAGGACTTCGACCTCGAGATCGGAGAGCGCGTCATCGACGTAGGCCTGCAGATCGCGCACGCGCTCGGCACTGGTCAACCGCTCGGCGGGATCGTCCTGCGGTGAGGCGGGAAGAACGTCAGCCAGGACCCGCTCGCCGTCATCGTCGTCACCGATGGTTCGGGAAAACGAGACGTAGCTGTTCAACGGTCCGTGCTTGTAACGCGTGGCGGACTTCACCGCGGTGATCAACTGCCGGGTGACGCAGAGCTCAGCGAAGCCGCGAAACGACATCTGCTCGGCGCTGTCGTAATCACGGATGGCTTTGAAAAGCCCGATCATTCCTTCCTGAACGACATCTTGGTCATCACCGCCCACCAGGAAATACGAGCGCGCCTTGGCGCGCACGAAGGGGCGATAACGGGTGAGCAGCGTGGCCTCGGCTAAAGCGGCATCCTCGCTACCGGTCTGCGCCGCCGTGGCTAGCTCCTCGTCGCTGGGGCGCATCGGGGCTCTCCTTGGACATCGTTCGGATGTCTGGAGAACGAGGAATCGGGCCGGACGTTACGGGCTGTATCGCGATCGATCTGCCGAAATTGGGCGGAACCCGGGCTCGCCCGCAACGGTGTTTCAGACGCGCCGGCTGGCGATCTCGGCGAGCGCGACCCCGGCGGCGACCCCGGCATTCAGCGATTCCACCGGCCCGGCCATCGGAATGCGTACCCGAACCCGGCAGGCTTCGGCGACGAGCCGGGAGAGCCCCCGCCCCTCCGATCCAATGACCAGCACCATCGGATCCACAGCAGCAGTGAGATCACTCAGCGTGATCGGACCGTCGGCAGCAAGACCCACGATCGTCAGCCCGGCCTTGTCGTAGGCGGTCAGGGTGCGCGCCAGGTTCGTGGCCCGCGCGACACGAAGCCGAGCGAGCGCACCAGCGCTTGCCTTCCAGGCCGAGGCGCTGACGCCCGCGGCTCGGCGCTCGGGAACCACGACGCCGTGGGCCCCGAACGCCGCCGCGGAGCGCACGACCGAACCGAGATTGCGTGGGTCCGTGACGCCGTCCAGCGCGACGATGAGCGCGGGTTTGGTGCTGCCGGTGGCCGGGATCAGGTCCTCCGGATGTGCGTACTCGTAGGGCGGGACGGCCAGCCCGATGCCCTGGTGAGGCGCGCCTCCGGACAGTCGTTCCAGGTCCCCAGGCGGTACGTCGGCGATCGGGATCCCTTGGAGCGCAGCGAGCCGGCGGGCTTCGGCGATACGCGCATCGCCCGGGCCCGCGACGATCAGCAGCCGGGTCGCGGGTACCGCTGCGCGAAGCGCCTCAACGACCGGATTGCGTCCGACGACGACCTCGTCGCTCGCCTTGCCCTCGCCCCGGCGCGGCCCGCCGCTGCGCCCGGACGTCTGCCCTACGGCACGCCGCGCGGCGGCCGCAGCCCGCCGCTGCGCCGGGTGGCCAGGTCGCTCTGAGGCGGCGGGGGTCGGTCCCTTCCCCGCGAGCTTGCGGCGGCCGTAACCGCCCGTTCCCTTCGCCGCGCCCTTGCCGGGCATCAGCGGGCCAACTCCCAGCGCTGGCCTTTGGGGGTGTCCTCAACGGCGATGCCTGCGGCGGCGAGTTCGTCGCGGATGGCATCCGACGTCGCCCAGTCCTTGGAGCGCCGGGCCTCGGCCCGCCGCTCCAGAGCCGCGGCGACCAGATGGTCGACGACGGGCTGCAGGCTGCCCCCGTCCGCCGAAGGCCACTGGCTGATCGGATCGAGCCCGAGCGTGATCAGCATCCGGCGCACCAGCGCGTACTCGCGCGTCGGATCAGCAGCGCTGTTTCCTGCCGTGACGGCTTCGTGCACGACCGCCAGAGCACGCGGGGTCGACAGGTCGTCGTCCATCTCGGCCGCGAACGCCTGCCACACCGGGTCGTCGTCGGCCGGTGCGTCGTACGGGCGGTCGGCGTTGCGCAGGACGAATCCTTCGAGCTTCTCGTACGCGGCGGAGGACTCGGCCAGTCGCTCGGTGCCGTACTCGATCGCCGAACGGTAGTGCGCCGCAAGCAGGTAGTAGCGCAATGCCTGCGGTTGGGTCTCGCGCAGCACGTCGTCGACCAGAAACACATTGCCGAGGGACTTCGACATCTTCTCGCCGCCACTGAGGTTCAGCAGGCCGTGGTGCATCCAGAAGCGCGCCATCTCGGCATCGCGTTCGAAATCCATCCCGCAATCGGTCTGCGCCCGCTCGTTTTCGTGATGCGGAAACACCAGGTCGAGCCCGCCGCCGTGGATGTCGAACTGCGGGCCCAGATACTTGGCCGCCATCGACGAGCACTCGAGGTGCCAGCCCGGGCGTCCGGGACCCCACGGCGTCGGCCAGGTCGGCTCCCCGGGCTTCGCCGCCTTCCAGAGCGCGAAATCGCGGGGGTCGCGCTTGCCGCCCTCGTTCTCGGCGCTGGCCTGCACCGCGTCAGGTTTCTGACCCGACAGGCCGCCATACCCCGGGAAGGAGGCGACCGAGAACCAGACGCTGCCGTCCGCCTCATATGCGTGGCCCCGCTCGATCAGGCTCTGCATGAGCTCGATCATTTCGGGCACGTGGCCGGTCGCTCGCGGCTCGATGGTCGGCGGGAGAACCCCGACGGCGTCATATGCCCGGTTGAACTCGCGGGTGAATCGTTCCGCAAGGGCAAAGGGCGACTCGCCGGCCTCGGCGGCATTGATGAGGATCTTGTCGTCGATATCGGTGACGTTGCGGACGAGCGTGACCTGCAGGCCGCTTTCGGTCAGCCAGCGGCGCAGCACATCAACGACGACGGCGCCGCGCAAGTGACCCACATGAGGCGAGGACTGGACCGTCGGGCCGCACAAGTAAATGCCGACGTGCCCAGCGGTGATCGGCTCGAAGGGCCGCACCCGCCGGGTGCGTGTGTCGTACAGCACGAGCCCCACGTCGGCGATCTTACCGACCGCTACCTTGGCCCGGCCGCCAGGAAATTCCGGTGTGGACGGCGAACAACGACCCACAGGGGGAATGCAGACCGGCGACGCGTAGCGCCGGCCGGGCTACGGTCCGCCACGACTGCACCCGATGAAGGGACTGCCCCACATGTCGCGTCTTACTGGCTTGCACGCCGCCATCACCAAAAGCGGCGTCGCTTTTATTGCCGTCGGCGCGGCGTTCGCGCTCGGCGTCTGCACGGCGAGCGCGGCCGCCCCGTATCCGGTGAACTATTCCTTCACGGCTGCTATTGGCTACACAGCTACGCACGACGGGCAGCCTCCGGTCGGCGCCAACAACTGGGCGTGCCACCCGACGGCGGCGCATCCGGACCCGGTGGTGTTGGTGCACGGCACGTTCGGCAACATGACCGACTCGTGGGAAGCGCTCTCCCCGTTGCTCGCCAACGCCGGCTACTGCGTCTACGCGTTGAACTACGGCGGTTCCTCGGCCAGCAACCCGATCCAGGCGACCGGGTCGATCGAGACTTCAGCCCAGCAGCTGTCGGCTTTCGTGGACAAGGTGCTTGCGTCCAGCGATGCCCGCAAGGTCGACATCGTCGGTCACTCGCAGGGCGGGATGATGCCGCGCTACTACCTCCGCTTCCTCGGAGGCGCGGCCAAGGTCAACACGCTCGTCGGGCTCGCGCCGAGCAACCACGGCACCACGCTGTTCGGCCTCACCACGTTGGAGTCGGCCTTCGGGGCGAGCGGGTCGGTGCCGGGGTGTGCCGCCTGCGGTGAGCAGATGGCCGGCTCGACCTTCCTCACCCACCTGAACGCCGGCCACGAGACCGAGCCTGGAGTGCACTACACGGTTATCGAGACCAAGTACGACGAGGTCGTGACGCCGTACGTGAGCGCCTTCCTCTCACCCGGCCCAACCGTGCACGCCGTGACGCTGCAAGACGGCTGTTCCACCGACTTCAGCGATCATCTGGCGATCATCTACGACCGGCGGGCGCTCGCGTACACCATGAACGCGCTCGACCCGGCACATCCCGTAGCCGTTCCCTGCACGCTGGTACTGCCCGGAAACGGCGGCTAGCTGTACCGCCCGGCGGCTACCGGCGCCGCCAGCGGCTGGCGAGCGCATGTGCCCGCGAACCGCCGACCACCGCACACACGGCAGCGATGAGAGCGGCTCCGAACGCGCCGACCGCACCGCCGCCGTGCCGGAAAGGTGCTCCCAGGACGGCTTCGAGCGCCAGCACGATGGCGCCGCCGGCCGCGAAGACCAGGCTCACGAACATCCACGGCCGGCGCAGGGGCAGCCGCACCACGAACGGCCGGGCGGTGGCCGGGATCGCCTTCCAGGACTGCACGGTCAGCATGGCAATGATCAGCGCGCCGAAGATGGGCGCGAGCGTGCCGGACGACGGCACGCCGCCGAGCGGAAGGTCGGTGGTACCGGACTGCCCGCGATCGTCGGTGAGCGCTGATGCCACCCAGGTGGTGATCCAGAGCGCGAGGGTGACGCGCTGCACCAGCTTCCAGGCGGTGACTTCGACGTTGCGGCGCGCCACCGCCATGCGGGGGTCGTGCGCCGCGGCGGCGGTGAAACCGGAGAGCGCCTCGCCGGTACGGCCCTGCTGCAATCGCAGGACGGCGAGGTTGTTCATGGCGGCGGCGTTGCCCGGATCCATAGCGAGCACTTGCCGGTACGCCGCTTCTGCCTGCCGGGTCCACCCGAGCTTGCGGGCCGTGTCGGCGACGACGAGGTGGCACTCCGGCTCGTTCGGATCAAGAGTTACCGCGGCGAGCGCCTCGTGGTAGGCCGCCTGCCGCATCTCCGGCAGGTTGGCCATCGCCTGTGCGAGCTGTACGCGCACGATCGGCAGATGCGGAGCCAGCCGGACGGCCTCTCGGGCCTCGGTGACCGCTTCCGCCGGACGGTTCAGGTTGACGAGCGCCACACTCGACAGCCGGTGCGACCACTCCTCGGTGGGGTCAAGACCTGCGGCGCGGCGGGCGGCCTCGAGGGCCTCCTCCGGGCGTTCGAGCTGGAGCATCGCCTGGGCACGCAGGCACCAGAGCCGGTCATCGTGCGGCGCGCTGGCCAGCGCGCGGTCGAGATGGCGCAAGGCTTCGTCGGGCCGCCGTAGATCCAGGGCCGCCTTCGCGCGCTGCAGCGCGCTCGCGAAGCTCGCGTCGTCCGTCACACCAGGCGGCGTTTCTTCAGGTAGGCCAGCAGATCGTCGTACGTGCCGCTCTCGTTGGCGAACTGGGCGACGTTGCGGGCGATCTCCAGCCACGGCCCGGTTGACGGCCGGATCTCCGCGATGGCCGCCTGCAGGTCGTTCTGCCGGATACCGCGCACGTGGCCGCTGCGGATGCTGTCGGCCATCGCGTGCTCCGCGGCCGTTTCGCAGACGTGGGCGAGGTCGGCGCCCGAGTAGCCCTCCGTCCGCTTGGCGAGCGGCTTGAGGTCGACGTTTTCCACCGGCCGCGAGCGCAGGTGCAGGCGTAGCACGGCGCGGCGGGCTTCCTCGTCGGGAGGT
>DATAVO010000153.1:0-4819 GCA_036267695.1 Frankiaceae bacterium
TCCCCCGCCAGAGCGACGCCCAACTCGTGAGCGCCCTCATTCCACAGGTGAGATCGCGCATTCCCGCGCGGTCGCTGATCCGGATCGAGGGCGTGGGCGACTCTTTCAACAACGCCTGGGCCGGAATCCTCTATGGGCTCGCCGAGCGCCATCAGCCGTTCCTCACGAGTGACGGGGCGGCGGGCCAGAAATGGGGCACGTCGCACCGCTGGACGGGCCAGCCCGTCGCCGAAACGGTCACCATTGCCAGCGATGATTCGGCGCTGAACGGGGGGCCGGTCAACGCCTGCGAACGCGACTCCGGCGAGACCGCCATCGCGACCTGGGAGCAGCTTTCGCCGGCCCAACGCGTGGAATACGCAGCGCAGCAGCGGGTGGACGTCGCCCAGCATGGCAGGCTCACGAAGCCCGCGAAGGAACGGCTCGCCCAACTGGCGGCGGGCTCCCACCGGGTCGTGGTCTTCACGGGCAACCACGTGTGCGGTGGTTAGCGGCTACAGAATCGCGAGGTAGCGGTCGAGCTCGAACTGGGTGACGTTGCGCCGGTACTCGTCCCACTCCGCGCGCTTGTTGCGCAGGAAGTAGTCGAAGACACCGTCGCCGAGCGTCTCGCGTACCAAGTCGGAGTGCTCCATGCGCACAATCGCCGCGGCGAGCGAGTCGGGCAGCGCCTCGATGCCGAGGTCCTCGCGCTCCGTGCGGCTGAGCGCGGAGACGTCGGTCTCCGCTCCCGGCGGCAGCTCGTAGCCCTTCTGCACGCCTTCGAGCCCGGCTGCGAGCACGAGCGCGAACGTCAGGTACGGGTTGCACGCCGAGTCCGGCGCGCGAAGCTCCACCCGGGTCGATTGGCCCTTGTTCGGCTTGTACATCGGCACCCGCACCAGGGCACTGCGGTTGTTGGCGCCCCAGCTCACATAGGACGGCGCCTCCCCGCCCCACGACAGGCGCTTGTAGGAGTTCACCCATTGATTGGTGACGGCGGTGATCTCGGCCGAGTGCACCAGCAGACCGGCGATGAACGAGCGTCCGACCTTGCTCAGGTGCAGCGGGTCGTCGGGGTCGTAGAAGGCGTTGCGATCGCCCTCGAAGAGCGAGACGTGGGTGTGCATCGCCGAGCCCGGCTGATCGGTGTACGGCTTGGGCATGAAGGTCGCGTACACCCCCTGCTGGAGCGCGACCTCCTTCACGACCAGGCGGAACGTCATGATGTTGTCTGCCGTGGTCAGCGCGTCGGCGTAGCGCAGATCGATCTCCTGCTGGCCCGGCGCGACCTCGTGGTGGCTGAACTCCACCGAGATGCCCATCTGCTCCAGCATGGTGATCGCATCACGCCGGAAGTCGTGCGAGACGTCGTGGGGCGTGAGGTCGAAGTAACCACCCTGATCGACCGGCGGCGGCACCGCAAGACCGCGCTGCGGGCGATCGCGCAGCAGGAAGAACTCCACCTCGGGGTGGGTGTAGAAGGCGAAGCCGGCGTCGGCCGCCCGGCGCAGGGCGCGCCGCAGGACGTAGCGCGGATCAGCGGGCGACGGCGTGCCGTCGGGGGTCAGGATGTCGCAGAACATGCGGGCCGTGCCGGGCGATTCACCCCGCCACGGCAGCACCTGGAACGTCGAGGGGTCGGGCTTGGCAAGCACATCAGCCTCGAAGACCCGGGCGAAGCCTTCGATCGCGGATCCGTCGAAGCCGATGCCCTCCTCGAACGCGCCCTCGAGTTCTGCGGGGGCCACCGCCACCGACTTGAGCACGCCCAGCACGTCGGTGAACCACAACCGCACGAAGCGGATGTCACGTTCTTCGAGCGTGCGCAGCACGAACTCTTGCTGCCTCTCCATGGGCGCAGCCTATTCGGAGCTGGCGTCGGTTCTGTTACCGGCGCGCAGGTAGGTTCGCCAAGTGCCCACCCGGCGACCGGCAGCACCGTTGCGGCGCGTGGTCACCGGACTCGCGCTTGCCGGGCTGCTCGCGGCCCCGCTCGCCTGCGCCTCAGGCTCCGCCCATGAAGGATCGCCGGCCCCTCCTCAGGTCACACCCGTCGCGACGGCCGCCACCTCCGCTCCCGAGACTTCGGCACCAGCGATCCTCGCCACACCCGCCCCGGCAGCGCCTGCCTGCCACCCGGAGCCGCTCCAGAAGCTGGCCGCCGAAACGCTGATCGTGGGCCTGCCCGACACGGTCAGCCCGAACGATCCGCTCGCTGTCTCGGCGCCGGAGCTCGGTGTCGGCGGGATCCTGCTGGAGAGCGCCAACGTGCAGAGCGCCGATCAGGTGCGAGCGCTCATCGGCGCCATCAAGGCGCGCCGGGGCGGCCCGTTGCTGGTCTCCACTGACGAGGAGGGCGGCCGCGTCACCTCCTTCACCTCGGTGATCGGCTGGGAAGCCTCGGCCCGGGCGACGAGCCCGCTCGGACCGGCGGTGTTGCAGCAGCGCGCCAAGGCACTCGGCCAGGCGTTGCACGCTCTCGGTGTGACCCTGGACTTCGCGCCCGATCTGGACGTGACCGGGACCCCTGACAACGCCCCGATCGGCGACCGCTCGTACTCAGACGACCCGGCGACGGCGTCGGCTGATGCCCTGGCGGTCGCGCGCGGGCTGTCGGAAGGGGGGGTCACGCCGGTCCTCAAGCACTTCCCGGGACTGGGCTCCGCAGACGCCAACACTGATCTCAGCTCGATCGTCGTGAACGATCCGGAGTGGTCGCTGATCTACCGGGACATGCGGCCGTTCATCGACGCGATCAACGCCGGAGCGCCGGCAGTGATGGTCGGGCACGCCCAGTACCCGACCCTGGACGACCCGGCCCTTCCCGCGAGCCTGTCCCCCGTCATCTATCAGAAGCTGCGGGCGATCCCGTTCCACGGCGTGACCATCACCGACTCGCTGGGCGCCGGTGCGGTGAACCTGCGATTCGACTTCCCTGCGGCAGCGGTCAAGGCGCTGGCCGCCGGGGTCGACGGGTTGCTGACGACCGACGCCAACCAGGCCCTGCGGATGCGCGACGCCATCGTGGCTGCCGTCCAGCATCACCAGCTACCGGCCGCGCGGGTGGCCGACGCCGCGGCGCACGTGATGGCGCTCGCCGGGGCCGACCCGTACCACCTGACCTGCGTGCACGTGACCCTGCCAAAGCTGCGCTGACCCGCATTAGGCTTGGGGACGTGCCCCAGCTGCGCGTCGCCCTCGCCCAGATCGACGTCACCGTAGGCGATCTCGACGGCAATGCCGACAGCATCATCGAGTGGAGCCAGAAGGCCGCTGATGCCGGCGCCCATCTCATCGCGTTTCCGGAGATGGCCCTCACCGGCTACCCTCCCGAGGACCTCGTGCTGCGCGGCTCGTTCAGGGCCGCCAGCCAGGCCGGGTTGCACCGGCTCGCCGCTCGCCTTGCCGGCGCGGGGCTCGGCGAATGTGCCGTGGTAGTCGGCTATCTCGACACCGCTGACGAGCCGGTCCCCCGCGTGGGTCGCCCGGCCGGTGAGCCGGAGAACGCGTGCGCGCTCCTCTACGGCGGCGAGATCGTTGCCCGTTACGCCAAGCACCATCTGCCCAACTACGGCGTCTTCGATGAGTTCCGCTACTTCGTGCCCGGCGACCGCTTCCCGGTGATCAGGCTGCACGGCATCGATATCGCGATCTGCGTGTGCGAGGACCTCTGGCAGGACGGCGGCCCGGTAGCAGTCGCCGCCCGGGCAGAGGTCGGGCTGATCGTCTGCATCAACGGCAGCCCGTACGAACGCCTCAAGTCCTACACCCGAGACGGGCTCGCGGCGCGGCGGGCGCGTGAGGCGAATGCCGCGCTGGCCTACGTGAACATGGTCGGCGGGCAGGACGAGCTCGTCTTCGACGGCGACAGCCTGATCGTCGACGCGAGCGGCGAGCTCATCTCGCGGGCACCGCAGTTCGCCGAGACGCTGCTGATCACCGACCTCGAATTCGCTTTGGCTGCAGGCGAATTCAGTGGTCCGGTTGATGCCAGCGATGGCACCCGTATGCACGTGGAACGGTTGACGATTTCCGATTCCGCACTGCCGGCCTATGACGCCTTGCCGGCGACGGTCATCGACCGCCTCGACCCCGACGCCGAGCTGTACGCGGCGCTCGTCCTGGGTACCCGCGACTACGTGATGAAGAACGGTTTCCGCTCCGTGGCGCTCGGCCTCTCCGGAGGGATCGACTCGGCTCTCGTCGCGACGATCGCCGTCGATGCGCTCGGCCACGATGCGGTGCACACCGTCGCCATGCCCTCGGCTTACTCGTCGGGTCATTCGGTGAGCGACGCCGCCGAACTCGCCGAACGCCAGCACACCCACCATCAGGTGCTGCCGATAGCCGGGGTCGTCGAGGAGTACCAGAGCAACCTGGCGCTCACCGGGCTTGCCGAGGAGAACCTGCAAGCCCGGGTACGCGGCACCGCGCTCATGGCGCTCTCGAACCAGTACGGGCATCTGATCCTCACCACCGGCAACAAGAGCGAACTGGCAACCGGCTTCTCGACGCTGTACGGCGACAGCGCCGGCGGCTACGCGCCGATCAAGGATGTGCCGAAGACGCTCGTCTGGCAGCTCTCTCGATGGCGCAACGCCGTCGCCCAGGCGGCCGGCGAACCCGAGCCGATCCCCGTGCAGATCATCGAGAAACCACCGTCTGCCGAGCTCGCGCCGGGCCAGCTCGACACCGACAGGCTGCCCGACTACAACGAACTCGACGAGGTGCTCGATGGCTACGTCGAGCGCGACCTCGGCCACGACGAACTCATCGCGGCCGGGTTCGAAGCCGCCCTCGTCGAGCGCGTCATCCGGCTCGTCGACCTCGCCGAGTA
>DATAVO010000154.1:0-34805 GCA_036267695.1 Frankiaceae bacterium
CCTGCTGCTGGCCCACGGCGCCGACCTCAACTGGACACCGGACTACGCCGAGGAAACGCCGCTGCAAGTTGCCGGATCCACCGACACCCGCAGGGGCATCCTCGTCGATTGGCTGCGCGAGCAAGGCGCCGTCTGAAGATCAACGCACCCATGATCTAGGTCTGAGCCTGTTGATCATGGCTACTTCATGATCACGGGTGCGAAGCTCTTGAGGGCCAGCGGGGCTCGGCACCGACGAGGGCGACGGGACAACCTGGCTCGAACCCGTCACCGATCATGACTATGCGGCAGCAAACGACTAGCTGCTTGACCATCGGGCACGCGCCAGGCTGGCTCAACAAAATCTGGTCGGGGTGACAGGATTTGAACCTGCGGCCTCTTCGTCCCGAACGAAGCGCGCTACCAAGCTGCGCCACACCCCGTGGCTCCAGCGAGTCTAGCGTGCCGCGGTCAAGGTCAGGAGGCTCGCTTCCGGACGGCAGGCGAAGCGGACCGGCGCGTAGGGCGAGGTACCTATCCCGGCCGAGACGTGCAGCCAGGCCTCATTGCCCCCGGCGCCGTAGCGCGAAAGCCCGCGGGCGCGGGCGCGATCGATGCCGCAATTGGTGACGAGAGGGCCGAAGCCGGGCAGGCAGACCTGGCCGCCGTGGGTGTGACCGGCGAGCAGGAGCTCGACGCCGTCGGCCGTGTAAGCGTCGATGACGCGTGGCTGCGGGGCGTGTGCGATCCCCAGGCGTAGATCCGCTTTCGGGTCGGCACGCCCGCGTACGACATCGAGCTGATCGCGTCCGAGGTAGGGATCATCGACGCCGCGGACGTCGATCACCCGCCCAGAGACCTTGAGATCGGCCCGCACATTCGTGAGGTCCTGCCAGCCCGCCGAGACCAGATCGCGGGCAAAGGCGGGCCAGTCGATCGGCCCACCCGTGGGGTCGCTGCGGCTACCCGTGAGGTAGCGCAACGGATTCTTGAACGTCGGCTCGAAGTAGTCGTTGTTGCCCGGCACGAAGATCCCCGGCCGATCAAGCAGCGGCTCGAGCGCGCGCAGGACCGACGGCCCGGCATCAGCCCCCGACAGCACATCGCCAGTCAGTACTACGAGATCAGGCAGCAGCCGTCCGAGATCATGTAGCCACTCCTGCTTGGCCCGCTGCCGATCCAGCATGTGCAGATCGGACAGGTGCAGCACGCGCAGCGGCGCGGCCCCCTTGGCCAGCACCGGCACGTCGAGGCGGCGAAGGGTGAAGGCGTTGCGCTCGTACCCCACCCCGTACGCCAGCGCGGCGCCGCCGGCGAACGTCGCGGCGCCCAGCACCCTGGCCGTCCTCATCTGTCCAGTCTGCCCTGCCGGCAGACCTTCGACGCATCTGCTGCGCAACCCTGCGCGCAGGCTTAGCGTCTACCCACCATGAACAAGCCCGGCGGCACGATCTTGGCGGGCTGTGTGGCCGCGATCTGCGCTGCCGGGTGCAGCAGTTCGGGCCCTGCCCACCCCGTCTCGGTCGCGCCACCGTTCAGCGGCGTGCTGGGCGCCACCTGCGTCGTACCGAATCCACCGGCCAGGCCGCAGGTCGGTGGTCCAGCTGGAGGAGCCGCCACGAACGGGCGATTCACCCGGACAGTCTCGTTGGACAACCGGGACCTCAGCGTGAGCCCGCCGCCCGACACGGCCCAACCCGCCATCTCCGCACCGCTCGCTGAATGCAACCTGCGGGCCGCGGGCACCGCCGAAGGCTTTCCTGCCGAGGAAGCGGCCCAGCAGACCGGGCTCACGTTCGGGCTCGCCACTGTCAGCCTGAGTGACCGGCTGCTCCACGCCCCGCCGCTCTACACCGTGACGGGACCGAACCTGCCCACCCCGCCTGTTCTGCACGCCTACCACCAGCGGCTGGCGTGGGTCGCCATCCTGAAGCCGCAGATCGTGTCGAGCTGCCCGGCGACCACCAGCACACGCCCAACCCGGAGTCCGGATGTTCCTGTTCTGCCGGGCTACCAGGTGATCGTGATCGATGCCAACACCGGAGCCGACGGGTTCGTCTACACGGCATCGCGAAACGCGAACTGCTTCCCAGGCACGATCGAAGCCCCCGCTCTGTTCGCCGCCGTGGAGGAGGTTTCCGTCCCGTGGACGCTGGTGTCGCGCAACGCCGACCGCTACAGCGCGGTCATCCGCGTCCTTGTCCGCTCCTGCGACGGCGCGGGCGACGGCGATGGGGCCTTCAATGTCAGCCGCAACGTCCCCGGTCTCGTGACGACGCAGATCGAGCACCCGCTCAACGCCTGCGGACCGGCGAGCCTGCAGCGCCGCACGCTGCAGGCGTCGACGGTCACCTCGACGCTTCCGGCGCGTCTCATCCACGGGCCGCTGGGCGCCCTCGACCAGGCACCGCAGTAACGAGCGCCTAGTGCTTGGGCACCACCCTGGTCTTGGTCGGCGGCTTGACGACCGGCGTCTTGGGCTTGGTCGTCGCCTTGGAGGTCGGCTTGGTGACCGGCGCCTTCGTCGCGACGGGGGGCGGCGGCGGGAGACCAGTCGAGGTGAAGATCGATACCCCGCTGCCTTGCGGTGCCTGGAAACCGCCTGCCGGGGTGGTGAACGCGACGGTGCCGGGCGTGTTGCCGCTGGACACGCCACCGCCGTCGATCGGCGTGAAGCCGGCGGCGATAAGAGCATTGCTTGCCGACCCGACATCCATCCCGGACACGTTGGGCACGAGCGCGCTCACGCCCTGCTCGACGGAGAAGTCCGCAGGTGGGAAGTCTGCAATAGGCAAGTTGGCACTTGCGGCTCGCAGCGTCGCCGCCCACACCCTGGTGGGCAGGTCACCGCCGTAGACGGGGGACTGCGTCACCCCACCGACCACGGTGCCGTCGGGAATCGTGCTCACCGTCTGCCCGGGCGCGATGTAGCCCGGGTACTCCATCGGATAAAGCGTCGGGTTGCGGGCGTCGCCGACCCACACCGCTGCCGCCAACTGCGGGATATAGCCATCGAACCACGCGTCGTAGTGCTGATCCGTCGTACCGGTCTTACCTGCGGCAGGCCGGCCTATCTGCCCGTTGGCTGCACCGGTGCCGCCTGGCGAAGAGATGACGCCTTCGAGCAGGCTGGTGACCGTGTTGGCGACTCCTGCCTTGAGTACCTGCTGGCACTTCGGCGGCCCGGTATACGAGACGGGCTTGCCTCCGACAGTCATGGACAGCACCGGCTTCGGGTAACAGCGCAGACCTTGTGCCGCAACGGTGGCGTAGGCGGTCGCCATATCCAACGGGCTGACCTCACGCGAACCCAGCGTGAGAGACCCGACGAGCGCCGCATCCCCCTTCAGCGCCGGCGATTGGACCCCGAGCCGAATCGCCATGTCGCGCACCGCAGGGACGCCGACCTTCTTCTCGAGCTGCACGAAGTAGGTGTTCACCGACCCGGAAGTGGCGTTCACCATGTTGCACGTGCACGCCTCGCTGTCGCCTGCGTTCGAGTACCCGACGCCGGGCGGCGCCGTGATCCCAGGCGTATCCGAGATGCAATTGGCACCCGGATTCAAAGGGTTCCCATAGGGAAAATTCGCCAGATAGACACAGGCCGGCGAGTTGAACGTGGTCGCCGTCGACAGGCCCTTTTCTAACGCCGACGCGAGAGTGAAGAGCTTGAAGGTCGAACCGGCCTGGAACGACGGCGCCGTCGCGTAATTGAACTTGGTGTGGACCTGGTCTTTGCTCTCCACGAGCTTGCCATTCTTGTCCTTGCCATAGACCGGCAGGTGATCGGTCGTATCCGCGTAGGTGCGATTGATCGCCATGGCGAGCACGTCGCCCGTGCCCGGCTGCATCACGACCTCCGCGGTCCCGATACGCCCTCCCGGAGGCACGATGGTGTCCACCGCCGCCTGAGCGGCCGCCTGCACGTTGGGGTCGAACGACGTCTTGATCGTCAACCCCCCGTCGAACAGGCGATGAGATCGGTCCTCGGCGGTGGCGCCGAACTTCGGGTCGTTCAGCAGCGTCGTCCGCACGTAGTCACAGAAGTAGGCGGCGGTGCCGGCCGGCTCGCAGGCGTCGGTCGCTGGCTTGTACGCGTTGCTCAGCCCCAGTGGGAAGCTCTTCGCGAACTTCTCGGTCGCCGTATTCATGTATTTGGCGACCACCATCTGCGAGAGCACGAGGTTGCGACGATCCAGCGCGGCCTTCGGGTGCAGCTTGGGGTCATAGGCCGACGGGGCGTTCACGATTCCGGCCAGGGTCGCCGATTGCACGACGTTGAGCTCCTTGGCATGCACGCCGAAGTAGTGTTCCGCGGCTGCCTCTACGCCATATGCGCCATCGCCGAAGTTCGCGATGTTGAGATAGTTGGTGAGAATTTGATCTTTCGTGAGCTTGCGCTCGAGCGCTAGCGCATAGCGGGCCTCGCGGAGCTTGCGCTGCACCGAGCGATCCGTCGCGGCCTTGCGCTCGGCCGGCGTGGTCGCCGACTCGAGCAGAACGTTCTTCACGTACTGCTGGGTCAGGGTCGACCCGCCCTGGGTGGTGGCGCCGTTTTCCTGGTTGGTCAGCGCGGCCCGGATGATGCCCTTGTAGTCCACGCCGTGGTGCTCGTAGAAGCGCCGGTCCTCGATCGCGACGATCGCGTTGCGCATCGGCACAGAAATGTCGGAGAACGGAACCGAGACGCGGTCCTCGGGACCGTGGAGCGTCGCGATCGGCTTCCCGAACCGGTCGAGAATCACCGACCGCTGCGGCAGCGGAGGCACTACTAGCTGCGTAGGAAGGTTGTCGAAGAAATCTGCACTGGCTTTCGCGCCGACACCGATGCTGCCGATGAGCGGCAGGGCGAGCACGGCCATCAACAAGCCGGCGACCACTGAGAGGACCAGGATCGCCAGCAGCTTCGAGGGCCGGTGATGGCGCTGGTGTTCGGACATACCCGGCAATGCGGCCAGGCCCGACTGCTCGCTATTCGGGGGAGTGAGGGTTGTGCTCACAGGCTGCGAACGCTCTTTCCGGAGGTGGCGGGCGGCGCCATGGCGGGTGAGAACAGGGGGCCGGCGGGGCCGCCGCGGAGCTTTTCAGCCCTGCCCAGCCCTGCCCAGGCCTCCACCGGTTGTGGAGAGATACGACCGGCATAGTCTCACGAAAGGCTATCGATGGAAGCTTCTGGGCGGCCCGAGGGCTAACTCACAAGCACGTCTCAGGATCCCGTGCATCAACGCGCGCCCAACTCACGCAGGCGCAGCGACCGGCATATGGCCCACAAGGGCTAGGCCGCGAATCGTCACTTCGAGTCTGTTACAGGCCGTTAGTCCTTCATAGCTTGAACACGGTCGGTGACAGGTCCGCCGACACGCCGCTTTCAAGAGCCCCATGGACCCGGGCTCATACGCAGGAAGCACACGACGCGCACCATGACGATTACCGCCCTGTCACCCGCCCCCTCCCGCACCGGTCTGGTGGTGGGAAATCGCACGGAGAGTGACTGGACCACCCGCGCAGCCTGCCGCGATACCGACCCGGACGAACTATTCGTCCAGGGCGCGGCACAGAACCGGGCCAAGACCCGCTGCTTCGGATGCGTTGTCCGCACCGAGTGTCTGGCCGACGCTCTCGACAATCGCGTCGAGTTCGGCGTCTGGGGCGGGATGACAGAGCGTGAGCGTCGTGCTCTTCTCCGTCGTCGTCCGGAGGTCCTCTCCTGGCGCCTGCTGCTCGAGACCGCCCGCGCTGAAGCGCTGGGCCGCGCCGTCAGCTGAACTAGGCCGAACGGGCCCCGCCGGTCTCAACCAGGCCGTTGTGTACGGCTAGCCCGCGTCGCGTAGCGCGAGCGAACCCTCGGCCAACTCCGCGCCCACGGCGCGCAGTCCCTTGAGATCGTGCACGTCCCCAGCCAGCGCTGTGATCTCCGCCTGCGGCACCTCGGGATGCGCGCGGGTGAAGCGCTCGGCCAGCTTGCGCTGCCGGGTAGCCATGGCCACCCGCTCGGCATGGACGCGCAGCACTGAGGCGGCAAGCGGATCGGAGTCCGAGCCCTCCAGCTCCTCGGCCGCCGCGAGGGCGCGCTCGGCCGGCAGTTCCGGCGCTTTGCTACGCGTGACGCGATTGAGTACCAGCCCGGCCAGCGGCATCTTGTCGGCGGCGAGCCGGTCGACGAAGTACGACGCCTCCCGCAGCGCGGCGGGCTCAGGGGCTGACACGACCACGAACGCCGTCCCGGGCGCCGCCAGCAGGCGATAGGTCTCTTCCGCGCGCTGGCGGAAGCCACCGAACATGGTCTCGAGTGCCGCAACGAACTGGCTGACATCCTGCAGCGTCTGCGCACCGATGATCTTCGTGAAGATGCGGGCGAACGTCAGGAAGCCGGCCGAGAGCACCTTCATATAGGCACGACCGCCGGCCTTGGCGGGGGCCACGAGCAGGCGAAGCAGCCGGCCGTCCAGAAAGCGGGCCAGGCTCTGCGGGGCGTCGAGGAAGTCGAGCGCCGAGCGGGTCGGCGGGGTGTCGACGACTACCAGCTCCCATTGACCGTCGTCCTTGAGCTGGCCGAGCTTTTCCATCGCCATGTACTCCTGGGTGCCGGAGAACGACGAGGACAGGGATTGATAGAAGGGATTCTCCAAGATCTTGTCGGCGCGCTCCGGGGTGGAGTGGGCGACGACGATCTCATCGAACGTCCGCTTCATGTCGAGCATCATCGCGTCGAGGTGGCCACCCTCGGCCTCGTCGACGCCCTTCACTGCGCGCGGAGTGTTGTCGAGCTCGGTAAGGCCCATCGACTGCGCCAACCGGCGCGCAGGATCGATCGTGAGCACGACGACCGACCGTCCGCGTTCGGCCGCCCGAAGGGCGAGTGCCGCCGCCGTCGTGGTCTTCCCCACCCCGCCCGAGCCGCAGCAAACGATGATCCGCGCGGTGTCGAGGACGGTGTCGATCTCCAGGCGAGGCACCGACTTCGGCGAGCTCATCCGACCATCCCTTGCGTACGCATCTCCTCCGCCAGCCGGTACAGGCCCCCGAGATCGACCGCGTCGGCGAGTAGGGGCAGCTCGACGACGGGCAGGCCGAGCGTCGCCAGGTCCCTGCGCTCGCGCGATTCCAGCGCCACCCGCTCGGCGTGCTCGGCGGTCTCCTCGACCATCGCGGCGACCTGGCTGTCCTTCACCTTGTACGACGCCCGCTTCAGCCCGGCGGCGAGCAGGCTCACGTCGAGCTTGCCGGCCAGCGCTGCCTTTTGCGCTGCGGCATTCAGCAGGGGCGTCCGTGCCATGTTGACGACGACGGCGCCCACCGGCAGCCCCGCGGCGCGCAGTTCAGCGGCACCGTCGACGGTCTCCTGGACCGGCATCTCCTCGAGGATCGTCACGATGTGGACGGCGGTCTGCTTGGACTTCAACAGCGCGATGACGCTCTCCGCCTGCCCGCGCACCGGGCCGGTGCGGGCCAGTTCGCGCACTTCGGCAGTCACGTTCAGAAATCGCGTGATCCGGCCCGTCGGCGGGGCGTCCATCACAACCGCGTCGTAGATCAGTTTCTTCTTGTCGCGCTTGGCGTTGCGGGTGACGGCCTCCTTCACCTTGCCCGTCAGGAGCACGTCACGCATGCCGGGAGCGATAGTCGTGGCGAAGTCGACGACACCAAAACGCTTGAGCGCCCGGCCGGCGCGCTTCATGCCGTAGAAGAGTTCGAGGTAATCGAGCAGCGCGTCCTCGGGATCGATCGAGAGCGCGTAGACCTCTCCGCCCCCGGGCGCCGAGGCGACCTTGCGCTCCTCGTACGGCAGCGGCGGGCAGTCGAAGAGCTGGGCGATCCCCTGCCGGCCTTCGACCTCGGTGAGCAGCACGCGCCGACCGCCCGCGGCCAAGGCGATGGCCAGGGCGCCGGCGACCGTCGACTTGCCGGTACCGCCCTTGCCGGTGACGACGTGCAGGCGCACATCCCGGAAGGGATGCGCCTTGGGTCGCTCCACGATCAGGACGCTACCCGCGCGTAGGTACGTGCGAACCGTGTGCGGGCGTAGCTCACATCACGGTGCGCCGGGGAGTCCGACACCAGCAACCGCAGTACGGGCATGGGGTCCTGAGGAACCGCAAGCGATTCGGTGCTCGGCAGGAGGAGCGGTTAATTCTGCTATGCAGGCGATCCGGTGCCCGGCGACAGTAATGACTACTTCCGTCACGCAAACACAATGACGCCCGCGTCAGCCGCAGCCGCGAGGCACCGCATCGTTTGCCTGACGAAAACAAGGCCGACTCCGGCGGCGCACCCTTTCGTTTGCCCTGGAGGTGTTTGCCACCCCTAGGGTGAGCTCATGCAGAAGTGGGAGTACGTGACCGTCCCGCTGCTTTCTCACGCGACGAAGCAGATCTTGGACAACTGGGGCGACCAGGGCTATGAGCTGGTCGCCGTCTTGCCGGGGCCGACCGGCGAGCAGCTTGTCGCCTATCTCAAGCGGCCGCTCGAGCAGCAGTGACCGCTTCCGAGCGGCTGAAGGAGCTGGGCATCGTCCTGCCGCCGGTGACGACGCCGCTGGCGGCTTACGTCCCGGCGGTCGCCCAAGGGTCCTTCATCTACACCAGCGGCCAACTGCCCATGGTCGACGGCAGGCTGGTGCGCACGGGGCTGGTCGGGACCGGCGGTGGTGACCTCGTCGATCCCGCGCACGCCGCCGAACTCGCGCGGATCTGCGCCCTGAACGCGATCGCGGCGGCCGCTAACGTCGCGGGTCCGGGCGGGGTCGACGCCATCGCCAGGATTGTGAAGGTCGTCGGATTCGTGGCGAGCGCGCCAGGTTTCACCGGCCAGCCCGGCGTCGTCGACGGGGCCAGCAAGCTGCTCGCCGACGTCTTCGGCGAGGCCGGCCGCAGCGCGCGCAGTGCAGTGGGAGTGGCCGCGCTCCCCCTCGGCTCCCCGGTCGAGGTCGAGATCATCGCCGCGCTCGCGGAATAAAGTGGTTGAGCTCACGATTATTCTGCGGGCATGACTGAAACGGCTGGTGGGCGCCTTCCGGGCGAGATGCTGGCCACGTTGCGAGAGCGATTGGATGTGCCGCCGCCCCCGACGCGGGATGCAGCCACGATCGTCCTGTTGCGCGACACGGAGCGGGGCCTGGAGGCCTACCTGCTGCGCCGGGTCGAGTCCATGGCGTTCGCGGCGGGGATGCACGTCTTCCCGGGCGGCCGCGTTGATCCGGCCGATGCCGACGACCACGCCGTGTGGCACGGCACGCGTCCGCAGGATTGGGCAGGCCTGCTGAGCGCTGATGCCGCGCTGGCCCACGGCCTGGTGTGCGCTGCCGTTCGCGAGACGTTCGAGGAGTCGGGCGTCCTGCTTGCCGGTGAGGGTCCGGGCGACATCGTCGACGTTTCCGGCCCGGAGTGGGAAGCCGAACGCGTCGCCCTCATCGAGCGTCGAGAGAGCCTGCAAGGCCTGCTGCAGCGCAAGGGGCTTGGCCTGCGCGCCGATTTGTTACGTCCGTGGGCGCACTGGATCACCCCGGAGATCGAGCCGCGCCGGTACGACACACGCTTCTTCGTCGCGGCGTTGCCCGCCGGTCAGGCCGCGCGTGACGTCGGCGGCGAGGCCGACGCCACGATGTGGCTGGCCCCGCAGGAGGCCATCGCCCGGTTCGAGCGTGGCGAGCTCCCGATGCTGCCGCCGACCATCTCGACCCTGCGTGATCTCGCGGAGTTCGACACGGCAGCCGAAGCCCTCGCTTCGGCGTCCAGCCGCGACATCTCGCCGGTGCTACCTCGCGTGGTCATCGACGGCGATGAGATGGAGCTCCTGCTCCCACACGAGAAGGGCTACGACTCGTGAGCCTGACCCCAGGAACCCCCGAGACACCGCCGGGCGAGGCGGGAGTGCTGCGCGGCGTGACGGCGTCCGCATCCGTATTGCTCGCGCCCAACCCCAGCCCGATGACCCTCGAGGGCACCAACACCTGGCTGCTTCGGGGCGGCGAAGCGCAGGGATACATGGTGATCGACGCGGGGCCGCCCGACGAGTCGCACCTGGCGCGCGTCGCTGCCGTCGGCACCATCGAGCTGATCCTGCTCACGCACGGCCATCCCGATCACAGCGGAGGTTCGGCGCGGCTGGCCGAGCTGACGGGCGCGCCCGTCCTCGCGCTCGACCGCCAATTCGGGGAGCCGCTGAACGCCGGAGACTCCTTCCACCAGTGCGGCGTCCACCTCGAGGTGATCGGCACGCCTGGCCACTCGGCGGATTCGCTGTCGTTCTACCTGCCGGGCGACAACGCCGTCCTCACCGGAGACACCATCCTCGGCCGCGGCACCACAGTCGTCGCCTGGCCGGACGGTGAGCTGGGCCCGTACCTGGAAAGCCTGAAGGCGCTACGCGAGTACGGCGACGCCGCCGTGCTTCCCGGCCACGGCCCGGAGCTTGCGAGCGCCGGCCGGGTCGCTGACGACTACCTGGCTCACCGGGCCGAGCGGCTCGCCCAGGTCGCCAAGGCCGTGGCCGACGGCGCGCACACGCCCCGCGAGGTCGTCGAAATCGTCTACGTCGATGTGCCCGAAGTCCTCTGGCCCGCCGCCGAGCTATCGGTGCACGCCCAGCTCGATCACCTCGTCAAGCAGCAGCCGTCCCTTGCCGAGCAGCTCGACCTCACGCCCACCCCCGCCAACGAGATGGCCGCGCGCATGGCCGAGCTCAGCCTGGTGCGCGTCGGCGAGCCCCCCGGCTGACCGCGATGACGTCGCCGCCCCCGGCCAGTGTGCCGATGACGTCCACCGGACCGCTGCGCTGCCCGACCTGCTCGACCCCGACCGTCGCAGGCGCCCGCTTCTGCCATGTCTGCGGCACGCCGCTGACGACCGAGCGGGTCGACGAGGCCGCCGAGCGCCGGGTCGTCACCGTCCTTTTCGGCGACCTCTCCGACTTCACCGCCTGGGCCGAGGACCTCGATCCGGAGCGCGTCGGCGAAGTCACCGACCGGGTGCTCGCCGCCCTGGCCCGGATGGTCGTCGAGGTCGGCGGACACGTCGACAAGCTGACCGGCGACGGAATCATGGCCGTCTTCGGTGCCCCGACGGCACATGAGGACGACGCTGAACGGGCGGTCCGCGCGGCCGTCAACATGCAGCACGAGGTGAGCCGGCTGATCGCCGACGAGCTCGGGGGCGGGCGGCGGCTCGGGCTACGGGTCGGGCTCAACACCGGCGAGGTGCTCGCGGGAGTGCAGGCGGCACTCGCGTACACAGTCGTGGGCGATACGGTCAACACCGCCTCGCGGCTGTCGGATGCCGCCTCGGTCGGTTCGATCTACGCGGGCCGCGACACCGCCGTCGCCACGATGACGCTCGCGTCCTGGCGAGCCCTGCAACCCCTGCGGCTCAAGGGGAAACGCGAGCCCGTCGCCGCGTACGAGCTCGTGGCGCTGCGCCCGACGAGCGCCGGGCAGCTCGGCCTCGGCGACGAGGCACCCTTCGTCGGACGCGAGGCCGAGATCGCCCGGCTGGTCGGCGCCTGCCTCGACGTCAGCGAGAAGGCAAGCCCCGCGACGATCTATCTCAGCGGCGAGGCCGGGGTCGGCAAGACCCGCACCGTCGGCGAGCTGGTCCGCTTCGCGGGTGAGATCCCCGACGGGCGCGTGCTGCTCGGGCGCGCCATGCCCTACGGGGAGGGCCGTCACCTCGCGCCGCTCGTCGAGCTCGTCCGCACCGCTTGCGGCATCAGCGACGAGGACGAACCCGAAATCGCCGTCGAGCGCGTTCACCGCACGCTGGCCCGCCTGGAGAACCCGGCGCCCTCGCTGTGGGTTCCGGGAGCTCTCGCCGATCGGCTCCTGCACCTGCTCGGGATCGAGCACGATGTCGACGGAAGCGGTGCGCGTGACGGTTCGCCCGCCGACCCGCACGGCCGAGACGGCGTGCTCGACGCCACCGCCACGTTGCTGCGCGCGCTCGCGGTGGAAGGCCCGTTGCTCGTCGTCATCGACGACCTGCAGTGGGCCAGCGAGGAACTCCTGGAGGCGATCGGCGGGGTCGCCAAACGCCTGCGCGGGCCGATCCTGCTGGTCCTCATCGGGCGCGAACCCGCAACGATCGCCGACGTGCCGTCCCCGAGCCACGTGATGCTCGACCCGCTGGATGAGAGCACCGCTCACCGGCTGCTGCGGGCCTACCTCGGCGGCGGCGATCTCGCCGACCCGCTGAGATCAGCGCTGCTCGGCCGCGCCCAGGGCAACCCGTACTTCCTCGCCGAATTGCTGCACCTGCTCGTCGACCGGGGTCTGCTCCAGCGAGAGGGCGAATCCTGGGTCGCGTCCGGGCCGCTTCCGGCCGACGCGCTTCCTGCGGCAGTGCAGTCGGTCCTGGCCGCGCGTATCGATGGGCTCGACCCGACCGCCAAATCGGTGCTGCGGGCCGCGTCCGTACTCGGGCTGCGGTTCGCCGCGGAGGCACTCGGCGTCGTCGATCAGCGCAGCACCGAGGAAGTGCGTGCAGCCCTGAACGAACTGACCGCCCGCCAGCTCGTCCATCCCCCGAACAAGGGTGAGATCTGGTGGACCTTCACCCATCCCATGGCACGCGACGTGGCTTACGGGAGCCTGCCGAAAGCTGACCGGGCGCGCCGCCACGCCCGCGCGGCTCAGTGGGCCGCCGAGCGCGGCGCCCGGGTCGGCAGCACCCAGGTCGATCCGTTCGTCGGCGCGCAGGCGGAGCAGGCGCTGGCGCTCGCCGAATCCATGGGCCTGCCGGCCGACGATCCGGTCCGCCGGGTGCGCTTCGTGGGCTACGCGGCGCTCGTCCGCCTCGGGCAGATGGCCCGCTCGCGCGACGAGTACCGCTCCTCGGCGGAACTGCTCGCCCGTGCCGCCCGGCTGGGCGAGACAGATCAGCCCAAGGATCTGGTGATCTCCCGGCGGATGACCGCGGCGACAGCGCTGGCCTCGCTGCGCCGCCTCGATGAAGCCGAGGCCGAGATCGGTCCGGCGGTCGAGGGCGCCACCGGAGACCTCCGGCTCGCTGTGCTGGTGGTGCTCGGCGAGCTGCGCCAGAAGCAGGGCCGTGACGCGGAGGCCGTCGAGACGCTGACCACCGCCCTCACCGAAGCGAGGGCGGCCGGCAACCAGCGCTGGATGTCATCGGCCGTCAGGCAGCTGGGTCTCGTGGACTACTACGCCGGCCGGCTGAGGCGCGCCGAGGAACGGTTCAGCCACGCGCTCGAGCTGGCCCGCGCGGCGGGCGACGGCCGGGGCGCCGCCTGGGCGCTGGAACACCTGGCCTGGTCGGCCACCACCCGCGGCGATTACGGGGCCGCCGACGAGGCGCTGGCCGACGCCGCCGAGCTCTTCGGCGAGCTCGATGACACCGGCGGCCTCGCCTGGTGCGCCGGCACCGAGGCGTTGGTACGCGTGCTGCAGGGCCGCCTGGCCGACGGGCGGGCGACAGCCCGGGCCCTGATCCCGCTGGCCGAGTCGCTAGCCGAGAGCTGGGGCGTTGCGATGTGCCGGACCATCGACGCGTTGGCCGCGGCCGAGCTGGGAGACGTGCAAGCCGCCCAGGAGGCGGCGAACCTCGCCATAGAGACGCTCACCGACGCCGGCGATGACTGGGGACGGTCCTTCGCCTTGATCGCGTCCGCCGCCGCTTCCCGTGCAGCGGGCAATCCCGCCGAGGCGCTCGCCCTTTTCGAAGCAGCCCTGGAGAGCGCCGACGCCGGCGACCATGCGCTGAACGCCGCCTTCGCCTATACCGGCGCGGGCCTGGCGCACCTGGAGATGGGCAATGTCGACGAGGCGGCGATGAAGGCGCGCCAAGCCCTCGGCGTGCTGGTACGCCTCGACCTCGAGCCGCACGCCGCGCTCGGAGTGGCGGTGCTCGATGCCCAGGTCCGGCGCGCCCGGGGCGAGCCGGAGGAAGCGGTGCGCCGGCTGCGCGAGGTGCTAGCGGCCGCGCCCGGCAGCACGCTGCTCTTCCCGCGTCGCCAGGCACTGGCGCATCTGGCTGGCTCGCTGGTCGACGCCGGACGTCCGGCCGAGGCGCTCGAGGTGGCACGTGAAGCCGTGGCCACCCCGGCCGAAGACGTCCGCAGCCGGGTGCTTGCGCTCCGCGCCCTCGGGACGGCGCTGCATGCCACGGGTGACAACGTTCGGGCGGAAGACGCCTACCTGCAAGCACTCGACATCGCCGTCGCGACGCAATCGCGTAGCGAAGAAGCGCAGACGCGCCGCCTCATCGCCGCGCTCGCCGAGGTGACGAGCGGTGAACCGAGCCAGACCGAGAGGTCAGCGGGCCCGGCGCGCTAACCGTTCACGGTCGAGCAGGATGACGGCCCTGCTATCGAGCCGCAGCCAGCCGCGCGTGGCGAAGTCGGCCAGTGACTTGTTGACCGTCTCGCGGGAGGCGCCGACGAGCTGCGCGAGCTCCTCCTGGGTGAGCCCGTGCTCCACCCGCACCGCGCCCGCCGTACCGGGAACTCCGAAGCGGTCGGCCAGGTCGAGCAGCTGCTTGGCGACCCGGCCCGGGACGTCGGTGAAGACCAGATCGCCCATGGCCTCGTTGGTGCGGCGCAGCCGGCGGGCCAGCACGCGCAGCAGCAGCTCAGCCGCCTCCGGCCGGTCGGTGAGCCACGGCTTGAGGGCGGAGTGCTCCAGCGAGGCGAGCTCGGCGTCGGTGAGCGCCGTCGCCGTAGCCGTTCGCGGGCCCGGATCGAAGAGCGAGAGCTCGCCGAAGATGTCGCCGGGGCCTAGCACGGCCAGCAGGTTCTCCCGGCCGTCGGTGGAGCGGCGGCTGATCTTCACCTTGCCGGCGAGGATGAGAAACACCCGGTCGCCGGGCTCGCCCTCTTCGAACACGACAGAGCTTCGCCGCTCGGGGCGGCGGGACAGGCGCTCGGCAAGGGCTCCGCGCGCCTCGTCGGACAGGCCCGCGAAGACCGGCATGCGTCCCAGCAGGTCTTCCACGCCAGTCAGCATGCCAGCCCCCGCATCAGATGCCGCACAGAACCCCCGGTGAGTTCGCGGGTATCACCCGTTCTACCCCGATATCCGGCGGATAATGGTGACCGTCGGCGACCGCGCCTCACACCGGCAGCGCGCTCAAGCAGTCCAGCGGATGGTCCCGGTAGCGCGCGATGAGTTCCTCGCTGGCGGTCGCGATACGGCGGTGCAGAGCCTGCCGGTACTCGGAAAGATCGCGCTCAGCCACCTCGAGGTCGGCTTCGAGCTGCTTCTGTTCTTCCGGGCTGGTCGCGTCGTGCACCGCCTCCCAGAGCCGCTCCAGATCGGGCAGCGGAGGGATGTCGTCAATCGGCACGATCGTCACCAGAGCGGAACGGCCACGGCCGACCCGCGCAGAAGACAGCACGGGCTTCAGCGCGGTCGGGTCGATGGTGCGCGCACCCTCGACCATCCGGACGGTGTCGAGCCGCGCCTGGATGATCCGCCGCCAGTAGGAAACACGATCCTCCTCGGCCGACAGCATGCTGCGGTAGGCCCGGAGCTCGTCGAGGCTGAGATGGGAGAGCTCCTTGGCGCGCTGCGGAGGGATCGCCCGCGCCGCCGCGCGAGCAGCGGCGCGAGCCGCCCGCGACTCGGCTTGCAGGCGGCGTTTCTCCGCACGGGCGGAGTCCTCCATTTGATCCAACACCGGCTGTCTCCTCGCGTCGCTCGCATCGCACCGACCGGGGCACGTCCAAGGCGGCGACTTACCTAAAAGGTCGGAGCGATTGGCCGATCCCTTGAGCCCCGTACGCTGCTGCTGTGACGGACCGGGACGAGTCGCCGCTGGCCCTGACCCGGCGCGCGCGCCGCATCGTCCGGGAACTCGGCGTTCTGCACCCCGACGCCAGGTGCGCGCTGAACTTCACCACGCCGCTGGAACTGCTGGTCGCGACCATTCTTTCGGCTCAAACGACCGACAAACGGGTGAACGAGAACACACCCCGACTCTTCGCCCGTTACCCGGATGCCGCGTCCTACGCGGGGGCCGAAAGGACCGAGCTCGAGGACCTTCTGCGACCCCTTGGATTCTTCCGCGCGAAGGCCAATTCGCTGATCGGATTAGGGGCCGCGCTCACGGAGCGTCACGGAGGTGAGGTGCCCCGGCGGCTGGAAGAACTCGTCAAACTTCCCGGGGTCGGACGCAAGACCGCGAACGTGGTTCTTGGACACGCGTTCGGGGTTCCCGGCATCACTGTCGACACGCATGTGGGGCGGCTGGCCCGGCGCATGCAGCTGACCGCACAGGAGGATCCGGTGAAGGTCGAGTCCGACCTGGCCGGGCTGATCGTGCGCAAAGAGTGGACCATCATGAGCGACCGGCTGATCTTTCACGGCCGCCGGATCTGCCACTCGCGAAAGCCCGCCTGCGGCGCCTGCGGGGTGAGCCGCGACTGCCCGTCATTCGGGCTCGGGCCGACCGAGTACGAGGTCGCCCGCAAGCTCGTGCGTCGTGACGCGGAGGACGCCTCCTGAGCGCGCCAGAACGTGACTGCGAGGTGTCGACGCTGCCGCAGAGCCTGGCCCGCCTCGCCGCGGGCGCTCGCGTCGTCAGGGCTGAGGAGATCAGCCGGTTCCTGCCGCCGGAGACCGGTGGGCGTCCAGCCGCCGTCCTCATGCTTTTCGCCGATGGGCCGGACGGGCCGGACGTCCTGCTGATCGAACGCGCCGCAACCTTGCGTTCTCATGCGGGACAGCCGGCTTTTCCCGGAGGTGCCATCGATCCTGGCGACGACGGTCCCGTGGGGGCGGCGCTACGTGAAGCGCAGGAGGAGGTCGGGATCGACCCGGCGTCCGTCGAGATCGTCGCCGAACTGCCCGAGCTCTTCATCCCGGTGACCGGCTTCGTGGTGACGCCGGTGCTCGCCTGGTGGCGCGAGCCGCATCCGGTGCATCCCGTGGACGTGCAGGAGGTGGCGGCCGTCGTCCGGGTGCCGATCGCGGAGCTGGCCGATCCCGCCAGCCGCCAGCGGGTGCGGCACCCCTCCGGATGGGTAGGACCCGCGTTCAATGTGCGGGGGATGCTGGTGTGGGGATTCACTGCGGGGTTGCTGGACAGGCTGCTCAAACTCGGCGGATGGGAGCAGCCGTGGACTCCCGGCCGGGTCAACGAATTGCCACAGCCGGCGAAGGACAACGGTGTTTGACCTCCTGGACTGGATCCTGCTGCTCGGGGTCGTGGTCTTCGGCATTTCCGGCTACCGCCAGGGCTTCATCGTCGGCGTCATGTCGTTCATCGGCTTCCTCGGCGGGGCGATCCTCGGCGCCAAGCTGGCCCCCTCGATCAGCAGCCTGATCGGCAACGGCAAGCGCTCGCCGGTCACCGGCATCGTGGTGGTGTTCGTCGGCGCCGCGCTCGGCCAGCTCGTCGCCTCGGCATTGGCAGCGGCGGTGCGCACCCGCATCCATTGGCGGCCGGCGCAGACGGTCGACTCCGTCGGCGGTGCAGTCGTCTCGGGCATCTCGGTGCTGCTGGTTGCCTGGCTGATGGCGACGGCCGTGAACCGCTCGCCGTATGAGTCGCTGCGAAGGCAGGTGCACGGCAGCGCGGTGATCCAGGCGGTCGACACGTTGGTCCCCGACAGCGCCCGCCAGCTCTTCGCGAACTTCTTGCGATTGGTGGAACAGCAAGGCTTTCCGCAGGTTTTCGCGGGCCTCGGCGGCGACACCATCGTGCCGACGCGCGCGCCCGATCCGGCTCTCGCACGCAGCGCCGTCGTGCAACTGGCCCGCCCGAGCATCCTGAAGGTGAGCGGCGACGCCCCCTCATGCCAAAAGGCCATAGAGGGCAGCGGTTTCGTGTACGCGCCCCAGCACGTCATGACCAACGCCCACGTCGTTGCGGGCGTCCCGCACCCCAGCGTCGAAGTCAACGGCTCGCAACTGGCTGCCACCACGGTGCTCTTCGATTCCAAGCGTGACGTCGCCGTGCTGTACGTACCCGCTCTTCAGGCGCGGCCCCTGACGTTCTCGACGCGAAGCGGATCGGCGGGCGACTCGGCCATCGTGATCGGCTACCCGGAGAACGGGCCCTTCACCGCCGTCTCGGCACGTATCCGCGACCGCATCACCGCCCGCGGCGTCGACATCTACTCCCAATCCACGGTCGATCGGGAGATCTACGGCCTGCGCGCATCAGTCCTGCCGGGCAATTCCGGAGGGCCCCTGCTGACCCCGGCGGGTCAGGTCTACGGGGTCGTTTTCGCTGCAGCTACGGACGATCCGGAGACCGGCTACGCACTGACCTCCGGCGAGGTGGCTTCCGATGCCCAGGCCGCTAAGGCGGCGACGGCGGGCGTGAGCACTCACGGGTGCGACTGACTCCGCATTTCGGACAACTCGCTTGCTCGATGGTTGCAAAAGTTAGCGGTCACGGTAAATTGACCTCAGCCGCCAGAGGAGCCCTGATGTCGACCAGCCTGTCCGCCACCCGCGTCATCGTTGGTGATCCGGCGACGGCGCTGCTGCTCATCACCGGTCCGGCTGCCGCCGGCTTCCTCCCTGAGGCTGTCCTGACCGAGACCCGGCCGGGCCAAGTGACGGGGGTCCTCCGGCTGGCCGAGGATCGCGCCCTCGCCATCGAAGTGACGATGGCGGCACCGCGGCGCACCCCCATCGCGTACATCTCCGAATTCCGCCTCGTCATCGACGGGATGCCGCCGTCGGTCGGTTCCCTGAGCGTCACCTCTGCCGGCCCGGGTCGCTCGACCGTGGTCTTTTCGCTGACCTCGCAGGAGGAGATCCCGGAGGAGCTCGCGGGCGCGTTCACGTCCATCGCCGGCCGCTTCTTCGACGGCCTCGAACGCGCCGCCCAGGAGCAGAATCCAGCCGCTTAGATCCGTCCCCGGGTGAGCCGAATCTCCTGCGATTGCTGGGCATTCGCCCGATCACGTGCGGTGCGCTGAAGGCCGTCGACGTCGATGTCATGCGGCGCCGCGCCGGCGTCCCAGAGCTCGAGCTCCCGGGCTGCCCTGGCATAGAGCGCGCTCGACCCCGGCTCGTTACCGCGTCGTTCATGGGTGACGGCCACGGCGATCTGGGCCAGCGCGCGCCACAGCGGGCGTTCCCCCCGCGGGGCGCTCTTCCAGCCGGCTTCAAGAATCTCGTGGGCCTGGAACGGGCGACCCTCATCGAGCATCCGCTGGGCATTGGCGAGCAGCATCGCGGGCTCTCCCTCGAGCAGTGCCGGGTCGAGTTCCTCCATGGCTGCGGGCGATCCGTAGGGCAGCGGGCGCCCGAGCGCATCACGCGGCCGCGCGTTCAGCGGGCGCCCGGAGGCGTCGCGATCGCGCGGGCCGCCGCTCAACCGAGCCAGCTCAACAGCTCGGCGTTGAAGACGTCGGGCGCCTCCTGGTGCGGGAAGTGGCCGGCCCCGGCAATCGTGCGCCACGCGTAGGGGGCGGCGACGTAATCGCCCGATCCCTTGGCCGTGGCGGCCAGCACGCAACTATCGAGAATGCCGTGCATTTGCAGGGTTGGTGCGGTCACCAGTTCGTGCATGTCGCGCAGCATCCGCCACCCGTCCGGACGAAACATCGAACGAAAGACCCAGCGGTAGTACTCCATCGAACTGTGTGCGACGCCAGGGATCTGCATGGCCTCGCGCGCCCGGGCTTCGGTCTGGGGGTCCGGAAAGCCCGGACCGCTCCAGCGCCGCATCAGATCGGCCACGAGCGCCGCGTCAGCACGAACCAGCTCGCGCTCCGGCCGCCAGGGAAGCTGGAAGCCGAGCAAGTAGCTGCTGGCACGCAGCTGGCTGGAGAGCTCGCCGAAGATCGCCTGCCGCATGCGCAGGGGATGCGGGGCCCCGACGACAACGAGGCTGCGCACGACATCCGGATGCAGCACCGCCGTCGCCCACGCGAGGAAGCCGCCGCAGTCCTGCCCGACCACGACGGCCTGGCTCTCGCCGAGCGCTCTGATCAACCCCGCCAGGTCTGACGCGAGAGTGAAGATGTCGTAGCCGCGGGGGGGTTTGTCGCTCGCGCCGTAGCCACGCAGATCGCAGGCCACAGCGTGATATCCGGCGTCAGCAAGAGCGGTCAGCTGGTGTCGCCACGACCACCAGAACTCCGGGAAACCGTGCACCAGAAGCACAAGCGGGCCGCTACCGGCCTCGGCGATATGCAGTCGCGTGCCGTTCGTCGAGACGTCCCGGTGTGTCCACGGGCCCGGCACGAGGACACTCGTGGGCTCGACGGGCATGAGCGCGTGTGGCTAGTGGCTTTCGATCTTGGTGGTGGGCGCCACGGTGGGGTGCTTGATCCACGCCACGTCGTCCTTGACCGTCTGGATCGCACGCTTTGGCGGCCCGACTTTCTTGAGGCGCCCGACGGCGAAGAGGGCCAGCACTCCGGCGACGATCAGGTAGGCACCGGTGACGATCAGAAACGAGTAGGCGCGACCGATGCCGGCGGCATGCAGGCCCTCCCCGGCGGCGATCGTGATCGCGAAGAACGCGAAAAACCCCAGAACCCCGGCCACCGCCAGAAAGGCCGCGCCGAGCCCCGCGCTCTGGGCCGCAGCCTTCACCTCGGTCTTGGCGAGCTCCACCTCCTGGTGGATCAGCAAGGACACATCGCGCGACGCCGTAGCGACGAGCTCGCCAATCGTCGCCTCAGCGGAAGGCGCGCCGCCGTGGCCACCATTCGCGGCCGCTGAACGGGAGTGGGCCGATATCGCCACCGAGTTCTCCTTCGAGGTTGGTGCTCGCCCCGCCAATGATGATCCATTCAGGCGCCGGGCGTAACGGCATTTTGTGGTTTGAAGAACGCCTGCCCGCCGCCGCCGCTCTCACACCCGCATGCCGGAGGCTACCGCTGATCAAGGCGGGCGAGCACCGGCCGATGTTCGTGGGTAGCGTCGCCGGGCGTGCCTGCCGACCCTCTTGCCGCGCTCGCCCAGATCCCCGAAGTGGCTGAGGCCGCCGGTGACGCGCGCGCCGCGGTGGACCGGTTGCTGACCTCCCGCGTGCTGCGCCGCCAGAGCGCCGAGGTCTCGGTCGAGGCCGGCTTGCGCTCGGCGCGGGCCTCAGCCGCGCTGGAAAGCGTCGACATTCCCTTGGAGCAGTTACGCACCGAAGGCAGCGCAGATCCGGTCGTACAAGGAGCGCTGCGCGTCAGCGCGCAACTCGGTGGCCTGCGCGAGACTTTCATCCGGGCCCCCCGCCAGGTGCTCGCCCGGCTGCACGTCCTGGCGGCCGCTGACCTCACGGCACCCGAGCTCCTCGGACGTCCGAGGGTCGGCGGCGACTCGACCGCCCGGCGCCTCGGCGCGCTCGCAGAGATCCTCGCCCAGCCGACGAAGGCGCCGGCGGCGGTCGTCTCCGCGGTCGTTCACGGCGAACTTCTCGCGCTCGCCCCCTTCGAGGAGGCCAACGGGCTGGTCGCACGCGGCGCGGCCCGGCTGGTGCTGCTGGCGCGCGGGCTGGACTCGAAGGCGCTGACCGCACCCGATGTGGGTCACGTCGAACTCCGGGGCGAGTACGAGGAAGCCGCGCAGGGCTACGCGTCCGGCGGCGCCGAAGGGCTGGCGCGGTGGGTCGCCCACTGCTGCCATGCCGTCGAGCTGGGTGCCCGCGATTCACTGGCGATCTGCGAGGCGCTCGCCCGGGGCTGAGGCCCCGCTGGCGGACTGTCCGCTATCTGCCGTTTCCGCCCTCACGGCGACGGGTATTCATGCAGGCAGGCGCGGGAGACCGCGTCTGTGAGACCGAGCCTCGCCCTTCCCCCCTGGGCGTGACTCGCAGACGGCCCCCGCCATCCCCCCGAGCGGGGGCCGTCCTGTGTTCGCGGTTGCGTCCGGGGCCGGGCAGTCGATAGCACAGCTGGCCTGTGGACGGAGCGCTCCGTCCACAGCCCGATTCGGCGAGAGTGCCCCGCGTGACCTCACTCGCCGACCCGCAGCAGCCGTCAATGACCGCCCGTCCACTGGTGGTGACCTCGGATCCGGCGTTGCTCGAAGAGCTGTTGCGGCTGTGCGACGAAGCCGGCTCGCCGCCGCTCGTCGCCGCCGATGCCGACGCGCTGAGACGTGGGTGGCAGGGCGCCTCGCTCGTCCTGCTGGGAGCCGAGCTGGCCGACGCAGCAGTCGCACTACCGCGGCGGACCCGCGTCGTGGTCGTGGGCTCCCGCGACGATCGGCTGTGGGAGCTCGCCGCTGACGTAGGCGCCGACCATGTCGCCGTCCTGCCGTCGGCTTCGGCGTGGCTGGTCGGGCTGCTGGGCGAGCGCGAAACGGCAACTGGCGCGAAAGCGCCCGTGCTGTGCGTCATCGGCGGCCAGGGCGGTGCCGGAGCGACCACGCTGGCGGCGGCCATCGCCCGTACCGCAGCCGCCCGCGACACGTCCACGCTGCTGGTCGACGCCGATCCGTTCGGAGGCGGGATCGACCTCGCGCTGGGTCTGGAATCGGCCAGCGGCGACCGGTGGGGGCAGTTGCTGGGAGAGTCCGCGGCAGCGCGGTGGCGCGGCGGTTTCCTGGATCGGCTGCCCGCACGCGCGGGCCTGAGCGTGCTGGCTCCCGATCGCGATCGACCGGCGGCGCTCAGCGCTGACGCCATGCGCAGCGTGCTCGAGGAAGGACGTCGCCGCTGCCGCCTCGTGGTCGTCGATCTCCCTCGTAGCGTCGACCCGATCTCGATGCTGGCGCTGTCGGCCGCCCACCGGACCTACCTGGTGGTCCCGGCTCAGGTGCGCGCCATCGCGGCGGGAGCCCAGCTCGCGTCAACTCTGCGCCGGCTCACCACCGATGTGCAGGCGGTCATCCGCGGTCCGGCCCCGAGCGGCCTGTCCGTCCAGGCGATCGCGCGCACACTGGCTCTGCCCATCGCCGGCACGCTGCGGGTCGAACCCGGGCTGGCTCGCGACTACGAGCGGGGCGTCCCGCCGGGCCAACCCCGCGGTCCGCTCGTGCGGCTGTGCGCGCATCTGCTCGATGACCTTTTGGGCGCCGAGCACCGGGCCGCGGCGTGACGGTCTCGGCCGGTCCGCTCGCCGGGTTGTTGCGCGATCCCGCCGTCACTGACGTGCTCGTCAATGGTCCGCGCGAGGTGTGGGCTGATCGCGGCCAGGGACTGGTACGCGAGCGCGTCAGCTTCACCAGTGACGACGAGGTCCGGCGAATGGCTGTTCGGCTCGCCTCAGCCGCCGGGCGCCGGCTCGACGCCGGCAGCCCCTTCGTCGACGCGCGCCTCGACGGTGGTGTGCGGCTGCATGCGGCGCTGCCGCCGGTGGCGCTGTCGGGCGTCCACCTGTCGCTGCGCATCCACCGGCCGAGCGGGCTCGACCTCCCCCGGCTCGTCGACAGCGGCAGCGTGCACCCGGCGTTCGACGAGGTGCTGGAGGCGCTGATCGCCGCGCGGCACGCGTTCGTCATCTCAGGAGGTGCCGGCACCGGCAAGACGACGCTGCTGGGTGCGCTGCTCGCCCGGGCGAATCCCGTCGAACGCATCCTGATCGTCGAGGACACCGCCGAGCTGACGGTCGAGCATCCGCACGTCGTACGGCTGCAGGCCAGGCCTCCCAATGTCGAAGGCGCCGGCGAGATCACGCTGCGGGACCTGGTGCGCCAGGCGCTGCGGATGCGTCCGGATCGCGTGATCGTCGGGGAGGTTCGCGGCCCGGAGCTGCTCGACATGTTGGTCGCCGGGAACACCGGCCACGACGGTGGTCTGACGACGCTGCACGCGAACGGCGTCGCTGACGTACCGGCCCGGGTGGAGGCGCTGGCCATGCTCGCGGGGCTGCCGCGCCACGCCGCCCACAGCCTGCTCGCGTCAGCACTGCGGGTGGCCGTGCATCTGGAACGCGGCCGGGGTGGCCTCCGGCGGGTCGCTGAGATCGCCGTGCTCGAACGCGACGGCGGCGATCTGGTGCGGGCCATCACCGCCTTGCGGTGGCGCGACGATCCGCCGCGAGTCGTCCCGGGACCCGGTGCACCTTTGTTGCGCGCATTGCTGGCACCACCGTGACGGCCCCCGCGCGCTGGATCGCGGCTGCTGTACTCGCCTCCGCGGCGGCCTGGCTGCTGGCCGGTTCAGCATCGCCCGCGAACCGCCTCGCGGGCGGTCGCCGGCGCGCGTCGCGGCGCCTGCAGATGCTCACGGGCCACCGGACCCGGATGGTGGGCGGAGCCGCCTCATCGGTCGTGATCGCCTTGCTCACTGGGCCGGTTCCGGGCATCGCGCTTGGTCTGCTGGTGCTCGTCCTGGCCCGCCGCGCCGCAGCGGCGCGGGGGCGGCGGCAGGCCCGAGCGGTGCGGATCCAGGACCTGGCCGCTCTCCGGGCACTCGCCTCGGAACTCGTCAGTGGGCTCCCGCCGCCCATCGCCTTGCGGATGGCGGGAGGGTCCGCCGAAGCCGCGGTCGGGCTGCGCCGGCGGATGCTCGACGCGGCGGCAGCGGACTCATCCGGCGGTGATCCCGCCGCGGTGCTGCTGGCAGGCGCTCCGGCGGGGACTGCCGAAGCTGCGCTGGCTGCGGCGTGGTCGGTCTGCCAGCGCAGCGGCAGCAGCCTGGCCGCACCGGTTCATCGCCTCGCCGAAAGCGCAGCCGCGCAATTGCGCATCGAACGCGAGGCCGAAGCCGCTCTCGCGTCGGCGCGTTCGAGCGCGCAACTGCTGGCGGTGCTTCCGCTCGCCGGCGTCGTGCTCGGCCAGGTCTCGGGATCGGGCTCGCTACAGGTGCTGCTGACCACGGGCGTCGGCCAGGCATGTCTGGTCGCGGGTGGTGCGCTCGATCTCGCCGGCCTGGCGTGGCTGGACCGGCTCGCGGACGCGGCCGGTGCCTGACGCGAGGCTGGGGTCGGGAGCACTGCTGCTCTTCGCTGCGCTGATCGTGGGGCTTCCGTCCACCCGCGAATCGGCCGCGCGCCGGCTCCGTCACGCCGCCGCGGTCGCCCTCGCACCGCCACGAAGAACGGCGGCGCGAAGACCCTCAGCCGCCGCCCTGGCGAGCGCGGTGGCCGCCTTCGCCGCGGCGCTACTACTCCCCCGACCCCTCGCAATCCCCGTAGGCGCAGCGGTTTTCATCGTCAGCAGGGCAACGCTGCATCGCCTCACCGATCGGGCAGCCAAGCCCGAGCCGGTGCGCGTAACCGCGTTCGCCACCGAACTCGTGGCGGTCTGCCTGGATGCCGGAGCCACTCCGGCCGCGGCTCTCGAAGCTGCGGGCGAGTACGCCGGCGGCGTGCTGGGTGAGGCGTTGCAGTCCGCTGCAAGCGCGCTCGGCGCCGGCGCCCCCGTCGAGGAGGCACTACCCGAGACCGGCCCCTTGGCGCCGCTCGCCTCGGTGTTTCGGCGCAGCTCGCAAAGCGGGAGCGCGATGAGCGAGCAACTCATCGGAGCCGCCGGGCAGCTGCGCGCCGACGAGCATTTCGAACGCTTGGCGAAGGCGCACCGGGTAGCCACCCTTTCGGCGCTGCCTCTCGGGCTGTGCATGCTGCCGGCGTTTCTGGTGCTGGCCGTCGTACCCGCAGTGATCGGTCTCGGCTCGGGACTGCTGCCGCAATAACCCCCGCCGTCAAGGCGAATACGGCCTTCTGGGGATGCCGCGAACAGATGCACGGAAGCCCAGCAAGCCCGGCACGCCGTCCCCGCTCCGAGGAACGTCGACGCATCGACATGACCACGGGAGGTCACATGATCAATGCTTGGCGGGCCGCGAGCCGGGGCCTTCATCGGACGCCGCGCGACGAGGCCGGCATGTCCACTGCGGAGTACGCGGTCGGCACGTTGGCCGCCTGCGGCTTCGCGGGGGTGCTGTGGGTCGTGGTGCACAGCGGCGAGGTCCACAGCCTGCTGCAGTCGGTGGTTGAGCGTGCCCTCAATCTCGCTCCGTGATGCGCCGGCGACCGGATCGGGTCCGTCGCGCCGAGCGCGGCTCGGTGACAGCCGAGCTGGCCCTCGCTCTGCCGACGCTGCTGCTGATCGTCGCCGTGGGCATCTGGATGCAGTCGGCGGTGGCGCTGCAGGCGCGCTGCCAGGACGCGGCAAGGGCCGGAGCGCGCGCGGCCGCCCGCGGCGATCCCGACGGCAAGATCCGCGGGGCAGTAGGTGCCGCCTTGCCTGCCGGCGCGCAGATCGGCATCCGCCGCGATGGCAGCCAGGTGACGGTCTCGGTGCGCGCTACCGTGGCCGTTCCGGGCGGTCTGTCGGCCCTCGTGTCGGAGCCCTCGGTGTCCGGTTCCGCGACCGCTCTCACCGAGCAGGATCCCTGAGCCGCGGGCAGCACGGCGAGCGGGGTTCGGCGACCGTGCTCGTGCTGGCCGGCATCCTCGCGTGCTTCTCGATCGGCGGGATGTGGCTGACCTCCGGCCGGGCGGGGCTCGCCCGTCAGCGGGCCGAGTCGGCGGCCGACCTGGCGGCGCTCGCCGGTGCGCAGGCCCTCGCCCGAGCTGACCCGTCCCCGTGCGGTGCCGCGGGTATCGCCGCATCGGCCAACGGCGGGCAGCTGATCGCCTGCGCTGTCGCCGGTGACGCGCTGACGGTCTCCGTCAGCGTCAGCACTCCGACAAGGGCGACGTCGGTCGCCCGCGCCGGCCCGCAGGACGCTCAGTGACCCGCGAGTGCCGCCAGCACCTCGGTCAGCAATCGCGATGCCGCCGCCTTGTCCAGTGGTTCGTTGCCGTTCCCGCACTTGGGAGATTGCACGCACGACGGGCAGCCGGAGCGGCACTCGCAGGCGTCGATCGCGGTCTTCGTGGCCTCCAGCCATCCGTCGATGCGTTGAAAGCCCCTTTCGGCGAAGCCCGCACCACCGGGCGCCCCGTCGTAGACGAAGACGGTGGTCTCACCGGTGTCGGGATGCAGGGCGGTAGACACCCCGCCGATGTCCCACCGGTCGCACGTCGCCCACAGCGGCAGCAGCCCGATGGCGGCGTGCTCAGCGGCATGCACCGCGCCGGGGATGTCGGCTTCGGCGATGTCGGCGCGCTCGAGCATCGCTTGCGGCACGAGGTACCAGACGGATCGAGTCCGGAGTTCGCGCGGGGGCAGGTCGAGCGGTTCCTCGCCGAGCACTTCTCCGGTCGCGATCCGCCGGCGCTGGTAGCCCACCACCTGGTTGGTGACGTCGACCGTGCCGAAGCAGACGGTCAGCGCTCCTGCCTGGCGCCGCCTCAGCTCCTCCACGATTCGGATGTCGGTCAGGCTGCGGGCGGTCGTCGTCCAGTCGGCATCGGCGGCGGGCTCGACGAAAGCGCACCCCTCGACCTCGTCGAGGATGCCCACGACGAAGGCCTCCCCCTGATGCAAGTACAGGGCGCCGGGGTGCACATGCGTATGCGCGCTGCCCGGGTCGACCGTGCCGAGCAGCCGTCCGGTGGACTCCTCGACCACGGCGATGGGAGCCCCGCCGGTGCCGCGAAGGTCCACGGTGGGCCGCTCCCACGCGGTCCAGTACCAGCCGCCAGGTCGCTTGCGCAGCCGTCCGCGGCGCTCGAGGTCGGCCACCACCAGCGCGCTCTGCGGACCGAAAAGCTCCAAGTCGCCCTCGCGCAGCGGCAGCTCGGAGGCCGCGCACTCCAGGTGGGGCTCCAGGACATAAGGATTGTCGGGGTCGAGTACCGCTGCTTCGACGGGACGGCCGAACACCGCCTCGGGGTGATGTACGAGATAGGTGTCGAGCGGATCGTCACGTGCAATGAGCACTGCGAGCGCCTCGCTGCCCCGCCTGCCCGCCCGGCCGGCTTGCTGCCAGAGCGACGCGAGAGTGCCCGGAAATCCGGCGAGCAATACGGCGTCGAGACCGCTGACGTCGATCCCGAGCTCCAAGGCGTTGGTCGCCGCCAGCCCGAGGATTTCCCCGGCCCGGAGCTTGGCTTCCAGTGCCCGGCGTTCCTCGGGCAGATAGCCCGCGCGATAGGCCGCCACTCGCCGGGCCGCCGCGCGCGCCTCCCCGCCGCCGACGGCCATCAGGGCCCGCCGAGCCGAAAGTGCCGTCGTCTCCGCGGCCCGCCTGCTGCGCACGAAGGCGAGCGTGGGCACGCCGTCCGCGACCAGATCGGCCAGCAGTTCCGACGTCTCCGACAGCGCAGATTTGCGTACGGGTGCGCCGTGCTCGCCGCGCAACTGCGAGAGCGGCGGTTCGTACAGGGCGAACGTCAGCGGTCCGCGGGAGGACGCGTCGTCATCGACCACCTCGACCGGAAGGCCCGTGAGCCGCGTCGCGGTACTCGCCGGATCGGCGACGGTCGCGGAAGCCAGCACGAAGACCGGATGGGCGCCGTATCGCGCACAAACGCGGCGCAGCCGGCGCAGCACCTGAGCGACGTGCGAGCCGAAGACACCCCGGTAGTGATGGCATTCGTCGATCACCACGTAGCGCAGGCCGCGAAGGAACGTGCCCCAGCGCGCGTGCTGCGGCAGCAGGCTCGCTGAGAGCAGATCGGGGTTGCTCAGCACGTAATTGGCGTGGGCGCGTACCCAATCACGCTCCTCGCGGGGCGTGTCGCCGTCGTAGGCCGCGGCCCGAACGCCGGTGAGGGCGAGCGCCCTGACGGCGCTGAGCTGGTCACGGGCGAGTGCCTTCGTCGGCGCGAGGTAGATAGCCCGGGAGGAGGGCTCGGCCAGCAGCCGGGTCAGGACCGGCAGCAGGTAGCCGAGGGATTTGCCGGACGCGGTGCCAGTGGACACCACGACCGAACGCCCGGCATGGGCGTGCTCCGCCACCTGCACCTGATGGAGCCAGGGCTGCTCGATCCCGCGGCCGGCGAAGCGGCGCACCAGCAGCGGGTCAGCCCACTCCGGCCACGCGGCGGTGCGCCCCGGCCGCGCGGTCAGCGTCTCGACGTGGGTGACGGCCTCGGCCCGCCGGGTATCCAGGGTCAGACGACGAAGCAACCCATGAGGCTGCGGGTCATCCACACCGTGAAATCTATGAGCCACAGACCGCCAACGAGATCCTGTCCGCCCGACCCGCGCAATCGGCCGCTGCTGGCTCGGATATTTCCGCCGTGACAAGGTAAGAACTGACTGCTGGCACCACGCGAATGGCGCGCCCAGCATCCGACCCCTGGAGGAGCACCGTGGATTTGTCTCTCAGCACCTACGACGAGGGAGACCACAAGATCGTCAAGGTGGGCGGCGAGATCGACGTCTACACCGCGCCCAAGCTCCGCGAGCAGCTGATCGACCTGGTCTCCAGCGGCGCGTACCACCTGATCGTCGACATGGAGGGCGTGGACTTCCTCGACTCCACCGGCCTGGGCGTTCTCGTCGGGGGATTGAAGCGAGTGCGCGCCCACGAGGGCACGCTGCGCCTGGTCTGCACCCAGGAGCGCATCCTGAAGATCTTCCGGATCACGGGTCTGACCAAGGTTTTCCCGATCCACGCTTCTGTCGCCGAAGCCTTGTCAGCCACGGACTAACCGCTCCCCGGCCGTACCCATCCAGTCATCCTTCGAGCCCCAGACGGTTTCGCGGTCACTATGCCCAAGGTCGAACTGCACATCAGCGCGCTTCCTATAAACGTGCGCACCGCCCGGCTCGTCGCCGCAGCGCTCGGCCGCCGCATGGGGCTCGACGCCTACGTCATCGATGAGGTGAAGCTCGCTGTGGGCGAGGCCTGCTCGCGGGCTGTGAGCGTGCACCGGTCCGAGAGCGTGGATCAACCGATCATCGTCCAGTTCCGCGACGATTCCGACGTCCTCGAGATCTCCGTGCACGACTGCGGCCCGGCCGGCGCCTTGCTGCCCGCCTACGGCGAAGGTGCGGCTGACGGGTCCGTCGGCGGCGACGCCGTCGCCGAGGAAGCGGCAAACCTGCTGGAAGCGGCCACGAATTCGGCCCAGGAGCCGGCCGACCTGGAACGTGCGGTCGACGTCTCGAGCCTGGCTCCGCGGCTGGGTCTGGCCATGATCGCCGGTTTGGTCGACGACCTGTCGGTCGAGGACCGCGCGCACTCCGAGGTGCCTGGCGGCACGGTCGTGACGATGCGCTGGCCGATCGCCGCGGTTTGACAGCCAGGATGAGTTTGGCACGGCCGCCGTTTGGCTGACGTCCAGCCGAAGCGACCGGCGCAACGTTGCGCTGGCGTTACACTTCATCCATTCTGCGGCCCAAGTGATTGCGGCCGCTGCTCGCATGTCCATATAAGGGCCCGGCATGAACCGGGGCCCGGCGTTGCATCCGAAGGCGGCCTCCAGCCGCGTTGGGCTGCGCGCCGACGCTGATCTGGAGGTTGTATGTCGCCGCTCGCCGCAGGGGTGAGCGACTCCTTGTCGCTGAGCGGAGGCCAAAAGGGCTTCGTTGCAGTGATCGGTGTGATCGCCATTTTGGCGCTCGGAGTCGCATTCGTACTTATGCGCGAGGTTCTCGCGGCTGACGCCGGGACCCCGCGCATGCAGCAGATTGCGCTCGCCGTCCAAGAAGGGGCGCAGGCCTTCCTGCGCCGCCAGGCAAAGACCCTCGCGGTGTTTGTGGTGATAATTCCGCTGGTCCTGCTGGTCCTTCCGGCCGACAACACCGCCTCGAGGATCGGACGCTCGATCTTCTTCATCGTGGGCGCGCTGGCGTCCTTCACCGTCGGCTTCTCCGGCATGGGTCTGGCCGTGCGTGGCAACGTGCGCGTGGCCGCCGCCGCTCAGAACGTCGGCGAGAAGCGCGCGATGCGGATCGCCTTCCGCACCGGTGGCGCGGTGGGCATGCTCACCGTCGGGCTGGGCCTGCTCGGCGCCTCCCTCGTCGTCCTCATCTTCAAGAAGGACGCACCCCAGGTACTCGAGGGCTTCGGCTTCGGCGCTGCCCTGCTGGCCATGTTCATGCGAGTCGGCGGAGGCATCTTCACCAAGGCGGCCGACGTCGGTGCTGACCTCGTCGGCAAGGTCGAGGCCGGCATCCCCGAGGACGACCCCCGTAACGCGGCCACCATCGCCGACAACGTGGGTGACAACGTCGGTGACTGCGCGGGTATGGCCGCGGACCTCTTCGAGTCCTACGCCGTCACGTTGGTCGCGGCCCTGATCCTGGGCAAGGAGGCCTTCGGCTCCAAGGGCTTGGTCTTCCCGCTCGCCATCCCGATGGTCGGTGTCATCACTGCGGTCATCGGCATCTTCGCGACCAACCCCCGCGAGAGCGACCACAACGCGCTCACCGCGATCAACCGCGGCTTCTTCGTCAGCGCCGGCGTCTCGGCGGTGGGCGCCGCGATCGTCTGCTTCACCTATCTGCCCAGCAAGTTCAGCAAGCTGGTCGGCAGCTCGGTACCCGACGCCAAGGGCAATCCGCAGGTCATCGCCTTCATCGCGGTGCTCATCGGGCTCGTGCTCGCCGGAGCGATCCAGCTTCTCACCGGGTACTTCACCGAAACCCGGCGAAAGCCGGTGCGCAGCATCGTCGAATCCGCTCTGACCGGACCGGCCACTACGGTGCTGTCCGGCATCAGCGTCGGGCTCGAGTCCGCTGTCTACTCGGCCCTGCTGATCGGCGCCGGCGTCTACGGCGCGTATCTGCTCGGCATGGGTTCGGTGCTGGTCTCGCTGTTCGCGGTCGCTATTGCCGGCACGGGCCTGCTGACCACGGTCGGCGTCATCGTCTCGATGGACACGTTCGGCCCGGTCAGTGACAACGCACAGGGCATCGCCGAGATGAGCGGTGACATCGATGAGAAGGGCGCCCGCGTCCTGACCGACCTCGATGCCGTCGGCAACACGACGAAGGCCATCACCAAGGGCATCGCGATCGCCACCGCCGTGCTAGCCGCGACGGCACTGTTCGGTTCGTTCACCGAGACTGTCGCGACCGAAGTGGCCAAATCCGGGGCGGTCACCGCCCGCGGGCTCGACATCTCCTATCCGGACGCGCTCGTCGGTCTGATCATCGGCGCCGCGGTCGTCTTCCTGTTCAGCGGCCTGGCGATCAACGCGGTGTCGCGGGCGGCGGGACGCGTCGTGTTCGAGGTCCGGGAGCAATTTCGAACCAAGCCCGGAATCATGGATGGAACCGAGCTGCCGGACTACGGACGCGTCGTCGACATCTGCACGCGCGATTCGCTGCGTGAGCTGATCACTCCCGGCACGCTCGCAGTGCTCGCCCCCATCGCGGTCGGTTTCGGCCTGGGGTACGCACCACTTGGCGCCTACCTCGGTGGCGCGATCGCGGGCGGCGTCCTCATGGCGGTCTTCCTGTCCAACTCCGGTGGGGCCTGGGACAACGCCAAGAAGATGGTCGAGGACGGCGCCTACGGCGGCAAGGGCTCGGCCGTCCACGAGGCGACCGTCATCGGTGACACCATCGGTGACCCGTTCAAGGACACCGCTGGCCCGGCCATCAACCCGCTGATCAAGGTCATGAACCTGGTCTCGCTGCTGATCGTGCCGGCCGTGGTGAAGTTCTCGGTGGGCAAGGACCAGAGCAACCCGATCCGCGTCGCCATTGCTCTCGTGGCAGTGATCATCCTGGTCGGGGTCATCTGGAACAGCAAGCGTCGTGGCAGCGCGCTCATGGAAACCGGCGGCGACGGCCAGCCCGGTGCCACGCCGACCACTCCGGATCAGCAGTCGGTTCCGGTCTAGGGGTAAGCCTCCCCGCTCCAACGCGACAGCCCGAAGGGGCCGTTATCCGATTCGGATGGCGGCCCTTTCGTGTTTCTCTGACCCCGTGCACAAGTACTCAGCCACGGTCGCGTGGTCCGGCTCCACCGGAGTCGGTGACATGCCGCGGGACAGATTGACCCGGATCGCGCTGGGCCCGCAGACCCTCGTGTCCGGGGCGTCGCAACGGCCGGTGACCGAGGCCCGAGTGCTTCACCTTCGCCGGGTGGCCCACCGCGAGTGCTACGTCTCCAACAGCCTCAAAACGCCAGTCGCTGTGGAGCTGACCGTGACGATTTGTCCTAGTAGTGATGGGCCGCCGACCGACCTGAACCGGGAATAGTCATCCCCGCCCCGTACATTGACGCCGCAGAGGCCTCGGAATTTCATTTCCGGCTGTCTGCCGCCATGTCCGCCACTGAACCGCTCAAGAGCCGCCCGCTCACCGCCTGATCGCAGAATCGAGGAAGCCGTGCCGCCGCGCGCAAGGACCACCCCGAACGAGCCGACCGATGACGCCGCAGGCGCCAACGGCAGCTCTGCCGGTTCTGGTGGGGTGCGCCTGGTCATCGTGGAGTCCCCGGCGAAGGCCCGCACCATCGCCGGCTACCTCGGCGACGGGTATCTCGTCGAGTCCAGCATCGGCCACATTCGCGATCTGCCGCGCAATGCCGCTGATGTCCCGGCGGCTGTCAAGTCACAGCCCTGGTCACGTCTCGGGGTGGATGTCGACAATGGTTTCGAGCCGCTCTACATCGTCACGGCTGACAAGAAGGCGCAGGTCGCCAAGCTCAAGGCGCTACTGAAAGATGCCACCGAGCTTTACCTCGCGACGGATGAGGACCGCGAGGGCGAGGCCATCGCCTGGCACCTTCTCCAAACGCTGAAGCCGCGAGTGCCGGTGCGCCGGATGGTCTTCCACGAGATCACCCCGCAGGCGATCCGCCAGGCGGTCGAGAACCCGCGCGAGATCGATGACCGGCTTGTCGATGCCCAGGAAACACGGCGCATTCTCGACCGGCTCTACGGCTACGAAGTTTCTCCGGTGCTGTGGAAGAAGGTCATGCCGAGGCTCTCGGCAGGCCGGGTGCAGAGCGTGGCCACCCGCATTTTGGTGGAGCGTGAAAAGGCCCGGATGAAGTTTCGCGCCGCCGGCTACTGGGACATCGACGGCCTCTTCACCGCGGCGTCCGACGAGACGATTCCGCTGCCCGCGACCCTGGTCTCGATTGCCGGTACGCGGGTGGCCACCGGCCGCGATTTCGACTCCACGGGCGACCTCACGTCCACCGCCCGCCAGCTCGACGAGGCCGGCGCGCGGGCCCTGGTCGACGGTCTTTCCAGCGCCGGGTTCGCCGTGGTCGGGGTCGAGGAGCGTCCGTACCGGCGTTCGCCGTACGCCCCATTCATGACGAGCACGCTGCAGCAGGAGGCCGGCCGCAAGCTGCGCTTCTCCAGCCAGCGCACGATGCAGATCGCGCAGCGGCTGTACGAGAACGGCTACATCACTTATATGCGTACCGACTCGACCTCGCTGTCGGAGACGGCGATCACCGCGGCACGCACCCAGGCGCGCCAGCTCTACGGCCCGGAGTATGTCCCGGAGAAGCCGCGCAGCTACACCCGCAAGGTCAAGAACGCGCAGGAGGCCCACGAGGCGATCCGCCCGGCCGGCGACTCGTTCCGCACCCCCGGGCAGCTCGGCGGCCAGCTCAACGGTGACGAGTTCCGCATGTACGAGCTGATCTGGCAGCGCACCGTCGCGAGCCAGATGGCTGACGCCACGGGCACCAGCGCGACGGTCCGGCTATCGGCGCGCGTCGGATCCGGTCCCGATGAGGGCAGCGACGCGGTGTTCCAGGCCTCCGGCAAGGTGATCACTTTCCCCGGCTTCCTGCGGGCGTACGTCGAAGGCAGCGACGATCCTGACGCCGAACTCGAGGACCGCGAGCGGCGCCTGCCGCCGGTGCGCGAGGGCGACCGGCTGACGACCCGCGAGCTCACCCCCCGCGGCCACACCACTTCTCCGCCGGCGCGCTTCACGGAAGCCAGCCTGGTGAAAATGATGGAAGAGCTCGGCATCGGCCGGCCGAGCACCTACGCGACCATCCTCGGCACGATCGTCGATCGCGGCTACGCCTGGCGCAAAGGCAGCGCGCTCGTCCCCACGTGGATCGCGTTCGCCGTCGTGAACCTGCTCGAGGAGCACTTCGGCCGGCTCGTCGACTACCAGTTCACCAGCAGCGTCGAAGACGACCTGGACGAGATCGCCGCCGGCTCACGCAACCGCGGCGAGTGGCTGACCCGCTTCTACTTCGGCAGCC
>DATAVO010000155.1:0-17400 GCA_036267695.1 Frankiaceae bacterium
GGCAACGGCGAATCAACGCCCTCATCGGCAAGGTGTCGAACTCGTGTGAGAACGGTGGTGCCCCGGTGCCGGCGTCGATTCCGGGCCTGCTGGCATCCGGGCCGCATGGTGGTCCACGCCCTGTCTCAGAGGGCAATCGCGGCCTCGAGCTGAGTGTCCAGTTCATCGGCTCGGCGACGACGCTGCTTTCCTCGGACCCTTTAATGTGCTGACCGATCCGAACTTCCTGCACCGTGGGCAGCTCGCGCGTGGCTCGGCCACGATTTGGTCAGCAGGCGCCTGACCGAGCCGGCGGTCGGTATCGATCAACTGCCGGACCTGGATCTGATCCTGCTCTCAGATCTGCACGGCGATCATTGGGATCGCGTTGCCGTTTACTGTCACCTAGTTACCCGGCGGGCACGCGCACGGTTCGGCCAAGCGGCTGCTCCCGCCGGTGATGGGCAGCCTCCTTCCGCGCCGCGGTGCAGCGTCGCGGGCTGGAGCAGCTTGTGCGCTACGTCGGCCGCGGTGGATATGCCGGCCTCGTTTCCGTGGCTGATTAAGTTCGGGAGGCTTGGGCAGGGGAGCACTGAGCGAGACCAGCTCAGTTTCTTCTTTGCGGCGAAGGTGGTTGCGCTGCCACTCCCGCGAAGGCCGCGTTGAGGAGTCCCGTGGATCAGATCGTCGGCGAGAGCCTGGCCCGTCGTCTCGTCGCCTGGGGCGTCGACACCGTCTTCGGCCTGCCGGGTGACGGCATCAATGGCCTCATGGAGGGCTTCCGTCGGGTCAGCGACGACCTGACGTTCGTGCTCGTTCATCATGAGGAAGCGGCGGCATTCATGGCCACCGGCTACGCGAAGGCGACCGGACGACTTGGTGTCGTCGCGGCGACGTCGGGACCAGGCGCGATCCACCTGATGAATGGCCTGTACGACGCCAAGCTCGATCACGTGCCGGTGCTTGCTCTGACCGGCATGCAGGCCACCGAGGTACTCGGCACGAACTATCAGCAGGAAGTGCACCTCGACCGGCTGTATCAGGACCTCGCGGCCTACAACCTCATGGTGACCAACCCGAGGCAGCTGCCCGCCGTCGTGGACCTGGCCATTCGCAACGCGTTCTCCAAGCGCACGGTGAGCCACCTGACTTTTCCGAACGACCTCCAGGTCGCCCCGATCTCCGAGGACCCCTACGCACACGTCGGGCCGGGAGGCCCGCCCGCGAGCGTGCCGGTGTTCAGCCGCCCGCAATTGCCGCCGTCACAAGAAGATCTGAAGCGGGCGGCCGCTGTGCTGAACGCCGGAAGCAAGGTGGCGATGCTCGTCGGCGCAGGTGCGCTGCATGCGCGCGAGGAGGTACTGAACATTGCTGAGCGCCTGGGCGCGCCCATCGTGAAGACGCTTCCGGGCAAGGCAGCAGTGCCCGACGATCATCCGCTCACCACCGGTGGTCTTGGCCTACTGGGAACCAAGCCGAGCGAGGAAGTGATGGAGGGCTGCGACACGCTGCTCATGGTGGGCACATCGTTCCCGTACTCCACTCACCTGCCCTCGCCGGGCAGTGTCCGCGTCGTGCAGATCGACGTCGATCCGGCACTCATCGGTATGCGGCTTCCGACCGAGGCGCCGGTCGTCGCCGACAGCAAACTGGCCTTGCAGGAGTTGGCCCCGCTCGTCGAGCAGACGCAGGATCGTCGCTTTCTCGAGTCGGCTCAGCGGGGCATGTCCAAGTGGCGCGAGAGCATGGTCGCCTTGCACGACGCGAGTCGCGACCCGATTGCGCCGCAGTATCTGATGAGTTGCATCGACGAGTTGGCAACGTCGGATGCCATTCTCACCTGTGATTCCGGGACGATAGCTACCTGGGCGGCGCGACACTGGACGATCCGTGACGACCGCCGGTTCTACCTCTCGGGCAACCTGGCGACCATGGCGCCGGGCTTGCCCTATGCGATCGGGATGCAGCACGCGTTCCCTGGCCGGCAGATCATCGCGTTCGTCGGCGATGGCGGCTTCGCCATGCTGATGGCCGAGTTCCTGACAGCGGTGCGCTACGGCCTGCCGATCAAGGTCATCATCAACAACAACAATTCGTACGGGCAGATCCTGTGGGAGCAGATCGTGCTCGGCTATCCGGAGTACGCGGTGCGCCATCACGAGCCCGAAGCTGACTTCTCCACGTGGGCAAGGGGCTGCGGCGCGTTTGGCGAGAAGGTGAAGGATCCGGCTCGGGTGCGTGACGCCATTCGCGAAGCATTAGCTCATCCCGGACCGGCGCTCGTGGACGTCGACGTCAACCCGAACGAACCTCCGATGCCCGGAAAAATTGAGTATCAGCAGGCGAAAGCGTTCACCGAAGCCTTCTTGCGTGGTCAGCCCCACAAGGCAGCCACCGTGGCCACGATCGCGAAGGACAAGCTGAACCAACTCTTCAAGTGACGGACCGCCTGACCGCAACTGCACCGCCCCGATAGGACAGGAGCGGTCGTGACCGCTGTTGAGTTACCCGACCCGGTGATGGGTCCGCCGTCTGCTGAGTCGCTGGACATCGATGAGCTCCGCCAAACGCTACTCGATCGGGTCGACGGCGAGATTCGCTTTGACGCAGGCACCCGAGGTGCGTATTCCACTGACGCCTCCAACTTCCGGCAGGTGCCGATCGGGGTCGTCGTCCCGCGCAGCGTCGAGGCCGCAGCAGAAGCGGTGAAGGTGTGCAGTGAGTTCTCGGCTCCCATCGTCTCGCGCGGCGGTGGGACCAGCCTTGCGGGGCAATGCACCAACACTGCCGTCATGCTCGACTGGGCGAAGTACTGCAATCGCTTGATTTCTGTCGACGCCGAGGCTCGAACCTGCCGGGTCGAGCCCGGAATCGTCCTGGACGTTCTCAACAAGCAATTGGCGCCGACCGGGCTGCGCTTCGGTCCGGAGCCGGCCACTCATCCCAACTGCACCCTGGGCGGGATGATCGGCAACAACTCCTGCGGTGCCACCGCTCAGCGCACCGGCAAGGTCGTCGATAACATCGCCGGGCTCGAGGTGCTGACGTATGACGGCACCCGATTCTGGTGTGGAAAGACGACCGATGAGGATTACGTGGCGATCGAGCGTCACGGGGACCGGCAGGCGGCGATCTATCGGCAGCTGCGCCAGCTGCGCGACACGTACGCCGACGAGATCCGTGAGCGGTACCCGGCCATCCCGCGCCGCGTCTCCGGCTACAACCTGGACTCGCTTCTGCCGGAGCACGAGTTCGACGTCGCCGGATTGCTGGTCGGATCAGAATCGACTCTCGTCACCGTGCTGACTGCTGAGCTGCAGCTCGTGCCGGTGGTGAAGGAGCGCACACTCGTCGTACTCGGATTCGAAAGCGTCTCCAAGGCAGCGGATGCCGTGACGGCAGTGCTGCCACACGAACCGATCGCCCTGGAGGGCCTGGATCGTCGGCTCATCACCGACCAGCAGCGCAAGCACCTCAATCCGCGGGCATTGGGTGAATTGCCGAACGGCGCCGCCTACCTGATGGTGCAGTTCGGCGGTGACACGCGTGAGGAGGTAGAGCAAGCCGCGCATCGCATGCTCGACGGTCTCGAAAAGTCCGACCACGAAGCCGATGCCGCGTTCCTCGACGAGCCTGAGCGCGAGGACGAGCTGTGGCAGGTGCGCGAAGCCGGCCTCGGAGCGACCGCTCACGTGCCCGGCCAGCCGGACACCTGGGAAGGCTGGGAGGACTCAGCCGTACCGCCCGACCGGCTCGGCGACTACCTGCGGGATCTGGAGAAGCTGTACGAGGAGTTCGGCTACGCCGGGGACACGGCACCCAGCCTCTACGGGCACTTCGGCCAGGGGTGCGTGCACACGCGTATCCCCTTCAGGCTCACCGATCCCGACGGCGTGAAGACCTATCGCCGGTTCATGGAAGCGGCTGCCGATCTGGTCGCCGCCTACCACGGCTCATTCTCCGGCGAGCACGGAGATGGACAGAGCCGCGGCGAATTGCTCCCGCGGATGTTCGGCGAGACGATCGTGCACGCTTTCGGTCAGCTGAAAGCCATCTTCGACCCGGCTGATCTCATGAATCCCGGCAAGACGGTCGCGCCGTATCGGCTGGACCAGCATCTGCGGCTCGGCGCCGGCTGGGCGCCCACGTACGACGGCGCACTTCATTTCAGCTACCCACACGACGGCGGCTCCTTCGCTGCCGCCGCCAACCGCTGCGTCGGGGTGGGTAAGTGCCGCCAGCATGAGCACCCCAAGGGTGCCGTCATGTGCCCGTCGTACCAGGTGACTCTGGAAGAGGAACATTCGACCCGGGGCCGGGCGCGGCTGCTGTTCGAGATGCTGCGTGGCCATCCGGACTCGCCGATCAGTGACGGCTGGCGATCCACCGCGGTGCGAGACGCGCTCGATCTCTGCTTGGCGTGCAAGGGCTGCAAAACCGACTGTCCGGTGAACGTCGACATGGCGACGTACAAGGCCGAATTTCTCGCCCATCACTACGCCGGCCGGCTGCGCCCGCGGGCGCACTACGCGTTGGGATGGCTCCCGCTGCTGGCAGCCGGGGTGACCCGTGGGCGCCTCGCTCGACTGGTCAATGCGCTCGCGTCGGCGCCGCTCCTGCCGCGGCTGGCCACCGGCGCGGCGGGACTGGCGCCCAGGCCCATTCCCTTGTTCGCCGACGAGACGTTGCAGCAATGGTGGCAGCGGCGCGGCAGCCGGCCGGGCAATACCGCTGGGTCGCGAGGCACCGTGCTGCTGTGGCCGGACACGTTCACCAATTCCTTCCACCCACACATCGGGCGGGCAGCCGTTGAAGTCCTCGAGGCGGCCGGATGGGACGTCACCATCCCCACCGAACCATTGTGCTGTGGTCTCACGTGGATCAGCACGGGCCAGCTCGACATGGCGAAGAAAGTGCTGTCCCGCACGGTGAAACTGCTGGCGCAACATGTGCGCCAAGGCGGCTACGTCGTCGGGCTCGAGCCGAGCTGCACCGCGGTCTTTCGAGCCGATGCGGTAGAGCTGATGAGCGATGATCTGGACGTGAAGCGCCTGCAGGAGCACACGGTCACGCTCGCAGAGTTGCTCACCGAGCACACCCCCGACTGGCAGCCACCGGCGATGCAGGCGGTACGGGCGATGAGCCAGGTTCATTGCCATCAGCATGCAGTGATGCGATGGGACGCGGACGCCGAGCTCCTGAAGGCTTGCGGGGTAGACGTCGAGCGCCTCGACTCCGGATGCTGTGGCCTCGCTGGCAATTTCGGCTTTGAACGCGGTCACACGGCGGTCAGCGAAGCCTGCGCTGAAGCGGTGCTGCTGCCTGCCGTCCGTGCCGCGGATCCGCAAACTGTCGTTCTGGCAGACGGTTTCAGCTGCCGCACCCAGATCAGCCAGCTGGACTCCGGCGGGCGTGAGGCCCGTCATCTCGCCGAGTTGCTTGCCGACGCGCTGCATCGCACTTCCGATCCGTCGCAACTCGGCGCCGACGACCGGCCGAGGACACCGAGCCTTGCCGCGCGGGTAGGGGCTCTCGGCGCGGTCTCCGTCGCGGCTTCGCTCGTGAGCCGTGCCGCGATACGCCCCACGGCGCGCAGGCTGCTGCGAAGGTGAGCAAGCCCGCCCCGCTGCGGCGGCTATACGGGATGGCGCGCCTGCGCGGCGGTTGCCTCCGCACACAATCTTCAGGTCTCCGGTCACTACGCGCCGGCGTTGCCCCGGTCGCAGCGTCAGTGCCGCATCTGCGTCACGTGGAGTACTTCATCGACCTTGCCTGTCTCGAGCCGAAGCTGGTGGACGGCCTCCCACCAATCCCTGCCGGTGCGATGCATCCGGATCAGAACAGGTCGGGCATGGCATGGCGCTTCGCGATGACGCTGAGGAATTTCGGGCCTCATGAGCGAGTCGATCCCACGCCTGCACGTCCAGATAGGGATCGCCGCCGAGCCCGGCTGAATCGATGAGCAACCGCACCGGCGCACTGCATCGGTCCACCACAAGCGGCGGTAATTGCAGATCGCGACGCCGGCGGGTCGCCTCCAGCAGCGGTGCGATGCCCGCGCAGTCCAGGAAGCTCACCGTCTCCAAATCAACGTGAACAGTCACGTGCATCATTTCCAGGCTCCGCACGAGCCGCGTCGTATCCGGGCCGGAGGCCAGGTCGAAGTCCCCGGCGAGCGTGACGAAGGCGCTGGTGCGACTGAGCGTGAGAGCCAAAGAGTGCCGCTTGTCCCGCGTCCCCGACGCCGAGGGAGATGTCACGGCGCGGCTTCCAGCCGCCGTGCGGCTCGGCCACCAGGCGGCTTGGGACGGCCGACACCGCGGGGATCCACCCCTTCGGGCGCCTCGCCGGTGAAGACGACGTCTGCAGCAACATCCCGCAGCTTGCGATGACTGCGCTGGCTGATCGAGTGAAGCCGGGCGAAGGCGCCCTCGTAGCTCACACGATGCTGGGCCATCAGGATTCCGCAGGCGGCGCCGATGTCGCGGCTTGACTCCAAGGATTCACGCAACTGATTGAGCAACTGCGTGGCTTCCTCGATCAACTCAATGACTTCTTCATGTTGTTCGTGTTCAGCAAGACGGTCCACCGCGAGGGAGAACCGAGAATGATCGACGGCGGGGATCTGGAGGCCGCTCGACGGGTCTTGTGACTCATGAGAAAAGGCACTCATCGAAACTCCCGATAAGTGGTGGTGCCCGCGGCATCAACCGCCCTGGCTGTTATCCCAACCTGTTGTCATCGTAGGGCATCCGACTGTGCAGCGCTCGTCGGCCGCCGGGCACCTGACGTGCTGCGGATTCGCGACGAACGGAACTCAGCGTTGCATGAACGGTCGCAGCGGCTGCGAAGGTTCCGGTCACGGTCGTGATCAACTGCGCAGCTATCACGGGCAGTTTGACGTTGCGATCTTGCGAGGCACGGCGATCGCCTCCGTGGCGGTACACCGCTGCTGACTCATGACGATGCCAAGGGCTTGATCGATGACGGCTCGGCCGGCGATGGCGTGGCGTAACTGACCTTTCAGGGTGGCATGTTCACTTTGCCGAACGGCGACTGCGACGGCCATGCCGGCCTGCGCGGCAAACCCGGAAGCATTTGCTGTGCCATTGGCGATGAAATCGTGCTGCGTATCGGTGCCGGATGACGCCGCTGGTGACGTGTCAGGCGGGCATCGCGACGAGGCTGAGCAGGGCCCCGCCCAGGCACATGGCGCCGGCAATGGCGTAGCACACGACGAAGGCGGCGAAGCGCGGACTTCCTCCGCCGTCTATGACGAGTCCAGCAAGCACGATGGTGCTGACCTGACCGCCGATTCCGCCGGCCAGTCGCCGTACGGTGCTGTTCACGGCCGATGACACGGCGGCGACATCCGACGCGACGCCCTCCGTCGCGATGGTGCTCGTGGTTTCCAGTGCCAGCCCGGCTCCCAGGCCGAGCACCGCCGCGGCGACAGCCATTTCGACTGCACTGTGTCGGGTGGCTGTGAGAATGGCGAGGCCGCTTGTCATGAGCACCAGCCCGGCAGCGAATACCAGCCGAGCATGCAGATGTCGGCTGAGCGGCGGGGCGCCCGCGGCGGCGGCCACCTGCCCGGCGGCCAGCGGTAGCAGCAGAAGTCCCGTGATCGCACTTCCGGCGCCCAGCCCGTAGTGAGCACGCGCCGGCAAGGTCTGGCTGAACCTGGGGATGAGCAAATAACCGGCAAAAAGGGTCCACCCGAGACCGATTGTCGACAGATTCGCTATCGCCACCCGACGCTCGCCCAGCACGTGAAGATCTACCAACGGGTCGGGTGTACGGCGTTCCGCGATAACCCATGAGGCACCCGCAGCAGCGGCGATCACGAGCGGGATGACAGCCGCTGGCGATGCCCAGCCATAAGGCACGACGAGTGTGAGTGCGCTCAGCAGCGCGATGGCGGCGACCGCCAAGATGACCGCTCCGCGAAAGTCGAACCGGCCGCTGGCAGAGGCCTCGACGACCGGCACGCGGCGGCGTACCAGGCCGGCGGCGAGCGCAACCAACACCGCACCTGCCACGAAAATCCATCGCCAGGACAGATATTCGGCAAGCAGGCCGCCGCCGACGAAGCCGACTGCCGTGCCGATGCCGAAGGCGATCGTCAGGGCGGACACTCGTTTTTCGACCTGCTCGGGCGGAGTCTGATCGCGGGCGATCGACAGTGCCAGTGGATACACCGCGCCGCCGACGCCCTGGACCGCCCGCCAGCAGATGAGCACCACCATGTTCGGTGCGAGCGCCGCACCGATCGAGGCAGCCGCGAAGACACCGAGGCCAATCAGCAGCAGCTTGCGCCGACCGTACAAGTCGGCCAGTCGACCCATGGCGGGCGTTCCGACGGTCGCCACGATGAGGTACACCGTGACGAGCCACGCCGACCACTCCGCCGACCCATGCAGTGCTGCCTGCACGTCTGAAACGGCTGGCACGATTGAGGTCTGCTGCACCGCGAAAGCGATCACGGCGATGATAAGCGCCGTCAGAGGTGCCGACTGGCACGGTCCGACAGTCTGCCCGGGTCGGGCCTGCCGGCTGGGCTCGTGTTGTACCGCCATCAGCCGAACAGGCCCGACTCCGGTTGCGGTCCGCTATTCGGTGCCGCGACCGGCGAGCGAATCGCGAATCCTGTCCACCAGCCCGGCCATGGGTCCTAGCGCCTTGTTGCCAGGGGGCTGGTCGGGTGCCGACGGATGCGGGCGGGTCGGGGCCGTCTTCTTCACCGCTTCCACCTTCCGGCCCATCTCGGCCAGCTCGTCGGCGGAGAAAACCTCGCGTAGCCGCGGGAAAGCGACCTGCTCCTCCTCCGCGACGTGTGCCTTGATCTCCGACATCAGCTTCTGCAGCTCGGCATCGAAATCCGGCTGATCTGCATCGAGCTTCTCGAGCCGCTTCATTGTCAGCTCGGCTTCGCTCTGCTCGTGGATGAGCTGGTCGGCCTCCGCTGGATCGATACGCTCCCGGATCCGCGGATAGACCTCGGCTTCCTCGGCAACGGAGTGGCGGACCAGTTCAATCACGACCTGCTCGGCCAGGTCCTTGCGGCGCTGGACGCTCTCGGCCGCGTCCGAACCACGCAGACCGTCGAGTTCGTTGAACATGCCTTCGACCTCGCGGTGATCGTGCATCAAGATCGCTACGACGTCATGCTCTGTCTGTTGTGTGGTGACCATGAAGTTCCTCCTGCCGTCACATGCCATCAGGCGCGCTTCTTGGCCCGGCAAGCGCAGACGTGCCCGATGCGTATGAAGCGAAACGGCTCTCATCCGGGTCTTCGGGTCGGCGTTCAGTCGCCGTCGGACAGCCCCAGGAGCACCAGGGACGTCGCGGCACCGTAGGCAAGGTGAGGGATCGCGTCGCTCACCCAGTCCGCCACGGACCAGCTGCGCGGATCGCTGATCCCGAGTGCTGTCATCGGCAGGTTGCCGGCCGCAAAGGCGATCGCCGTTGCCGCCATGGTGGTCGGGATCGGTCCCGCGCGCCAGCCCGCTGCGCGCGCCAATCCGAGCAACGCACCGGTCCCTGTACCCGCGAGGATTCCCAGCATCGGTCCCAGGCCGGAGAGCCTGTTGTCCCGCTTCTCACCGCTACCAGGAATGCCCAGTCCTGCCTTGTCAGCCAGGGCTTCGACACTGTCTTGGGGCGTACTGCTCGACGGCCGCCCGCGCAGCGCCATGTCGAGGTACGTCGTCGTGTTGAGGGCCGTCGTACCGGCGGCCCCCGCTGCTACGCCCCGCGAGACGAGGCTCAGGAAAGTCATCGAGGAAGTTCCTCCTTGGACTCGGCGCATCCGGTGAAGCGCCCTGGCAGCGTGGCTACCCGTGGCCGCGGTGGGTAAGCACTACTCCAACAGCAGAAGACATCGAGCGGGTTGGGTTCGAAGAGCCGGAGGGGAGGGATCTCCATGGGTGAAAGGGCAGATCCGCCCCGGTCCCGGTCGGGGAGGACGGGTGCCAGACCCGACCACCACGATCCGACCGCAGGTATCGGTGGTGCCCCGGCGGCCCGAAGCGCGCTGACGCTCCGGCTTGCCCTTGCCGTATTCGGATTCGTGGTGCTCGCAGGGCTTGGGGCACTCGCTCTCGTGAGGCACGCTCCGGGTTGGGCGGCAGTCTCATGGGTGCTCGCGTCGACTGCCGTAGCCGACGTCGTTGTGGTCCGGCGCCGTCAGATCCAGGAGCATTGAAACCGGGATCAGCCCAGCGAATCTCCAAGCAGCACGGTCCGCGTGGGCCTGGCCAACTCCGCAATCCCCTGAAACACATAGCGGTTGGCGAGAAGTCGCTCGATCGGCCGTCCACCCCGATCGCGCACATCGGCAGCGGCAGCCTCCAAGCCCTTCTGGCCTCGCGCGATCAGGACGACCGTGGCGCCCCGGGCGGCAAACGCGCAGGCGACGGCGCGTCCTATTCCCCCGCTGGCTCCGGTCACGACGATGGTTTGCGCGGACATCGCTCTCTTTTGTCGATTGGATCGTGTTGAGCACTCCGCCGGCACCGGTGGCCAACCAGGCGGCGGCTGGGGCTGCGGGCGTGTTCAGCCGTCGGTGAGCCACTCGATGATCACGGTGGTGGCGTCGTCCTGCAGGCATCCCTGCTGGTGATCGAGGATGGCGTGGTTGAGGCCACGAAGTGTCTCGGCGGCCGGCCGGCTCGCGGCTGCTTGCCGCGCGACGAACTCCACCAACCGATCGTTGCCGAAGAATTTGCCCTGCGAATCTCTGGCTTCGACGACACCGTCGGTGAACAGAAGTAGTCGATCTCGTGGCTGCAATCGTTCGGCGCCGATGGTCGGGTCGGAATCCAGCAGGCCGAGGCCGAGTGGGACTCCAATGACGGAGTCGAGCACCTTCACGACCTTGCCGTCCCGGATCAGCAGCGCCGCAGGATGACCGCACGTGATCCACGTCCACCAACCCGTCGCGACATCGAGTTGGCCGATGATGCCGGTCACGAATGTGTCGCCACCGAATTGTGCGGCGAGAGCCGAGTCGATCGCTCGGACCATCGCAGCGAGAGCAACCCCTCCGCGTCGCGCGTTACGTAGTGCGGACATGGCGACGGCGGACAACAACGTGGCTTCTTCCATGCCGTGGCCCATGGCGTCGATGACCGCCACGTGAAGGGTGTCGTCGTTCATCGCGTAGTCGAACGAGTCACCGGCCACCTCGGAGGTGGGGACGAGGATGCCCGCGACGGCCACTCGCGGGGAAACGAAAGTGAGCGGCGGCAGTTGGCGCCACTGCATCTCAGCCGGCAAGGTCAGCGGCACTTGACGGCGCGCCTGCTCGATGGAGTCGCCGACCAATGATCGGGTGACCACCAATTCACCGAGCAAGCTGGCCAAGTCACTGCAGGCTGCCCGAAGCACGTCGTCGATCTCGATCCCGGCCGCGAAATCCAGTTGAAGAACGCCGAGGCGTTCCGAGCCATCAAGCAGAGGCGTCCACAGCGTGCTTCCCACCGGCCCGGCACTTATGTGCTGAGTGGTATCGCTGTAGGCCCGGCCGGCCAGGGTGCCGTCCACCGCAAGGGGCGACGGGTCCGAATCCGCCGCCGCGGCGGGTGGGCGCAGGGCCACCAGCACGGCTTGGTCGTAATCCACTACGTGTAGGGCTGCATGCCCAGCACCCAAGGACTTGCCGGCCAGCGTCGTCAACGCCGGCAAGTCATCCGGCCCCGCCAAATGTGAAGCGCGCAACAAGGTTGCGAGAATGCCGAAACTGTCGTGTGAGCCGACGGGCTGGGTTTCCTCGCGGCCGGACATCACGATGATGTCCTGCCCGCCGCGCGGGCAACTAGTCCAGCATGCTCAACGGCCCAGTCTGTTCCCGTCTCGCCGACGTTGCGAGCGAGCAACGGCGGCGGCAGCCACCGGAGAGACAGGCGTCAGAACCGGCGACTTTCCGAGTGTCCGCCGTCGGACTTGTTCAGCGCCCGCCAAACGTCGCCGACATTGGTGTACTCGCGCCCGGCGGGAAGCGCCCGGATCTCCTCGACGATGTTGTCGGGCGCGCCAGCATCCCTGGCGTGCTCCAGCAGGATCTGCTGAACCGCGGGGAAGACCGCGCGCCCTAGCCACTGTGCGAGCTCGGAACGGGACGCAACGTCGCCGGCGGTCATTCCTTGTGGCGTTCCGCCCATCAGCGGTGCCTCACCGCCCAGCGTCACCTGCGGCTGATCCTCGCCGGCCGGCTCCGCCGAGTGCCACTCTTCGGCTCGGGTCTCGTGGCCTCCCTGGACCACCCCCGAAACCTCGTGCGCCATCTCCTCATCGAGGTGGGGGCCGTGCTTGTCGCTTCCGCGTTCCATGACTGCGCCCTACCCCCATCTCAGAGAGCGAGTCGTCCGCGCGCTTCGAGAATGCGGTAGGTCGCAACTTGACCGCGAAGATGGCAAACGGGATTACTCGCCGGCGGACTTTCGAAGCGTCTCTGACAGCAAGGCGCGGTCACTGGCGGCCTCGTCGCCGTCGCGGCCGGCCCAGATGTTGTCGATGGCTTCTGCGACGCGGTCGTCGATCTCCCGTTGACGGTCAGTGACGTCAACCGTCATGTCACCGCCGGCTTCGCGCTGCCTGGCGGCTTCGTGCCGGGTCTCGGCGGCTTTTGCCCGGGCCCGCGACGCGGCACTTCTGATCGCCGCCGCACGATCACGGAGATCACCCCGGTGAATCGCCGCCGTGACTCTTTGGCGCAGCAATGACTGCCGAAGATTCGGCTGCAAGCGCAGAGGCGGCCTCGGTGTCGGTCGAGCCGGCGTCGGCGGATCCGCGTCAGGCTCAGGCAATGCGCCGGTGTCGATCACGTCTCGAGCAAGGTCACGGAGCTTGACGTGCAAGTTCTGACTGGTGTGGCGCAGAAGGTCGAACGCCCGCTGCTGCGTGACTCGTCTCTGAGCCATGATGATCCCGATTGCAGCGCCGATATCCCGGTTACTGAGCATCGCGATCTTGAGCTGCTCGACGGTCTTCTCCGCTGCGACCAGTCGACCCGTCAAGTCGTCGTAGTCCATGCTTTCAAACGGTTCCGTCCGGGGGTTCACGTAAGTCTCCGGCGAAGCTAGATAGGCGAGCCATGAACCAGTGGCGGGCTCCTATCCGAACCCAGGGAAAAATTTGACACGAGATCCGCGCCTCGCGCAAGAGGGAAGTAGCGACGGCCATCGCACGCTCGCAGCCGGCTATGGCCCGTTGGCTTCCAGTTCGGCCAACCATGCGGTCGCGGAGGCGTCAGAGGGTGCTCGCCAGTCGCCGCGGGGTGAAAGGGCTCCACCCGCGGAGATCTTCGGGCCCGTTCGGCAGGGCGGAGCGCTTGAACTGTGAGGGCTGGAAGAAGCGGTAGAGAAACTCTTTCACGGTATTTCTTACGGAAACCGCGCACGGCATTGCCCACCTCCTCGATGACGCCGACCGCCTCATGACCGAGGATCGTGCCCTCTTGCATGCCCGGCATCGTGGCGCGCACGAGATGAAGGTCAGTGCCACAGATCGCGCTGAGCGTCACCCGCACGATGGCGTCGGTCGGTGCTAGACCTTTGGTTCAGCTACATCGTCCAACCGGATGTCTGCGGCACCGTGCCATACAACCGCTTCATGAAATCTCGCGGAACAGGTCGTCTGCAGGGGATTTGGCTTACACCTCAGGCTTCCTTCGTTCTGGCGTGCCCGTTCGGATCCTGTCCGCACCCGCAACTTGCCCTGCCGTGCCGTGCGGAGTCACCCCAGTTTCCCGGGAGATTCTCCCGGGTCGGTCGGGAATTTTGCTCATGTGCCCGGGATGCCGGTGGCTGCACTGTCGCACTTACCAACAAGGTGAGGAGCGACAGTGTTCACTGGTTCAAGAGAAAGCTCGGTGAGGACGGCCGGGGTGGCCGGTTTGATGATGGTGGTCGGCATCATCGTGTTGGGGCCGGTTCTGGGTGGCCCTGATGCGTTGTCGAGTACGGCGGCGGCCGACTATGCGAGGGATCTGGCCGGTTCGAGCTTCCTGCGGATGGCGCCGGCGCGGTTCGGCTGCTACGCCTTGCTGACGGCGGTCGAGTTGGTGTTCTTCGGCGGCCTCTGGTCGTTCGCCCGCCAGCTTGCCCCGCGGACGGTGCTCGCACCGATCGTCGCCTTGAGCGGCGCCGCATTCGTCGCCGGCGGGATGGCGTCAGATGCCTTCTCGCTCGGGCAGGTGATCGCGCTGCACGCCCACAACGGAATACGGCCCGACGCGAACCTCGCAGTCATCGCCGACGTCTCATCGACCGTCTTGCTGATCGAGGTCAACGTCTGCCTGGCGGTCGCCATCGCAGCGGTGTGCGTCGCTGCGATACGCACGCAAGGATTGCCGGCGCCGTTGTGCTGGTTCGGCTTCGTCGCCGCCGCGGCCGCGGTGATCCCCGGGTTCGTCCCGACGACCGAGGGCGTTTTCATCGTGAGCAACCTGCTGCGATTGGCTTTTGTGGCGGTGCTGTCGGTCGTGTTCATCCGCCGAAGCGCCATCGCCCGCAGTCGGTGACGATCAACGGCGCTCCTAGGGGGATGATCTTGCTATGAGCCGGGCCAGCGCACGAACCGCCACCGGGTTGGCCGGGGTCGCGGTCGTGATGGCCACGGCGGCCGTGGGGCTGCGCATCTGGAACGCGCACCTGGACGTGGGGGGCGCCCTGCCCGATCTGACCAGCGGTGCTTGGGCGATCGACGTGCTCGGCGCGATCGCGTGGTGCCTGCCCGGGGTATTGATCGCCCGGCGCAGGCCTGACGTCATCTTCGGCTGGCTGGCCCTGATCGCCGCGCTCGGCCACGGGCTCGCGGCGCTCGGCTTGCAGGTCGCCGTGGCTGGGCAGCTTGGTCATCACGACCTGCCGGGCGTCGCGTGGGGGCTTTCCTTCGCGTCATGGGGGCCCGCGGTCGAGTTGCCGGTGCTGGCCGTCATCTACGTGCTGTTCCCGGACGGGCGGCGGATGTCCGGTTGGTGGGGCCGGCTGTCGCTACTCGCACCGATCGTCGTCGGGGCCGGCCTGCTGCTCGAGCTGCTCGCGCCGTTCTCCGACTCGTTCGGCATCACGAAGGGCGGGCCGTTCGCCGGCGTTCACAACCCGCTGACCGATGACCATTGGGCGCAGCTGCCGCCCGGCGTCCCGCTGATCGCGGCGGGCTTGATCCTCGCGAGCGCGACCGTCTTGTGGCGTTGGCATCGGGCAACGGGTGCCGCTCGCAGCGAATTGCACGGTCTGGCGTTTCTCGCCGCCCTTGCTCCGTTCGTCGCCGTGGCCGTGCTGGCCCTTCCGGCGCGGTTCGGCTTCGCCGTGGGCGAGATCGAGACGTTTCTCGAGATCGCGGTCATCACCGCGGTCGTGCTGCGGCATCAGCTCTTCGGCATCGAGGTCACGCTTCGGCGCTTCGCCGTCTACACCACTCTGATCTTCGCGGTCGCGCTCGGCCACGCCGCTATCGCTGCGATCGCCACCTCGTTCACCTCCGACGACGCCGCAGCCACCATCGCCACGATCGCCGTCGCTCTCGGGGTGCTGCCTGCGCGCGATCTACTGAACCGAGCCGTCACCCGACTGCTCTACGGCTCGCGCGACGACCCGATCGCCGTTCTGGCCGCCGTCTCGAAAACCTCGAGCTCGACCGGCGACGGGGCTGACCTGCTGCGACAACTTGCCCTCAACGTGGCGACGATGATGCGGTTGCCGTTCGTCGCCATCGAAGCCGCGGGCGATGAACCAGCACTGATCGCCGAAGCCGGCGAGCGCAGCGCCCTGGCCGTTCGCGAGTTTCCGCTCGTGCATCAGGGCCAACCACTCGGCGTGCTGCTGACCCAACCCCGAAACGGTGAAACCAGCCTGACGACCCGCGACGAGACGTTGCTCGAACAAGTCGCCGCGCAAGCATCGATCGCGGTGGCGGCGACGCTGATGAGCATCGACATTCGACGCTCCCGTGAACGCCTCGTCGTAGCCGTGGAAGACGAGCGCCGCCGGCTGCGTCGGGATCTGCACGACGGTCTCGGCCCGAGCCTGACGGCCTCGACGTTTCGGCTCGACACAGCGCGGGCTCTGCTGGGTTCCCGCGTCGAGGAAGCGGATGAGCTGATCGGCGCCGTGCGAGCTGATGTGGCCGCCGCGCTCAACGACATCCGCCGCCTGGTTTACGACCTGCGGCCACCCGCCCTGGATGACCTCGGACTCATCGGTGCGTTGAGCCGCCAGCTCGAAGTGCCTTCGCCCACCGGCCTGCAGGTGAGCATCGACGCTCCCGAGGTCATGCCGCCGATGTCGGCCGCGGTCGAGGTCGCCGCGTACCGCATCGTGATGGAGGCCGTCACCAACATTCGCCGGCACGCCGCTGCCCGCTGTTGCCGCGTGATCATCCGTGGCGACGACCACCTGAGAATCGCCGTCTGCGACGACGGTCCTGCCGGGCAGACCTGGACGGCCGGAGTCGGGTTGACGGCCATGTTGGAACGATCAGCCGAGGTCGGCGGTACATTCACCGCCGGACCGACCCCGGCGGGCGGCCGGGTCGAAGCCTGCCTGCCATTGACCGGAGCCGCCCGATGAGCCAGCCGTCCGTCATCAGCATCATCGTGGCTGATGACCACCCCATCGTTCGCTCCGGCTTGCGGGCGCTGCTCGAAACCCTGCCGGACGTCGAGGTCATCGGCGAAGCCGAGAACGGGCAAGACGCGATCGATCAGGCAGCGCGGCACATGCCCGACATCGTCATCATGGATATCCAGATGCCAGTCGTGGACGGCATTCAAGCGGTCCGAGAGATCGTGAACGCCCATCCGCAGATCGGCGTGCTCATGCTCACCATGTTCGAAGACGATGCCAACGTCTTCGCCGCTGTCCAAGCCGGCGCCCGTGGCTACCTGCTGAAGGGAGCCACCCCCACCGAGGTCGCCAACGCCATCCGCGCCGTCCACGACGGCCAAGTCGTCTTTGGCGCCGCGCTCGCCGTCCGGATCGCCTCCTACTTCAGCACCGCCCCGGTTTCGATGGGTCCGGGCATCAACTCGGACGGCGCCTTTGCAGCGCTCACCGTCCGCGAGAACGAGATCCTGACCCACCTCGCCGCTGGTGCGTCCAACAACGCGATCGCCCGGCAACTGGGCATCAGCGCCAAGACCGTCGCCAACCACGTCTCCAACATCCTCACCAAACTGCAAACAGCCGACCGCGCCGAAACGATCATCCGCGCCCGATCGGCGGGCCTCGGTACCTGAGCAGCCGATCGCGGTCGTCTCGAAGCGGGTTGGCCACGAGAGGGTGGGCCGTCGGGGACTCGAACCCGAACCCGCGGATTAAAAGTGCTGACCGGGCAGCCGTCGATTGAATTACGCCATTTTCCGGTTTTGACGAATGCCGACTGGTACGTTCCGAAAACAGTTAGCAAGGACGAAGT
>DATAVO010000156.1:0-11056 GCA_036267695.1 Frankiaceae bacterium
GGGGGTTACGGGTATTCGAAGGAGTACGAGATCGAACGGCTCTTTCGTGAAGCGCCGTTCCTGCTTATCGGTGAGGGCACGTCCGAGATCCAGAAGACCATCATCAGCCGTGGGTTGATGAAGGACTACAAGCTCTGATTCATCACCGCCTGTAAGCGGACGATCGCCTCACGCGAGTTGTGTTTCTGGTGTCCATTTCATGTACTAAAGATGTGTCAAATCTGAGACTCGCCTTTATCGACTGCTCTAGCTTCTGCCTCGCGGCCTGACTCCAGCGCCGCACCTCGGGGGGTAGGAATGAGCGGGCGCGGGTTAGTTCGTGGCGGTCATCGATCACGTGTCGCTGTCCTGGCTACAGCGGCGGTGCTGATGTCCATCGTTGGCGTCATGCTTGCCGGGTCGGCTTCGGCGGCCACCATCTTGATCGTGGACGACGATCTTGCTTGTCCCGGGGCCACCTTCAGCACCATTGGTTCGGCCGTCGACGCAGCCGGCGACGGCGACACGATCCGCGTGTGCGCCGGCTTGTACATCGAGACGGTCAGCGATCAGGGAAAAGGCCTGACTCTTCTCGGCCCGCAGGCGGACGTGATCCCCTCTGACTTCCCGGCGCCGGGCGGGGAGGCCGTCATCGACGGCCAGTCCGGCGACCCCGTCGTGCAGCTGGGGAGCGGCACCACGCTGAACGGCTTCACTGTGCAGGACGGCAAGCGAGGAATCATCGCCGGCTCCGGCGCGACAGTCCGAAGCAACAGTTTCAAGGTGCTGGCAACCGGCCTCCAGGTGTTCAGCAACGTCGTCGTAGCCGACAACCTGATCCAAGCAGACACGGTGGGCGTGCGCGTTGACCCCAGCGGCGCGGACGACACCAAAGTCTCCGGCAATGCCTTCCGCGGGAGTTTCAGTTCTGCTGCCATCGATGAGAGCGGCGGCAGCGGCGATGACGATCCCGTCATGAACCTGAGCGTCACGGGCAACACCTATGCGGCACCAGCCGGGGGCGGTGCGTTCCTCGAGGCAACGCACACTGTTGGCTTGAAGATCACCGGAAACACCCTGGACGGACCTGGTGCCGTGAGTGAACTGATCGGTCTGGACCCGAGCGACCACGACTGGACCGTGTCAGGTAACAGGATCAGCAACGCCGGTGGGGATGGGGTAGTTGTCGCCTGCAGCTTCGGTGCAGGAGACACCATGGGCGGCGGCTCCGTCACGCAGAACCTCTTCTCGAACATCGTCACAGCAATTGAGTGGGGCAACGGCGGAGGCAGCTGCGACGGCGACTTTGAGATCCACTCGAACGTCTTTCCCGCCAGCGACGGAACTTTCGATCCCCACAAAGCCGCCGTGTTCGATCCGACCGCCAGCAACGTCCACCTCGAGAACAACTACTGGGGCTGCAACCTCGGTCCAGGCCAAGGCAAGTGCAGCTACAGCATCGGGTCGGATACAGGCGACAACCGCTACCTCGTCTTGCTGAGCGCGATCGGCACCAAGACGCTTTCGGTCGGCCAGAGCACCCCGTTCACCGCGAGTCTGAACCACAACAACCTCGGTGAGACGGTCGCGCTGCCGGTGCTCGACGGCACACCGATCTTCTTCTCCTCCAGCACCTACCTCTCCGTGACCCCGGGGGTCGGTACGTTCACGGGCGGCACGGCGACGGCCGTCGTCAAGGCCAAGCAGCCGCCTGGAACGGCGGGCATCGGCGGCCAGTCCGTTTCCGGGGTGCTGGAGAGTGCGACGACCACCCAGAACGGGATCACCATCAAGGCCTCGTCGCCACCCCCGCCGCCCCCGCCTGCGCTGCCAGCGCTGACCGTCCATGACGCCAGCACGACCGAAGGCAAAAGTGGCACTCACGTCATGTACTTCTCGGTGACGCTGAGCAAGAAGTACACGAAGGCGGTGACGGTCAAGTTCGCGACCGGCAACGGCACGGCCAAGGCCCCGACGGACTATGTCGCCAAGACCGGAACGCTGACCTTCCCGGCGGGCGTCACGTCCAAGGCGATCGGCATCACGATCAAGGGCGACAAGATCAAGGAGCCCAACGAGACGTTCGTGGTGACGATCTACGCTCCGGTCAACGCGAAGATCGCTGATCCCAACGCCCTGGGTGTGATCCGCAACAGTTAGCCGCGGTCGGGCTCCTGCAGGTAGCTGGCCAATCTCTCGTGGCGCCAGCGGGCCAGCCGGACAGCTATGGATTGGCCGGCGAAGAAGGCAACGAGCGCCGCTGCCGAGGCGATGAGACAGCCGGTCACAAAAGCGCCCGACGACAGCTGGTAGAGCCGGTGGGAGCCGCCGTTGATGGCTGCGGGCGATCGGTGATGTCCACTGCGCGCTCTGCCCGCTCCACTATCGGAACTATCCTCGTTGTCGCCTGCCCAGGGATCACCCGCGCCGGACGGCGACCGCGCGGTCCGTAGGCTCCATCGCTCGTGAGGGACGTTCCGTACGACGCTCAGGAACGCGTTGCCTTCTGCGATCTCCTCGACGATCTTGGAGCGTCCTCTCCCACCTTGCTTGAGGCGGTTGCTCTGCGGACCTACAGGTAGCGCTTGGCCGGATCCACCATGGCGCGCACGGTCTTGCCGTCGTGGAACTCGCCGATCGCCGTCATCACCCAACCCTGATCGCCGCGCTGGATCTTGCACATCACCAGACCCGTCTGCGGCTTGCTGTCGGACAGGTCGAAGCGCACGAGTTCCTGGTTCGAGATGTCATCGACCAAACGACAGAAGGCGTTGCTGACGGCCGTGAACTTCTGACCGCTGAAGCTGTTGACGACGAAGACCAGGCTCTGGACATCCTTGGACAGGTTGGCCAGATCGACGTTGATAACCTCGTCGTCGCCCTCGCCGGCACCGGTCAGGTTGTCGCCCTGGTGGACGACATGGCCCTTGTCGCCCTTCTTGGACATGAACCAGATCTTGTCGATGTCCTTGCTCTTGCGGTCATAAAGGATGCAGCTGGCATCGAGGTCGATGTCCTCGCCCTGGCCGGTGTCCCACCCGAGCCCCATGCGGACGCGGGAAAGTGGCGCGGCGCCGGTCTTGACCAGCGAGACGCTCTGCCCTTTCGAGAGCGAGACCCGGCCCTTGTCCAGGTTGACCAGCCCGGCTGAAGGCGGAGGGGGAGCGGCTGCCGGGGGCGGCGGCGGTGGCGCGACCCGCTGCTGCGGGGGCGGCGGGGGAGGAGGCGGAGGCGCAGCGGCGGCCGTGGGCTGGTCGACGGTGATCCCGAAGTCGGTGGCGATGCCTTCCAAGCCGCTCGCGTAACCCTGGCCGACGGCGCGCACCTTCCAGGCGCCCTGACGGCGGTAGACCTCGACGAGCAGCAGCGCGGTCTCCGGGCCGAGGCCCGTCGGCGCGAAGGACGCCACCTCGGCGCCCGAGCCGTCGCGTACCGATACCGAGACCTGGCCTGCTGCTCCGAAGGTGGCCGGTCCGGATCCGTCCAGGCTGGCGGTGAGGACGATCTTCTCGATCTCTGCCGGGACCGCGGGCAGGTTCAGCTGGAGGGTCGACGGTGGCTGCAGCTGCACGCCCGGACCGTTCGGCTGGTTGTAGAAGACGAAGTCGTCATCGGACCGCACCTTGCCGCTCGCGGTCACCAGCAGCGCCGCCAGGTCGACGACCGTTCCCGACGACACCTGGACCACGGCCTGCGGGCCGGTCAGCGGGGCGTTGGCTCCTTTGGCGAGTACCTGTCCCATGGACCGGAAACCTAGCGGGCACGATCACTTCGTGCAGCCCTTCGCCACCCCTTTCGACCCTGCGGCCTCGCGTCTTGCCGTGATCGCACATCTGGAAGCCGCTTTCGGGCCACATTCCGGAAAGGGCAGCGTCACCTTCCTCGGCACCGAGAGCATCGATGTGCTGCGCTTCGGACCGGGCCCCGACGGCCTGATTCGTTACGCGACAGTCGGGATGAGCATCCATCCGATGAGCAGCGCTGGGGCGGGCACCGTCGACCCGGCAGGGCCACGCGCGGAACTGCTGCTCAGCCTTCGGGCGCGTCCGGGCTCGGGTCACCCCGGAGTGCTGCGCTCGCTCGCGATCCTCGCCAGCTCGCCCGCCGTCGAGGGGGTGGTCATCGGCCCGGGCGCGAGCCTGACCTTGGGAGGTCCGCTCTTCGAGGGGTCATCAGCAGTGGCGGTGCTCCTCGCCGAACCTGGTGGCCAGGTGGAGGACCTGCAGCTCGAAGGCGCCGTCGCGCCCGTCCGCTTCCTGCCGCTGCTTCCGCTCACCGAAGAGGAGGCCGCGTTCAAGCGGATCCACGGCGCGGCGGCGCTGGAAGAGCGCTGGCTCGCGTACGGCACGGATCTTCGTGATCCGGCCCGCGCCAGCGTCGTGCTCGAGTAGGAAAAGCCGTCCGTCTGGTGAGATGTGGGCATGCAATTCGGCCGCTATTTCGAAGAGTTCGAGCCCGGTGCCGTCTACAAGCACTGGCCAGGCAAGACCGTCACCGAGTACGACGACCACCTGTTCTGCCTGATCACGATGAACCACCATCCGCTGCACCTGGATGCGCACTACGCGGCCGAGACCACCCAGTTCGGCCAGAACGTCGTGGTGGGCAACCTCATCTACTCGCTGGTGCTCGGCATGTCGGTGCCGGACGTGAGCGGTAAGGCGATCGCCAACCTCGAAGTCGAATCGCTCAAGCACGTCGCGCCGACCTTCCACGGCGACACCATCTACGCCGAGACGCTGGTCCTGGACAAGACCGAGTCCAAGTCCAAGGACGATCGCGGCATCGTCTATGTCGAGACCAAGGGCTACAACCAGGACGGCACGCTGGTCTGCATCTTCCGGCGCAAGGTCATGGTCCCCAAGCGCTCGTACGGCGAGGCCCGCGGCGGCGAGCAGCCCGGCCGCCCCGAGCTACGCGAGGCCTGATTCAAGATCAACGCTGCCATGATCATGAAAAAACCATGATCAATGGTCAAATTCCATGATCATGGGTGCGTTGATCAAGGAAGGACGCCCCAGGACTGCAGGGCGTCGACGAGGCCGGTGGTCGTGGGGAGCTCCCGCGGGTCGGCCCAGCGGGCATCCAGCGCGTCGGTCGCAGCAGCCAGCTCGCCGCTGACGACGGTCGCGAAGTAGTCGCCGATGTCGTAGCGGCCGCGCTGGACGCGTCCGGCGAGCTTGCCGACCGTCACCGTGAGCCCGGTCTCCTCAGCGACTTCGCGGGCGACGGCTTCCTCGTCGGACTCGCCGGATTCGACGCGCCCGCCGGGCAAGGACCACAGGCCGCGGCCCGGTTCGTTGCCGCGCTGGATCAGCAGTACGCAGCCGTCCGCCCGGGTGATCACGGCACCGACGCAGGGGACCACTGGGCGCTCGCTCACAAGTAAGTAGTCCATCACGCGGGACTTTCGGGCATTGACGAGGTGCGCGCTGAGGCTGAGGCTGGCCATGATCCGCCACAAGGAGCCGACATGTCGTCCACTGCGTCGTGTGTTCATTGCCTCGGCCCGATCCGCCCGCCTGGGCTCTGGAGCAGTGCCTGGCAGTGCGATGAGGACGGCGCCACCCTCCCGTTCTTCGCTGCAGCGGTGCCGTCGGCAGGGGTGCTGGACCGGCTCCGCGCCGCGACGACCGTGCCGATCTGGGTGCCTCAGCCGCTGCCGACCGGCTGGTGCGTCAGCGCCGTCGGCTGGGTGGGCGATGAGCGCACGGGCGCGCGTGCCACGGCCGTCGCCTGCTGCGGCCCGTCGCCGCTCGGGGGAGCCGCGGAGGCCGTCTTCATCGCCGAGGAGCCGGGGGTCGGGCTCGTCGCCCGGCTCACCGGACTGCCCGCTGCGGCGCTGCAGGCGGGCGAGGGACCTGGCGAAGCGAAGCTGACGGCAGCCCATCACCCCACCCCGCTCTGGGAGCTGCCGGGTGCGACGCACGAGCGCGTCGGCTATGTGGGTGAGGCGCGAGGCGTGTGGCTGGCGACCGTTTTCTGGCCGTCCACCGCCAGCCTGCTGCTGATCGAGCACATGCTGCTGGCCGATCTCGCGGATCTGCCCAGCGGGGCGAACAGCTACCCGTGGCTGGTTTTCGGAGCACCCAGTGGGCGCCTGGCCAAGCGAGCGAGCGAAAGCTCAGGCGGCACCGGCAGGAGCCAGCCCGGCCATGGGGGCCGGACCGTAACGCTCGAAGAGTGATGTGATCGCGCCGAGCGCGGCCTGCGCGTCGTCGGCGACCAGGCTGAGCCGGGTCCGGCGCTCGAGCACGTCCTCCACCGTCAGCGCGCCCTCCATGCGCAGCGCCCAGACCACCTCGGCGCCGAGCACCCCGATGCCGGGAGCCACGGGCGCGGCCAGCGCCGGGTCGTCCTCGGCCAGGGCCGCCACAGCAAGCGCCTCGGTGCCGTAGCGCCGCACCAGGCGGGCCGGAGCGGCGAGCTTGCTCAGCTCCGACCGATCGGCCGCCCCGAGCAGCGCGAGAGAACGGGTGTGGCAGGCCGCGTCTGTCAGGCCCAGGAAATCGACGGTGTCCTCGGCCATCCGCCGGTACGTGGTGAGCTTGCCGCCCACGACCGTCACGACGCCGCTGGTGCCCCGGGTGACGAGGTGGCGCCGGGAGAGGTCGGCCGTCCGGGCGCTCTGGTCCTCGCTGTGGGCGGCGACGAGCGGCCGCAGCCCGGCGTAGGAACCGACGACCTCCTCCCGCGGGATTGTGCGTCCCATCCAGTACGAGACGGTTCCGAGCAGGAAGTCGATCTCCGATTCCGCTGGGTGGGGAACGTCATCGACGTGGGAGACCGGGTCGTCGGTGAGCCCGACGATGACCAGCCCGTCGCGGTGGGGGACCGCGAAGACGTAGTGGTTCTTCTCGCCTGGGACGGCCAGCATCATCCCTGCCGCCGGGGTCCCGAGGGAGCCCGCGCGCAGCACGATGTGGGTGCCTTTGGACGGGCGCAGCGGCGCGACCGGGGTGCCGTCCGGGTTCTCACCGGCGAGCGCGCTCGCCCAGACCCCGGCCGCGTTGACCACGGTCCGGGCCTTGACCGTCAGCTCCTGACCGGTGAGCTCGTCGCGCAGCCGGGCGGAATCGCCGGCGGCGCTGACCGCGCGTACGCGGGTGAGGATGCGGGCGCCCAGGCTAGCGGCGGTGCGGGCGACGGCGACCACCAGCCGGGAGTCGTCCTCCAGCTGGCCGTCCCAGAAAAGCATGCCGCCGGTGACGTCCGGCTTGACCGCCGAGACCCAGCTGCGGGTCTCCGTCGCCCCGATCCGGCGCAGTCGCGGCAGCGTACCCGGGTGGGTACGCGAGGCGATCCGCAGCACCTCCGCCGCCCGCGTGCCGGCCTGCACCTTCAGGCGATCGACCAGGCTCGTGGTCTCGTCGTAGGGGACGAGGAACGGCAGCGCCCGGGTCAGGTGCGGCGCGATCGAGTGCATCAGGGCGCCCCGCTCGCGCGCACTCTCGTAGGCGATGCCGACGTCGCCGCTGGCCAGGTAGCGCAGACCGCCGTGAACCAGCTTGCTGCTCCAACGGCTGGTGCCGAACGCCAGATCCTGCGCCTCGACGAGTGCCACCGTCAGGCCGCGGCTGACCGCGTCGAGGGCGACGCCCACGCCGGTGATGCCTCCGCCGATGATCAGCACGTCCAGCGGCACCGCGGGGGTCGCCGCCAGCGCCTCCAGATCGCGCTGGCGCTGCTGGGCGTTCAAGGAGCCAGCGCTGGGCGTCGCCGGTGATGTCATGCGGGCTCCATTCGGGGCGGGGTCGGGGCACTCGTGTTCGGGGCGCTGGTGTTCGGGGCGCTGAGATAGCCGTCGAGCATCTGGCGCAGCTCAGCGGTAACGGCGGCGGTGTCGGAATCGGTGGGGGGAACCCGCGCCGAGAAGACGAAGGACTGCGCGAGCAGCAGCAAAAGGTGTGCGGCCGCGGGGATGTCGCACTGGTGGATGGAACCGTCGGCGACCCCGTCGGCGAGCATCTCGCGTAACCGCTCGGCGGCCAGCTGCTGGCCTGAGCCCAGCCGATCGACCACGAACGGGAGGATCAGCTCCGGATCGAGTTCGAGGACGCGGGTGACGAGCGGATGATCCGCGAGCCGGCTGACCGCCTCGATGACGGCGGTGACCAGGCGCTCCCGCCCGTTCTTGGCGGACGCGAGGGCGGTCTGATCGGCGACGGCGACGACGGCGCCGATCTCCTCGGTGAGCAGCGAGCGCCACAGGGTGGGGGCATCGCCGTACTCCCGGTAGACCGTCATCCGGCTGACGCCGGCCCGCCGCGCGACATCGGTCAGCGAGGTGCGGCGCAGGCCCACGGCGGCGACCTCTTCCGCGGCTGCCCGCAGGATCGTCGTGTTACGTTGCGACGTCACATGTCACACCGTACTGCGCCGCCTGCTCCGGGAGAAACCGTGGTTCAGCCGTCTGGTGCGAGCTCCTGGAACGGCTGGGGAGATCCGGCACGCCGTCCCGGCCTGAGCGAGCACGTCCGTGAGTTCCTCGACCAGCGCTTTCACGGACTGCTGGTGCCCCCGCCGCCTCCCGTAGCCCTCGAGGAGGTGCGGCTGGCGCCGTCGGCCTTGAGCGCCGAGGTGCGCCAGCGCATCGCCGCCATCGCGACCGTGAGCGAAGAGCGCGAGGCCCGGGTGGCTCACGCCCGCGGGAAGTCCTACCGCGACCTGGTGCGCATCCGCTCCGGTGACGCGTCTGGTGCCCCGGATTCGGTCGTGTCGGTGACCCGGCCGTCCCAGGTCGAGGAACTGCTCGCGCTTTGCACCGAAGAGCGCCTCGCGGTCGTGCCTTTCGGCGGTGGAACGAGCGTGGTCGGCGGGGTCGAACCGCTGCGTGGCGAGTTTGCGGCGCTGATCGCGCTCGATCTCACCGGCATGGACCGGCTGGTCAACCTCGACATCGTCTCGCACACCGCCACCCTTCAACCGGGGCTGCGCGGCCCGCAGGCCGAAGCGCTGCTGGCCGCCCGCGGCTACACCCTCGGTCACTTCCCACAGTCCTACGAGCTGGCGACCATCGGCGGCTACGCGGCGACGCGATCGGCGGGGCAGGCCTCGACCGGCTACGGCCGCAGCGACGAACTCGTCGTCGGGCTCACCGTCGCGACCCCTTCCGGCACCCTTCAGCTGGGGCGCGCACCCCGCAGCGCAGCCGGCCCTGACCTGCGTCAGCTCATGCTCGGAAGCGAAGGCGCGTTCGGGGTGATCACCGACGTCACCATGGCGGTGCGCCCGACACCGCCCCACAAGCGTTACGAGGGCTGGTTCTTCCCGTCCTTCTCCTCGGGGCTCGAGGCGCTGCGCCGGCTCGAGCAGCACAAGCTGGCCCCCGAGGTCTCGCGGCTGTCCGACGAGGACGAGACGGTGGGCAACCTCGCACTCTCCGGCCATGGGGGCGGCCTCTCGGGTGCCTACCTGAAGGCGCGCCGGGTCAAGGCGATGGCGATCTTCGGCTGGGAAGGCGAGCAGGAACTGGTGAGCGCCCGTCGCAAGCTTGGGCTGAAGATCGTGCGCGCGGCCGGCGGGGTCAGCGTGGGCACGAGCGCCGGGCAGGCGTGGGAGTCGGGTCGCTTCGCCGCCCCGTACCTGCGAGATGATCTGCTCGATGCCGGAGTGCTCGTCGAGACGCTCGAGACCGCGGCCTCGTGGGCGAAGCTCCCGCAGGTCCGCGATGGCGTACGGGAAGCCGTCACCTCGGCGCTCGGTGCGTCATCGGGAGTCCTGATCGGCTGCCACGTCTCGCACCTCTACCCGGCGGGTGCCTCGCTGTACTTCACGGTGCTGGCGCCGGCGGCGCTGCGCGACCCCCTCGGCCAATGGGATGCGGCCAAGCGGGCGGCGACCGACGCGATCGTCGCGTCGGGTGCCACGATCACCCACCATCACGCGGTCGGTGCCGATCACATGCCCTGGCTCGCGGCGGAGATCGGAGAGCTCGGGGTCGACGTGCTGCGGGCGGTCAAGCAGCGGCTCGATCCCGCCGGGATCCTCAATCCCGGCAAACTGCTTCCATGACGGCTGTGGATCGCGAGCCGGGAAAGGGTCTGCTGCTGATCGTCCATCCGACGGCCGGTGGTGGCCGCGGGGCAAGGCTGCTTCCGGAAGTGGTCGAGGCACTGCGCTCGGCAGGCGCCGATGTCGCGTCCGAATTCACCCGCAGCATCGAGCACGCCGAAGAGTTGGTCGCCCGCGCTGCGGACCAGGACCGCGTCGCGGTCGCACTCGGCGGCGACGGACTGGCCGGCCGGGTGGCGGGAGCTTGCGTCCAGCACGGGACGCTGTTCGCCGCATTGCCGGGTGGCCGCGGAAATGATTTCGTCCGCGGTCTCGGCGTGAGCAACCAGCCCGTTGCCGCCGCCCGGCAATTTCACGAGTGGACCGAGCGGGCCGCCGACATCGGATATGTCACGGGTCCGGACGCCTCGCCCAGGGCCTTTCTCGGCATCGCGAGCCTCGGCTTCGATTCCGACGTCCAGGTACGCGCCAACCGCACCAAGCTGATCCGCGGATCCTCCGTCTACACCTACGCTGCGCTGCGCACCTTGGCCGGTTGGCGGCCTGCTCGCTTCTCCGTCGGCGCCGACGGCGCGGCCCCTTCGGAGATCACCGGATGGTCGGTGGCGGCGGCAAATTCCGCTTATTACGGGGGCGGTATGCATTACGCGCCGGCCGCGATGATCGACGACGGTTATCTGGAACTGATCACAGCTGAACGGTCCAGCAAGCTGCATTTCCTCGCGATGCTGCCGAAGGTGTTCTCGGGTCGTCACGTAGATGACCCGCGTGTGCACGTGAGGAGAGCTCGAAAGATCCTGGTTGATGCGGATCGACCGTTCCAGGTCTACGCGGACGGTGACCCGCTGGCCGATTTGCCGGCAACGATTTCGGTGATGCCTGGCGGCCTGCGGCTACTCGGGCCTACGGTGCTTGCGTAAGCCGATAAACAGTTTCCGACGGACTGGCTAAATCCGGACAATCAGCCCCGAGCGTCACCGCAATTTGGCAGGATGGAAAGGGCAACGGTGACCGGGAACGCGACGCCAGGTTTCCGCGTTCGGCGGGTGGATCGGAAGGGGCT
>DATAVO010000157.1:0-10724 GCA_036267695.1 Frankiaceae bacterium
GTCGACCATGTGCGCGTCGCTGTCTACGCTTCCTCACGGGAGGCCAACCGCTTCTTCGCCCGGCTCGGATTTGCGCCCGTCTCGGTCAATCGTGTCGCGCCCGTGGCCGGCCTGCGCCGCATCCTCGGTGCCGAGGTCCCGGCGGCTGAAGCCGACAGCGGCGATGGTGCCCGCCGGCGCCGGCTGCGCCTCGGCATCACCGGCGGCCGTACGCCCACCGCCGTGCGCCGCCGCACGCCCAGCTGATCCCGTCTTCGCGGCTCGTCCCCGCTCGGGGCTCATTCCGTGTGGGCTAAGGCTTTTCGGGCTCCAAGTTGGCCAGCCGCACGTCACTCTTCGCGACGAGGCGGTCGCTCTCGTCAGTGATCATCACCTGCCAGAGCTGCAGGGTGCGCCCGCGGTGCAGGGGAGTGGCGACGACCGACAGGGTGCCCTCGCGCGTCGCTCGCAAGAAGCTTGTGTCGTTGCTGACGCCAACGGTGCGACCGCCCGGCACGCGGGCCATGTTCCAGGTCGCACCGCCGAGGCTCGCCGCCGATTCCGACAGCGAGGCGTACACCCCGCCGTGCACGATGCCGTAGGGCTGCAGCAGCCCCTCGTGCACGACGACGTGCGCCCGCACCAGATCGGCCGTGCACTCGTCAATCGTCAATCCGAGTAACCCGTTGAAGCCGCCCATGAACGCGGCGCCGAACGCATCCTTCGGAGCGTCTGCCGTGTCGCCGCCGCTGCCCTCCATCTCCGGTGCTGTCATGGCTTCGACCCTAGACTCGCTCGCGTGCCCGAAGTTGATGCGCCGACCGCTCCGAACGACGTCACAGCAGACCTGACGGTCGAGCCGGAGGCCGCCACCCCGCCGCCGGTGCGCCGGCGCCGCGCGCCGCAGAAACCGGTCGAGGAGCCCGTACGCAAGGGCGGCGGAACCGCCGACGCGGGCAAGGAGCGGCTGCTCCTGCTCGACGGCCACTCCCTGGCGTACCGGGCATTTTTCGCGCTCCCGGTGGAGAATTTCTCGACCACGACCGGGCAGCCGACGAACGCGGTGTACGGGTTCACCGCGATGTTGATCAACGTTCTGCGTGATGAGACGCCCACGCATCTCGCGGTCGCGTGGGATGAGAGCCGGCCGACGTTTCGCCATGAGGCTTACGCCGAGTACAAGGCGAACCGTTCGGAGACGCCCTCGGACTTCCGCGGCCAGGTGTCGCTGATCCGCGAGGTGTGCGACGCCCTGGCGGTGCCGATGGTGAGCGCGCCCGGCTTCGAGGCCGATGACGTCATCGCGACCCTCGCCACGCAAGCCGAGCACGAGGGCATGGACGTGCTGATCGTCACCGGTGACCGTGATGCGCTGCAGCTCGTCGACGACGAGATCACCGTGCTGATGACCCGGCGCGGGATCAGCGACATGACCCGCTTCACGCCCGAGGAGGTCCAGTCCAAGTACGGCCTGAGCCCCCAGCAGTACCCGGACTTCGCGGCGCTGCGCGGTGACCCGTCGGACAACCTGCCCTCGATCCCGGGTGTGGGGGAAAAGACTGCCTCGAAGTGGATCACCCAGTTCGGCTCGCTCGACGCGCTGGTCGACCGGGTTGACGAGGTGCCCGGCAAGGCGGGTGCGGCCCTGCGTGAACACCTGGCGTCAGTGGTGCGCAACCGGCAGCTGACCGAGCTGCTGCGCACGGTGGAACTGCCCGTGGGACCGCATGATTTGCGGCTCGGTACGTGGGACCGGGAGGCCGTCCATCAGCTTTTTGACACCCTGCAGTTCCGGGTGCTTCGGGAGCGGCTGTACGCGACGCTGTCAGCTGTCGAGCCCGAGGCCGACCAGGGTTTCGAGATCGACGTGGAGACGCTCGCGGCCGGCGAGGTCGCCCAGTGGCTCGCCGAGCACGCCCAGACGGGGGAGCGCTCGGGGCTCGCGTTCCGTGGCACCTGGGGCCGGGGCACCGGCACCCTGTCGGGCATCGCGATCGCCGCCGGGGACGGCGCGGCGGCCTGGGTCGACCCCACCCGCCTCGGCTCGGAGGATGAGGCTGCCCTCGCGGCCTGGCTCGCTGACGCTGATCAGCCGAAGGCCGTGCACGACGTCAAGGGGCCGCTGCTGGCGCTGGCCGCACACGGGCTGACGCTCGAAGGCGTCACCAGCGACACCGCGCTGGCGGCCTACCTGGCACTGCCGGGGCAGCGCTCGTTCGATCTCGCCGACCTCGCGCTGCGCTACCTGCGGCGGGAGTTGCGCGCCGAATCGGTGGCCGTCGCGACGGACGGGCAGCTGACCCTCGACGGCACCGGCGAGGAAGGGGAGGCGGCCGAAGACGGGTTGCGGGCGCTGGCGGTGCGCGACCTGGCCATCGCGCTCGAGCAGGACCTCGAACGGCGCGGGGGCACCCGGCTGCTGCGCGAGATCGAGCTGCCTCTGGTCGGCGTCCTGTCGGACATGGAGCGGGTCGGGATCGCGGCCGACACCGAGCATCTGGAGCGGTTGTCGTCGGAGTACGGGGCGGAGGTCCGCCGCTCGGCGGAGGCGGCGTACGCGGCCGTCGGCCACGAGTTCAACCTGGGCTCACCCAAACAGCTGCAGGTGGTGCTCTTCGAGGAGCTGAAGCTGCCCAAGACCAAGCGCATCAAGACCGGCTACACCACCGACGCCGATGCGCTCGCCTGGCTGGCGCTGCAGAGTGAGCACGAGGTGATCCCCGCGCTGCTGCGCCATCGTGATGTCGCGCGGCTGAAGACGGTCGTGGATTCCCTTATCCCCATGGTGGATTCGGCCGGTCGCTTCCACACCACGTTCAACCAGATGATCGCTGCGACGGGCCGGCTCTCCTCGACCGATCCCAACCTGCAGAACATCCCGGTGCGCACGGCGGAAGGGCGCCAGATCCGGCAGGCGTTCATCGTCGGCCCCGATTTCGAGAGCCTGCTGACCGCCGACTACAGCCAGATCGAGATGCGGATCATGGCCCACCTGTCGGGCGATGAAGGTCTCATCGAAGCCTTCATGTCGGGTGAGGATCTGCACACCTGGGTCGCCTCACGGGTGCACGAGCTGGCACCGGAAGATGTCGACCCGGAGCTGCGCCGGCGGATCAAGGCGATGTCCTACGGGCTCGCGTACGGACTTTCCGACTTCGGTCTCGCGGCGCAGCTCGGCATTCCCCGCGACGAGGCCCGCGAGCAGATGGACGCCTACTTTGCCCGCTTCGGCGGGGTGCGCGGCTACTTGCGCTCAGTCGTCGCCGAGGCCCGCGGAAACGGTTACACCGAAACGATCCTCGGCCGCCGCCGCTACCTTCCCGACCTCACGTCCGACAACGGCCAGCGCCGCGCGATGGCTGAGCGGATGGCGCTGAACGCCCCCATCCAGGGCTCGGCCGCCGACATCATCAAGATCGCCATGCTCGGGGTGCACAAGGCGCTGCGCGATGCCAAGCTGCGCTCGCGGCTGTTGCTGCAGGTGCACGACGAGCTTGTGCTCGAGATCTCTCCGGGGGAGCGCGATGAGGTCGAGGCACTCGTGCGCCGGGAGATGGCGGGCGCGTATGAGATGGACGTGCCACTCGATGTCTCCGTCGGCTATGGGCGTACCTGGGACGACGCCGCGCACTAAACGCGCCCGGGCGTCACCGTGCGCGTGGCCGCCAGCGTGGCCAAAACTGGGTAATACGCGTTATGGAGCGGCGGTTAACGCGCATTACCCAGTTTTGGGCACGGCGTCGGGAGGCGTGTCGTCCTTGGTGAGGTTGACCGTCTGCTCGGTGGGTGCCGGCTCGGGTGCCGGCTCGGCCATGGGCTCGGGTGAAACCGGCGGCGGGGTCGGCGCCTCGAGCCCGGCCGTTCCCTTCGGGATGTCGCGGCGCGCCCAGCCCACCAGGACATCGGCCACGATGAGCCCGGCCGCGAGCCAGGAGATGGTCGCGACGCGGTGGAACGCCTGCACCCATTGGCCGGTCTCGGGCAGGTTGTAACGCGCCTGTACCTCGAGCACGTAGAGCGCGCTGGCCAGGAGTGCGGCGACGCAGCCGGCACGCAGCAGGATGCGCCCGCGCGGGATCACCAGCGCCGCGACGGTCATCGCGAGCACGACCAACCCGGCGATCGGCGTGATGAGGGCGAACGCGAGCCCGGCAGAAATCACCACCGCGATCGCGCCGCGCACGATCGCCACCTTGCCACGCTCCTTGCCGAGCGGATTGACGAGCACCGGCGCGGACTCCGACCCGGGGAGAGGGTCCGATTCCGGCGCCAGGCGTAGCCGCACCGGCTGGCGGCGCAGCACCAGCATCAGGCAGATGAGCAGCGCGACGGCGGAGATGCCGATGCCGATCCAGACGCGATTCTGCGGGGTCCAGTCCAGCGAGACGTCAAACGTCGCCGCCGTCGGTGTGATGAGCCAGCCGTTGGCGTAACCATCGACGAGCTGTGGCTTCCCGAGACTGCCGAGCCCGGCCGCCTTCGCGGCCCATCCCGGCGACAGGCTCTGCCCGAGCACCAGCCAGAACGGCTTGCCAGGCGTGGCGCCGCTGACCGAAAGCCGGTACGCCACCGGGCCTTCGCCGGTCACCGTCACCTGGGGCACGTTCGAGCCCGACGTGGTCGCGGTGCGGACCGTACCCGGGAAGGGATCGGTCGGATCGGCCGCGGCGCCCGACGCCGACGAGGAGAGCAGCAGCCGGTCGAGGTCGATCCCGGTCACGCTGCCCGGAGCGGTGGTCAGCGTGTGCGTGCCCGCCGAGAGCGTCACCGGCTTGCCGCACAGCTGCACCTGCAACCCGTCGCGGGCGATCGCCGCAGTGGTGGAGCCGCCGATCTGGACGCCGACCGGCTGCCCGTCGATCTTCAGCAGATCGGTACGGCAGGTACTCGGCAGGCTCGCGTTGGCGGCCGCGACCTTCAGCCCCGGCGCGCCGAGTTCAGCGATGGCCACAGGGACTTCGAGCGGCTCGTGGGTGAAGTAGTCGGTCGTCGTCTCGCGACGCTCACCGCTGATGACGAAGCGGAACGTCGTGCCGGTCACCGGAGCGAACGACACCGGCGCGGAGACAGTGCTGTCAGCCGCCTTCTGGTCGGTGATGGCCGGCAGGTGCAGGACGCGCTTCTGCTTGCCGCCGTCGACCTCTAGCGTGATGGTGGTCGGCACCGAGTGCTTGCCGTCGGCGATGATTTGCAGGTTCAGCTTCGACAGCGTCGTCGGAGTCGCCGAGTGGATCTGCACCCACGCACCGATGTTGCCGCCGAACGAATTCGTCCACGCTGTCTTGGGATTGTCGTCGATCGCTGACGGCGCCCGGGCGTCCAGCGAGCCGGGTAGCGCGGAGGAGGAGGTCGCCGTGACGACCCCGCTGCCGGGCGCTGCCGCAGCCGCGTTGGCGGTACGGCCCAGCAGCTGATCGAGCACCGAGTCATGCGTCGTCGCCGAGACTCGCGCCGTGCCCCCGACCCCGAAGGTCCGGTCGGTCGGCAGGGTGAATTCGCGTGACATCGAGAGCTCGGTGTCGGTCTTGAAGGGCTCCTGCGGGTTGGCCCGGTCGCGGGTCAGCATCACGGTCAGCGGCTGCTTGGCCCCGTTGGTCCCGGCGGCCTGGAAGAGATCTGTCGGGAGCCGAAGCGTCTCGGTCGCGGTGATGCCCGGGATGTCCAGCTGCGCGAGGCCGACGCCGCTCTGCCCGTCGTAGCTGTTGAGCGTCCCGTTGCTGGTCTGGATGATCTTGAACTCGACCTGGGTGAAGGAGCGGCTCGGGAAGGCCACCACCTGCCCGGCCTTGGTCAGCGACGCGGGCGTCATGTCGACGTCGACGGTCGTGGCCGGCGCGCCGCCGCCGGAGAAGGTGAGCTCGGCCTTGGAGATCGTCCGGGTGGACGGCACGTTGTAGGGCTGCACGAGCGAGACGTGGTTGCTGGTGACGGGCTTCAGCAGATCGACGCGCAGCCGCTGCCCGCGCGGGTCGCCGAACGCACCGACCGACCAGGCGGTGGTGGTGTCGCCGTCGAAGGCGTAGAACGGGCGGTCGGCGGGGGCGTAGCTGACCTCGTTGCCATAGCCGGAGGCCTCGATGTCAGCGACCCCGCCGAGGACGGCCACCGTCTGGTCGGCGGTCGTCTCGCCGGGAAAGACCGGTAGGCGCGCGTCATTCGGGTCCTTGGCGAGGGGCGTACCGGTGGCGGTCTCGACGTAGCCGTAGTTCTCCCGGACCGTTCCCCAGCGTTCCGCGCGCTTGCGGTTGGAGTCGGTGAGCAAGAGGTCGGCGTTAGACGGCACCGGTGCGGCCTTGGTGTTGTCGGCTTTGGCCGTCGTCTGCGAGGCGGCGAAGCGCACGGTGCCGGTCGAGGCGAGCATTCCGGCGGCCGACGCGTCGACCAGCCCCTCGCTGTTGCCCGCCACCAGCAGTGGCTCGCTTGCCCGCTCGGCGCGCACGATCGGCACCGGATCATTCACGCTGAAGTCGGCTAGCGACGGCGGTTCGGCGGCGCCGGGAGGGTTGGCCAGGCTGATCTCGTCGACGAATGGAATGGCCGGGGTCTCAGCGACGGGTGGCCCGAAGGCCTTGGGGGCAGCAAGCCCCGGCGGGCGTTGGGTGGTCCACTGCACCCAGGTCGAGATCGGCTGCGGGGTGCGGAAGCGCTCGTACTGAAGGTCGCTGCGCAACACCACATCGCCGACGCCCATCAGGCGGGCGAGCGAGGGGAGCGACGACGGCTCGTACACGCCTTCCTGCAGGCGCCGGTCGATGGCCTGCACCAGCGAGGCGGACTGAGGGGTGCCCGCCGGGATCAGCTCGCGGGAGACATAAGGGCGGTTCATCAGTCCGGGCAGCGGCGGATCCAGCGTCGCCCCCCAGCGGTAGTCGCTGAAGTCCGCGCCGGGGAGTTCGAGGACGCGGGTCTGCGAACCGTCGATCCGCGGAGCGGCGTTCAGCGACGCGGCCGCCTGCGTCAGGTAGGAGGGGAGCTTTTCCGGCCGGCGCAGGTTGGGATCGACGAACTGCCCGCGCCACAGCGGAAGCATGTCGATGGCGATCAGGATCAGCACGGCGATGAACGCGCCGACCGGCACCCAGCGGCCGGGTGCGAACCGGCGGCGCACCGCTTCTCCGGACGGCACCAACCGTCGCCACGGCAGGTGGAAGAGCGACTCCAAGCCGCCGGCGAGCAGCACCCCGAAGCCGAGCGCCACGAGCGGGACCGCCCGCGGGGTCGAGCGCAGCGCGAGGCCGGCCGTCGATCCGGTGGCGAACGCCTTGAACAACGCCCCCGCCGGCGAAGGGCTGTTGTACGGGTAGACGCCGACCGAGAGTGCCGTGCCGACGAGCACGAGCGTCACGAAGTACGCGCGGTGCACCCAGCGCAGGCAGGCTGCGGCGGCGAGCGAAAGAATCGGTACGGCGAACGACACCGCAAGAACGGCAAGGTTTTCGGTGTACGTCAGCGACGGCTGGATCCAGGCGCTGATGCCGTCACGGCCGTAGAAGAACCAGTTTCCCAAGCCCCGCAGCACTTCTGAGGCTTGTGAGTCCGAGGCGACCGTCTTGACCGTCTCGGAGTAGGCGAGGACATCCAAGCCGTACGCGCCCTGGGTCGCGAGCCCGCTGATCCACCAGGCGCTCACGGCCGCCGTCAGCAGGAGCGTGCGGGCGACGAACGCGAGCGCATCGCGGAAGGTGACCTCGCGGCGCACGATCGCGAACGGCAGCCAGATTGTCGGCGCCAGGCCGGCGTAGATCAGCGAGGTGGCGTTCGTGCCGCCGATGAGGGCGACGACGAGGGCGAACAGCGCGGGGTAGCGCCAGCGCGCCACGCCGTGCAGGAAGCGGGAGAAGTGGCCTTCCTCGCGCGCGAATTCGGCATCGAAGGCAGGATCGAATTCCTCGAGATCGCCTGCGGCGTCAGCACTTTCGGCCAGCGGATCGGCGTCATGGTCGAACGCGGGGACTTCCGCTACGGCATCGGCCGAGTCGGCATCCACGAACTCGCCCTCGGGTTCGTGCGTGACGTGCAATGCCTGGAAGCGCAGGCCCCGCACGACGAAGACGACCATCCACGGCAGGCCGGCCCAGGGGAGCAGGATCGCCGAGATTCGCGCGACATACTCCAGGACGTAAGGCGAAAGCTGATAGGCGACGGCGGCGAGGACCGATGGCCGGTTGCGCCAGCCGAACGTGCGCAGCAGCGCCAGAACACCCATGGCGGCGGCGAAAAGAAGCGTGCCCGTCCACAGCCGCTGGGCCACCCAGTCCGGCACCCGCAGGTGTTCGAAGACCCAGTACCACGGGCCCTGCGGCAGCAGGTAGCCGATGTTCTGGTGGGTGACCCCGCCCATGCCGGTGTGCTGGTCCCACAGGTACGGCGCGCGTGCGAGCAGTCGGTCGGGATTGATGTAGAGGTATTGCTTGGTGTCGGCGCCGACCCAGCCCGGAGCGGTGAGCAGCAGCGGAACGTAAGAGATCAGCGCGATGATCAGCGCGGGCCACGAGGGCAGGCGGCGCGGCAGGCCGCGCAGGCGGCGGGACGGGCGCGGTGGCCCAGGCCGGGTGGGAATGTCAGCCGCGTCTCGGGTCGGCCCCGCTGTGACGGTCACGCGGACGTACGGGGTGCGGAACTTCGAGCCGAGCCTCGGCCCAGGCCGCCCCGGCGGCGGGCAGCAAAGCGTTCGGCCTCACCGGCGAGCACCCGAAACGTCTCGCGCGCCGTGACCTCCCAGGTGAAACGGGCAGCGTGGCGAAGCGCCCCGAGGTGCAGGGCCTCACGCTCCTGCGGATCGAGCAGGACGCGGGCGAGGGCGGGTCCGAGGTCGGCCGGGGTCGGTACCAGCAGCCCGCTCACTCCGGGCTCGGCGGAATCACGGTGGCCGGCAATGTCGGTGACGACCGAGGGGGTGCCGCAGGCGGCGGCTTCGGTGAGCGTCATGCCCCAGCCTTCGCGCGCCGACGCGGAGGTGAGCACCCACGCGCGCTGATAGAGCTGGACGAGTTCGGCGTCGCTGACCCGCCCGGGCAGGCGTAGCCAATCCTGCGCACCGGCCACCCGGATCTGGGCTTCCAGCGCCTCACGCTCGTAGCCCTCACCGACGAGTACGGCTTCCAGAGCGGGCACCGACTTCTTGGTCTCCAGGAGCGCTGCGACGAGCTCGCCCGGACGCTTGACCGGCACGAGCCGTCCGACCGCGACCACGAGCGGGTGCGGCGAGCGGGTGCCGCCGGGCCGGTAGACCGGGTCGATGCCGGGCGGGACGACCGTGACGTTCTGCTCCGGCATGCCCAGCAGTTCGATGATCTCGTCGCGGCTGGAGCGCGAGAGCGTGACGATCTGGGTGGACCGGTAGAACGGCGGCGCCGCCTTGAATTCGATGGTCTCGCCGATCCTGGCGAGCTTGGGCGGAAGGACCATCCGCCACATCTCGGCGTGCACGTGGTGCAGGAAGACGATCTTCGGTCCGCGCGCCCAGACCGGGGAGAAGAACGGCATGCCGTTCCAGATCTCGACCAGGCCGTCGCGTGGGCCGGTGCGCCCGATCGCACCGGAGAGGGCCGTCCGGGGAAAAACGGTGTAGCGACCGGCCTTGCGTACGACCGAGTAGCCGTTGCGCTTGCCGTACGCGCGCTGCCCGGGGGCGGCTGCGGTGCGCATCGTGACGTCGAGCCCGGCCCGGGCCCAGGCCTGAGCGACCTTGTCGGCATGGACCTCACTGCCGCCGGCTTCAGGGTCGGCGAGATCGCGCCAGGCGAGCAGATGGATACGCGTCAGCCCGGAGGCCTCGACCAGCGCCTGAAGCGAGGGATCTGCCACGATTTCGTCCGACTCGGCGGGCGTGCCGGGCGCTGCCAAGCCCGCCGGCACCAGGTCAGTCACAAGCTCCTCGGGGTCTTACCAGTGCGCTCAAATCACTACCGCTTTGCGGCTGCCCGAGGCTATCCCACAGACCTTGAACGGCTGCGCGGACGCGCGGTGTGAAGCACAAGAGCTCCGGTGGCCACTGCCACGATCGCCTGACCGATGAGGTCGACCCTTGCCGTCGCCACCAAGGCGCCGTGAGCGTTCAGCAGCAGGACGACCGTCAGAGCGGCGCCGACGGCCAGCACCAGGAGCACCACCGGGCGGCCGGCAGCCAGCAGGTAGTGCGTGAACAGCACCGTCGCCGCCAGCAAGGTCATCGCCAGGGCGAGCATCAGGAACGCGGGAGCTGCTGCCGTCAGCCGGGGCCCGAACGCGATCTTCAGCACCTGGGTCGGCGCGGCACCCGCCAGCGCGATGAGGATGACCGCGGGGGCGGCGATGACCGCGAGCACGACACCGAGCTGGCGCAGCGCATGTTCCCCGGCATGGCGTCTGGAGGCGGTCTCGGGCAGCAGGAAGCCTGCGAGGACGAACGCGGCGAGCACCAGCGGCTTGCAGGCCACCGAGATCGGCGCGTAACTGCCGGCATTTCCCGGCGCCGCGCGTCCGAGCAGGACGACGTCGAAGTTCTGCAGGATGGCGAGCAGGGCGAGCGCGATGAGCGCGCTCAACAGGTCGGTCGCGAGGGTCCGCCGCTCCTTGCGCTGCTCGGTGGTGGTCGGCTGGGGGAGGACGACCGGTTCCTCGGCCGCGGGAGGCGGCTGCGGTGCAGGCTCCGCGCCCTTGTCCTGCGCGGCCGCGCGACGGATGGCCCTGCGGTCGATGATTCCTTGCGCGGTGAGCGCGTGCGCCTCCGCCAGCAGCACGGACAGCAGGATCGCCACGGCCGC
>DATAVO010000158.1:0-22460 GCA_036267695.1 Frankiaceae bacterium
CGCCGTCTCGCGCTCGGCCGTATCGATGCCGAAGGACGCGAGGTCGTAGCGCACGCGTCCGAAGCGGTTGCGGCGATGGTTGTCGTTGTAGGCCTGCAACGCCTCCCGGCTCGAGTCCGGGAACGGCTGCTGCGCCAGCTCGTAGATCCGCTCGACGGTGCCCCACTCGTCGGTCATGAAGTCGTCGAAACGCACGTCCAGCGAGCGCTCCGCCGGCAGCTCGTCCCGATCGGTCACGCAGGCGGTCAGCATGTCCTGCACCCGATCCGTCCAGTAGCGGCCGATCGAACGCGGGTCCGGGTGCTCGATCGACAGCCGGACGCTGTAGCTGACCATCGTGACGAACGACGCGGTGACCGCCACCGGATCGCGATGGGTACACACGACCGTCGCGTCCGGGAAAACGGTGTTGAGCCGGCCGAACTGTTCCAGATGCTGCGGGCTTTTCAGCACCCAGCGCTCGCCGCCGCGTAGCCACTGCAACGCCTGCAGCGCCCGGCGCAGGTAGCGGTAACCCGGGGTCTGGTCGGTGCCCTTCCACCAGTCGCGGTACGTCGGCACGTGCCACTGGGTTTCCAGCAGCATCGACGCGATCGTCAGCGTCTGCAGCTGGACCTCTTCGTGAACATGCTCAGGCGTCATCTCGTGCATCGCCTTGAAGTGCGGCATGGCGACGTCGGTGAAGCCGGTCGCCATCGCGCAGCGCTCGATCCGCGGATCCGGGTCGGGCGGCGGGATCGTGGCAGGAACGGGTTCCAGACTCTCCCAGTACGGCAGCGAGCGCAGCGCGGGATCCGCCGACAGCAGGTTGTGCAGATGCGTCGTCCCGGTACGGGGTAGCCCCACGATGATGATCGGGCGCGCGATCGGCACCTCCTCGATTTCCGGGTGCCGCCGGATCAGATCCTCCAGGCGCAACCGGTTGGACAGCATGCTCACCAGCGAGCCGCCGGCCATGACCCGCCCCGTAGGCGAGAGGCCGGCCTCCCTCGGGATGGCCTCGCACACGACCTCGAGCGGCTCGCGGAACCAGTCGTCGCCGAAGTCCTCGAGGCCGGTCTGCTCGCTGGCCGCGTCCATCAAGATCTTGGGCTCCAGCGGGAGTACCGGCGCCGCCGCGATCGCATCGAGCATCGCCCGCGCCTGCGGGCTGAAGTGCGGATCGGTGTAGTCGTCGATGACGATCTCGACAGGAGCCATGGCGGCATGCTGACACATGTCCCATCGGCCGCGACTCTGGACGGTCCTGGCTCAGCTGCGCGCGGCGACCGGTTTGCGCAGCCGGGAGTCCCAGGCCTTGTCGAGGGTGCGCAGGATGCTGACGGCCTCGCCGAGCCCGCCGAGGTGGCTCTCGCCCGGCATGGGATACAGATGCGCCTCGGGCAGGCGTGAGACCAGGTGGACGCCGTGCGCAAACGGCACGATGTGGTCGCGTTCACCGTGCCAGGCGTGGACGGGTACGCGTACCTCGGAAAGCGGGAAACCCCAGTCCTGGCCGAACAGGATGAGATCGTCGATCGGCGCCCGCAGGCCCATCCGGCTGCCGTTGAGCAGATCGTCGAGGAACATCGCGCGAAACTCCGGGCGGCCCAGCATCCGGCGGTCGCCCTCCGGGCTGAGCCGCGCATAGAGCTCCAACGCGTTACCGGCGATAGGCCGGCCCGACCACGCCAGCGCGGAGAGCGCGACCGAGAGCGGCGCCCGCATCGAGGTGATGAAGGGGTGCAAGCGGCGCGTCAGGTCAACCAGGCCACCGCCGGGAGCGTCGGCGCCGACGGTGGGCGCGACGCTGCCGATCAGCCCGGCGGCCATCATCCGGTCGGGCATGGCGTGTGCGCACCCCAGCACGTACGGGCCGCCCCCGGAAAGTCCGATCATCACGAACGTGTCGATACCGAGCGCGTCCAGCAGCGGCTCGACGTCGGAAGAGAAGTCGCGGATCGAGGTATAGCGGTGCGGGGTCGACGCGCCTACTCCCGGCCGGTCTATCCCCACGATGCGCAGGTCCATCCGCTGCGCTGCGACCCGTGCCGGCTCGGGCACCTGACGCCGCGCGCCGGGAGTGCCGTGAATCCACAGCACCGCCCGGCCGCGGGGATTGCCGAACTCGGCGAACCCCAGCCGCCGGTCCCCCACGGCGAAAGTGCCTTCGAGGCGCGGCGCGGTCAGGTGGTCCTTCACGTACCCATCATCGGCCGAACAGCGCCGATCAAAACTGTGATCTCAGGCGGTCGGGACGAGATTGCCGAGGTCGATGCCCTTGTGAGTGCGTTCGATCCGCCCGGTGTCGAACGCGTGCACGCCCACGTCATGGCCAAAGGCCTCGGCCTTCAGTGCCCCGACCGTGCACTGCTCGCGCGAACGATGCTGGAAGGGGTCGAAGGAGTACCAGCGCATCGCGTTCTCGTAGGTGATCTTGTTCACCTCGTCGTCGGGCACGCCGGCCATGACTGCTTCCAGCTCCTGTGCCGACGTGGGCCACGAGGAATCCGAGTGCGGGTAGTCGCACTCCCACGAGATGTTGTCCATGCCGATGAGGTGGCGCAGCTGGACGCCGACCGGATCGTCGATGAAGCAGGTGAGGAAGTGCTTGCGAAAGATGTCGCTCGGCAGCTGGTTGCCGAAGTCCTGGCCGGTCCACGAGTGGTGCATGTCGTACGTGCGGTCGAGCCGGTCGAGGAAGTACGGGATCCACCCGGTGCCGCCTTCGGACAGGGCGATCCTGATGTCAGGGAACTGCTTGGGGATACGTGACCAGACGAGGTCAGCGGCCGCCTGGCAGATGTTCATCGGCTGCAGCGTGATCATGACGTCGACCGGGGCGTCAGGCGAGGTGATCGCGAGCTTGCCGGACGAGCCGAGGTGGATGCTCAGCACGACGTTCTCGTCGACGAGCGCCTTCCACAGCGGGTCCCAATGACCCTCGTGGAAGCTCGGGTAGCCCAGCGTCGCCGGGTTCTCGGTGAAGGTGATCGAGTGCACGCCCTTGGCGGCCATCCGGCGCACCTCGGCGGCGGCGAGATCGGCGTCCCACAGCACCGGCAACGCCATCGGGATGAAGCGTCCGGGATAAGCCGCGCACCAGGAATCGACGTGCCAGTCGTTGTAGGCCTGCACCGTCGCGAGCGCGAGCTCCTTGTCATCCGCTGCGGCGAAGAGCCGGCCGGAGAAGGCGGGAAAGGACGGGAAGCACATCGACGCGAGCAGCCCGCCGGCGCTCATGTCCTTGATCCGCTCGTGGATGTCGTAGCAGCCCGGGCGCATTTCGGTGTACGCGGTCGGCTCGACCCCGTACTCCTCCTTGGGCCGGCCGGCGACGGCATTGAGCCCGATGTTCGGGATCTCGGTGCCGTTGAAGACCCAGACGTCCGAACCGTCCGGCTTGCGGACGACGCGGGGCGCCTGGTCGGCGAACTTCGGCGGCATCCGACCTTCGAACATGTCCGGCGGCTCGACCAGGTGGTCGTCCACGCTGATCAGGATCATGTCGTTGGCGTCCATTGCCGCTCCTGCCGGTCGATCCGTGAACTTTGCTGAATCCACGTTCAGCGTTCCGGCTTATGATTCACATGCACGCGCCGGATTGGCAAGTCCGCACTGAGCCGAGGGGGGTCCTGCTCGTGGCTCGTCCCCTCGCTGACACGGCCGTCGATCGCCGCACCCAGCGCCGGCTGCGCCAGCAGGATCTGAGCCGGACCCACCTGCTCGACGCCGCCGAGGAGATCTTCGGCAGCCGCGGATTCGCGCTGGCCACCTTGAAGGAGATCGCCGAACTCGCCGGCTTCGCCGTGGGCTCGGTTTACCTGTTCTTCCCCAGCAAGGAAGAGCTCTTCCGGCATGTGTGGCTTCGCCGCGGCACCGAATTCATGCCGGGAATGGCCGCGGCTCTGGACCCCTCCGAGACCGCTGACGTCCTCGCCCGAATGCTTCGGCTCGTGGACTTCCAGGTCGGCTTCTTCCGCGCCCGCCCCGCGTTCGGACGGCTCTACCTGCGGTTCACCGGCACCGCCGACGCAGCCCATGGCGTCACCGTCGACCCGAGCGTGCAATTGCGCTTCGACGAGGCCATGCGCATGCAGGCCGACCTTTTCGCGGAGGGCCAGCGATCCGGAGTCTTCCGCGACGGTGACCCTGCCGTGCTCTCGCGCATCTTCAGCGGCATCGTCCACGGCTACCAGTCGCTCGATCCCGCCGTCATGTCCGATGATCCGACAGCGGGTGAACGCCTCCCGCTCCCCTCGCTGCACGAGATCGTCGAAGGAGCCTTCACGCGATGACCCACCCCGCCACCGGCCTCGTCACCCACACGGTCGAGGAGGGCGTGGGGCTCATCCGGCTCACCGATCCGGCGCATCGCAACGCCTTGTCGCCCGCCCTCAGCAACGCCCTCGCGGCCGCCGTGCAGGACGCCCTCGACGGCGGCGCAGGAGCACTCGTCCTGTCCGCCGATCCACCGGTCTTTTGTGCCGGCGGATCGCTGGATGCCCTCATTTCACGGGAAGTTCCGCTCGCCGCGACCTACGCCGGATTCCTCGCACTCGCCAACGCGCCGGTCCCGACCATCGCCGCGATCGCCGCTCCCGCGATCGGCGCCGGCGTCAACCTGCCGCTTGCCTGCGACGTCATCCTCGCCGCGCCGGGCGCCCGCTTCGATCCGCGCTGGCTCGATGTCGGCATCCATCCGGGCGGCGGTCATCTGTGGCGTCTCGAACAGCGCATCGGCGCCCAGGGCGCGGCCGCTCTGGTGCTCTGTGGCGACACGCTGGACGGCGCCGAAGCCGCGGCGGCTGGCCTGGCGTGGCGTTGCGTTCCCGACGAGGAACTGATGCCGCTCGCGCTGAAGCTCGCCCGCCGCGCTGCCCGCCGGCCACGTGAACTCGTCGCCCGCACCAAGGCCTCGCTACGCGCTGGGCTTGCCCTGAGCAGCCCCGACCACGCGATGGCGCTGGAGCTCGAAGCCCAGGAATGGTCCATGGATCAGCCCGGCTTCGCCGACCGCGTCCGGCAAATCCAGGCCTCCCTCAAATCCCGGCCATGATCAACGCTGCCATGATCTTGCTCTGAACGGGATGATCAGGGCTATTTCATGATCATGGCAGCGTTGGTCTAGTCGAGGAGGGTGGGGTCGGAGCGGAGCTCCTGGCGCACCATGGCTTCCCAGAAGCCGCGGAAGCCTTCGCCGTCAGAGCGCGACATCGCCGAGAGGTAGGCCTCCGGAAGCGGCGACCCGGCTTTCGAACCAGTAGCGCGCACGTGCCACGCCCGCTGGCAGCGCTGCTCGAGCGCGACCGCCCGCTGGTGGATCGCGCGAGCGGAACCGCCGAGCACGAAGACCCCGTGCCCGGCGAGCAGCGCCAGGTGCGCGCCGCCCATCTTCTCGATCGCCTGACGCGCCGTATTCGGATCGTTGACCGGCCCGTCGTACTCGTCGACAAGTGCCAGTGCGCCGCCGCCGCCGAGAGCCGAGCTCTGGTCGAAGATCGGTGGCACCTCGCCCATGTCGGCCCACACCGTGCCGTAGAGCGGGTGGTTGTGGCAGGCCCACTTCACGTCCTGGCGCAGCTTGTGCAGCTGCAGGTGCAGCGGAATCCCCAATGGCACCGGCCAGTCACCCTCGACCAGGTTGCCTTCCAGGTCGATGCGAATGACCTGCTCGGGGCGCAGCTCGTTCCAGGTGATGAGCCACGGGTTACACAGCAGCGTCCCGTCGCCGAGGGCACAGGTGATGTGGCCGGCGAGGTGGTCGTTGTAGCCCTCGCGCCACAGCGTGCGCGCGAGCAGGACGAGCTCTTCGCGCTCGCTCAGGTCGGGGATCAGCTTCTCGGCAGTTGGCATGAAATCCACAGTGGATTCCTCCGATTCGTTCAGTCGCGCGGCAGGACGACAGGCGGCAGCGGGTGACGGAAGACGCGGGCGGCGTTCTCGCTGCACATGGCACGCAGCTCCGACGGCGGGATGTGGCCCCAGACCTTCTCCAGCACGAGCTGCGTGTCGGGCCAGGTGCCGTCGCCGTGTGGGTAGTCGGTCTCGAACATGATGTTCTCGATGCCGATGCGATGGCGGGTGTCGATGGTCGACGGGTCGTCGATGGTGCAGAACGAAAAGTTGCGCTTCAGAACGTCGGCCGGACGCTCGTCCCACCCGAGGCCGTAACCCGACCGATCGATGATGTTGTCGAGCCGGTCGAGGAGCATCGCGACCCAGCCGATCCCGCCTTCGCTCATGACGATCTTGAGCTTCGGCATGCGCAACGGATAGCCCGACCACACCCATTCGGCACACGCGTTCAGCGACACCGCGGAGAAAAGCGTGGCGCCGAGCTGCAGTGACGGCGCGCCCGGAGGTGCCTGGTTCAGTCCCGAGCTGCCGACGTGCAGGCAGACCGCCATGTCGGTATCGACCATCGCCGAAAGGATCGGGTCCCAATGGTCGCGATCCCACAGCGAGGGCAGCCCGATCATGTGGGGACGCTCGGGGAACGTCATCGCGGTGAAGCCGCGCTCGCCGCACCGGCGAATCTCCGCCACAGCGAGCTCCGGGTCGGCCAGAAACGTGATACCGAGCGGCACGATCCGCTCCGGATACGGCTCATGCCACTCGTCGAAAAGCCAATCGTTCCAGGCTTTTATGCACGCCATGCCGAGCTCGCGGTCCTGGGCGTTGAAGAACACCCGGCCGCAGAAGCCGGTGATCTGCGACGGGAAGTTGACCGATCCCCAGACCCCGCTGATGTCCATGTCCTTGATGCGCGGGCCGATGTCGTAGCAGCCGGGACGCATGTGCTCGAAGCGGAACGGCTCGAGCTTGACCGTCTCCTTACGCCGTCCGGCGACCGCGTTCATCCCGACCTGGGTGAAGGTCTGCCCCTCGAACTCCCAGACCTCGTGGCCCTGCGGCGTCTCGACGATCCGGGGCGCCTTGGCGGCGAGGTGCCGGGGGATCCGGCCCTCGAACGTGTGCGGGGGCTCGACCACGTGGTCGTCCACCGAAATGACCGTGTACTTGACCTCGCGGGGAAGCGGGTCGGGCAGGAAGAGCTCGTCGCTCGCCACAGCCACCTCCAGTAGGGGCACGTGAAATGCCGTTCTCGGAAGGGTAGCCCGCCCCCGCCGAGGGTTCTAGCAGCGCCCGGTGGTTGGCTGCGTTTATGGCATACGGAGCAGACACCACCACCGGCGAGGTCATCGCCGGAATCGACCTGACCGGCAAGCTTGCCGTCGTCACGGGCGCCTCTGCCGGTATCGGCGTCGAGACCGTGCGCGCGCTCGCGTCAGCCGGCGCCCGGGTCGTGATGGCCGTCCGCGACGTCGACAAGGGTGAGCGGGCGGCGGACAAGATTCGCGAATCGGCGCCTGCCGCGCAGCTCGAGATCCGCGAGCTCGACCTCGGATCGCTGGCCAGCGTGCGGGCATTCGGCGAGAGTTTCCGCGCCGATCACGACAGCCTCGATCTGCTCATCAACAACGCCGGTGTGATGGCGTGCCCTCAGGCGCAGACCAGCGACGGTTTCGACATGCAGCTCGGCACCAACCATCTCGGCCACTTCGCGCTGACCGGTGAGCTCCTGCCGGCGCTGCGCAAGGCCGCGGACGGAGGTAGCGATGTCCGCATCGTCAACCTCAGCTCCCGCGGGCATTTCCGCGGGGGGATCAACTTCGACGACCCGCACTTCCGGAGCCGCCCGTATGACAAGTTCGAGGCCTACGGGCAGTCCAAGAGTGCCAACATCCTCTTCACCGTCGAGCTCGAAAAGCGCCTGGCAGATAAGGGGATTCACAGCTTCGCGGTGCACCCGGGCGTCATCGCGACCGAGCTCTCGCGTCACCTCACGCGAGACGACTTCAAGGCCATGGCCTCGCGGGCCCCGGCCGGCGCGCTCACGCTGAAGTCGATCCCGGCGGGGGCGGCCACCAGCGTCTGGGCCGCGACCTCGCCCGACCTCGCCGGCCAGGGTGGTCGCTACCTCGAGGACGTCCACATCGGCGAGCCCGCTGACGAGGCGCGCACGCAAGGGGTCGCGCCGCATGCGGTCGACGCCGACGTCGCGCAGCGGCTGTGGGCCTGGTCGGAGGAGCAGATCGGGCAGCCGGTCACGACTTGACGGGTGGCTACGAGGCAGCCACCAGATCGAGGTCGGCCGAGCGCAGCCCGTAGACGAAGGCGTTCGGCATCTCGACCACCGACCCGCTCGGTGACAACCTCAACTCGCTCACCCGCCGGACGAACTCCTCGAAGAACACCTTGATTTCCAGGCGCGCGAGCCCGGCGCCGAGGCAGAAGTGGGTGCCGAGGCCGAACGCGATGTGCTCGTTGGGCTTGCGCGTGACGTCGAGCCGCTCGGGGTCGGTGAAGTGCGCCGGGTCGCGGTTGGCCGACCCGTACATCAGCACGAGCTGCTGGCCTGCCTTGATCTTCGCGCCGCTGATCTCGCAGTCGTGGGTGGCCACCCGGCACATGTTGTGGATCGGCGTCACGTAACGGATGAATTCCTCGACGGCGCAGGTGATGTCGGCACCCGCGCGCAGCGCCGCCCACTGGTCGGGGTTGGCGATCAGGTTGAGCAAGGTGCGGGCGATCACCGTGCGGGTCGTCTCGGCGCCGCCGTCGAGGATCAACAGCCCGTCCGAGCGCACCTCGGCGAGGTTCATCGGGCGGCCGTCGATCTGGGCCTCGGTCCAGATCGTCATGATGTCGTCGGCCGGGCAGCGCTTCTTCTCCTCGTACAGCTCCTCCGCTGCCGCGAAGAACGCCGCCGAACTCGTCATTCCGGCCTGGTCGAAGTAGCGCGGTCCGCCGCCGAGCTGAATCGTCTCTTCCGACCACTGCTTCAGCAGGCGCCAGTCCGATTCCGGAAACCCGAGCAGCCAGCCGATCATGCGGGCAGGCAGCGGAGCGGCCAGCTCGTCGATGACCTCAACGCCCTCGCCCTTGGCCAGCGCGGCGTCGATGAGCTCGTTGACGACCTCGCGGATGTGGTCCTCGCGGCCCGCGATGGTGCGGGGCGTGAAACGGCGGCTGACGATCTTGCGGCGCTGCGCGTGCAGCGGGTTGTCGAGCCCGATGATCGCCGGATCGGCCGGCAGGTTCGGCCGGTAGCCACCCTTTGCCGTGTCGGAGCTGATGAACTCGCGGTCGCGGGTCTCGATGTCGACGATGTCGTCGTAGCGGAAGACACCCCACAGCTCGTTCACCGCGTCCCAGGCCACCGGGGCGTTCTCGCGATGCCATGCGTACGTCGCGTAGGGATCGAGGTAGAAATCGCCGTCGAGTAGGTCCAGCGGGGGTCGCGGACTCAAGAACATCACCACCTGTCGTGACTAGTCCTATCGCGCCGGACCGGTGCGGGCGTGGATGGGTCAGCTGGACGCGGTCAGATCGACGAGTGAGACGTGTTCGGGGAGTTGGTCGACGAGGCCGGGGCGGGAGATCGCGTAGCCCTGGCCGAGGTCGCAGCCCGCGTCGCGCAGCAGGTCCACCTGACTCTTGCTTTCGATCCCCTCGGCGACGACGACGAGCCCGAGGGAGCGCGCCAGCCCGCAGATCGCCCGGGCGAAGTCGTGCTTGCGGCCGTCCGGCGCGAGCTCGGCGGTGAAACTGCGGTCGAGCTTGACGAAATCAAGCGACAGCTCCGACAGGTAGCGCAGCGACGACCAACCGGTGCCGAAGTCGTCGAGGCCGACGCCGACCCCCATCTCCGCGAGCGAGGCGAGCGTGCGCTCGACCGTTTCGCCGGCGACGAGCAACGTGCGCTCGGTGAGCTCGAGCGAGAGCCCGCCGCCGTCCAGGTCCGAGGCGACAAGGGTTTCGCTGAGCCAGCCGGCGAAGTCGGGCGCCGCGAGCGTCCGCGCCGACACGTTGACCGAGAAGACCGGGCAGCGTCCGGTGCCGGTGCTGCGCAGCTCGCGGATCTGCCGGACGACGCGGGCGATCACCCAGCGGTCGAGCTCAGCGATGAGTCCGGTTTCCTCGGCCACGCCGATGAAGATGTCCGGCGCGATCGGCAGACCGTCAGGACTGTCGAGGCGGGCAAGCGCTTCGGCGGCCACGACCGTGCCGGATTCCAGGTCTGCCAGTGCCTGGTAGTGCAGCGTCAGGCCGTCGCCGGCGAGCGCGGTACGCACCTGCTGCTCGACGGCCCGCCGCCGGCCTAGCCGGCGCTGCACCGCGCCGGCGAAGACCTCGACCCGATCGCGTCCGGCCTGCTTGGCCGCATAGAGCGCCACGTCCGCGCGCTGCAGGAGCCCGTCCGGATCGCAGCGGTAGTCGCGGGCGAGCGCGAGACCGATGGAGGACGTGCACGCCCGGCCCACCGGGTCGGGGTAGGGCGTGCGCAGGTGTTCCAGCAGTCGCTCGCCGAGCGCTTCCGCCTCAGCGCGGCCGGCGACCTCCGCGACGAGGATCAGCTCGTCGCCGCCCAGGCGGGCAACGGTGTCACCGGCCCGCGAGGCACGGATCAATCGACGGCCTGCCTCGACGATGACCGCGTCTCCGCCGGCGTGGCCGAAGGTGTCGTTGATCGCCTTGAAGTGGTCGAGGTCGATCAGGTAGACGGCGACCGCTCCGCCGCGGCGTTCCAGCCGCTCGATGGCGGTGGTGAGCCGGTCGGTCAGCAGCGCCCGATTCGCCAGACCCGTCAGCCCGTCCCGCAGCGCGAGCTGCTCGAGCTGCTGCTGAGCCGCGTAACGCTCGGAGACGTCGCGGGTCGCAGCGAACAACTCATAAGCGCCGCCCGGCGCATCGCCCGGCAGCGGGGTGATCGGAATGGCGCTCCAGGTCGTCTCGAGCCATCGCCACGAGCCATTGCCGTGCAGGAAGCGATAGCTCAGGGTCTTGGGCGCCCCGCCCACCACGACCCGCGATATCGCATCGGCGACCACTGCCTGGTCCTCGGGATGCACCCGCCCTCCTGGCGGGTTGGAGCCGGTCAGTTCGTCCGGCTCGAATCCGAGCACTTCGCTGGAGGCCGGTGAGACATAGCTGAACGTGCCGTTCGGGCGCATCCGGGCGATGACGTCGAGGGAGTGCTCGGCCAGCAGCCGGTAGCGCTCTTCGGATTCCTCGCGCCGGTGGACGCGGTCGAACTGGGCCGAGCGCAGTTCGGTGACGTCGGTGGCGATCTCGCCGACGGCAGCGGGGCGACCGTCTGGCCCGAAGACCGGAAAGCGGATGTCGGAGTAGGTACGCACGTCGCCGGTGGGCAGGGTGACGATCACATCGCGCTCCATCGCGCGGCCCTCTTCGAACACCCGCGTCAGGCTCGGAGGTGCGTCCTCCCGCCAGTCCGCGTCGCCCCGGCCGAGCAACACCTCGGGATGCCCACCGACCCCGCCGACCACGCGAGTGAACTCGCGGTTGACCGAAAGCAGCCGCCCCTGCCGATCGCGCACGCTGACGGCGGCGGGGATGTGAGCGAGCAGCGCCTGCAAGAGCGACCGGGTTTCATGCGCCTGCTGCTCGGCCGCACGGGCCCGAGTGGCGTCGTGAAGGCCCACCCGCATGCCACGCGGATTGCTGTCATCTCGCGCGGCTGACAGTTCGATCCATCGCCAGGAGCCCTTGCCGGCGCGCATTCGGCAGTCAACACCGCGAGCCGGGCCCCCGGGGATCAGCAGATGCAGCGTCGATTTCAGGACCGAACGGTCATCGGGGTGGACCAGATTTATCAACGATTGCCCAACGACATCGGCCTCACTCGCGCCCAACAAGGTGGATACCGCGCCATGGGTCGCGGTGATCTCACCGAGCTGATCGAGCTCGAGGACCGCTGACCCGAGGTCGACACGGGAGGGACCGACAGCGCCATTGCGCGGACCGGAGTTCCTGTGAACCGCCTTCATGTCAGCCGCACTATCGACGCCCCCATAGGGCGATTGAGCCACGGATTCCACCAAATCCGGTGCATCCGTCACGCGAAATGCGGCAAGCCGTCAGCTAGCGGCTGAAGCCCAGTGACCTCCGGGCACACAGAGGCGCCCGGCCGGGATCCGGCCGGGCGCAGAAAGCAGGAAGTGAAGGTCAGTCGTCCGTACGCGGCGAGGGAATGCCGGAAAGCAGCCGGCGCACCTCGGTCTCGCGGTAACGACGGTGGCCGCCGAGAGTGCGAATCGAGGTCAGCTTGCCGCTCTTGGCCCAACGCGTGACCGTCTTCGGGTCGACGCGGAACATGGTGGCGACCTCCGCCGGGGTGAGCAGCGGCTCGCTCTCGGGAGTGTGCGCAGTCATGTCGTTTCCTTCCGCCCGCTGGCGGCTCGCAGCCGACAGCACTGACCTATTGTCGCAGCGTGACCGGCATGTCCGAAATGGTCCAACCGGGTCATTCGAGGACTAGTCACCGGTTGTGTATGCGGAGTGCACTTTCGTCCTGCGAAGTACGTGGTCGTTTCCGCTGCTTTCGGGGAATGTGTCAGCGGCGCCGAACCGGCCGGTTCAGCTCGCCGTTTCGAGCTGTTGCAGCGGCCGCCAGCGACCGATGACGCGCTCGTAGGCCGCGACCGCATCGGCGCCGTTCCCCTCGCCGAGCGCCGTCAGCGACTCGGCGATGTCAGCGACTGAGACGTCCTCGCGTAGCTCCTCGTCGGTCATCAGCTCAACGAGCCCGGCGTAATCGAGCTCGACCCGCGAGTGCGGGTGGAAATCCTCGAGCCAGCGACCGAGCTGCTCCAGGCCGGCCACGGTCGGCGCTTCCGGCAGCGCCCGCCGCAACGTGGCGAGCGCGCGAGCGGTACGCCGACGGGCGGCGCTCATCGGCGCGACGTAACGCATCGAACGCTCGCCCTTGCCAGTGACGAGAACCCGCTCGCCGGGCTCGAAGGGGACGAACCAGGGCAGCGGCACGAGATAGGTGCAGGAGACGACCGCCACCTTCATCGTCGGGATCCGCCGCCGCCATTTGTCGAGGTCGGACTCGGCTTGCTCGGCAAGCCCTGCCGGGATGAACGCGTCAGCAAGGACGTCAGCCATGCCGGCGCGGAACTCACCCGCCGCGATCAGTGCCCGCAGCCGGGTACGCAGCGGGCACACGAAGAGCAGCCCGTCGACGGGCTCGATCAGGACAGGCCCCTCCGGCAGGTCGAGCGTGCGGCGCACGGCGGCGCGAACGGCGGCCGTGCGCTCATCACGATCACTCGTCGATCGGCCGGGCACATCACCACTACGGCTCTGAGCCGTGTAGCGCTGCTGCTCATCTTCGGAGAAGGCGGCCATTGGCTCGTAGACCCGCAGGTGAGCAGCGGGCGCACCAGGGAGCGTGGCCATTCTTTGATCCTGCCAGAGGCTCCTGACAAGCCACAGCCAAGACTGCTGCCACAGGCCTTGCGGGGCGGCGTGCCCGGCTGGCTGACAGCCTGTACGCTGAGAACACGACATCAGTGCCGGGGCAGGTCCCCGTTGAAAGCTTTCGAGGGGGTCGAGCCATGGGGCGCGGCCGTGCCAAGGCCAAGCAGACCAAAGTCGCGCGGGAGCTCAAGTACAACTCCTCGCCGGACTGGGATCCCAGTCGGCTGGAGAATGAGCTTCGCGGCAACGGACATGCACCGGCTGACACCAATGACGACGACGAGTACGCCGAAGAGGACGAGTCGCCCCCGCCGCACCGTCGCTGAGAAAAGTCCGCGAAAGCGGCACCTAACTCGCTGGTGAGTTAGGCGCGATCCTCCGTCGTGGCCTGCGGCGCGGCGGCCCGTCCTGCCGCGGCGGCCTCGGCGTCAGCAGCCTTGAGTCGCTTCCCGCCTTTGCGGGCCTCGAGCAGGATGCCGACGACGCTGATCACGATGATCACCGCCACGATCGGCAGGATGTATTTGTCGATGTGGACCTTCGGGCCGAGCGCCCGGCCGAGCAGCACGATCAGCTGCGTCCAGAGGATGCCGCCGATGATGTTCCACACCAGGAACGCGCGGGCCGGAATCTCAGCGACCCCGCACACCGGATTGATGAACGTGCGCACCACCGGCACGAATCGCGAGACGACGATCGCCAGGCCGTAGTGGAAACGATCGAGCAGGCTGTGGGCCCGCGCGACATTGTGCGGATCGAACAAGCGCGATCGCGGCCGGTCGAAGATCTTCGGCCCGGCCTTGGCCCCGATCAGCCAGCCCACCTGCGCCCCGATGATCGAGGCGAGAGCCGTACCGATCATCACTCCGGCCAGCGGAAGGTGCGGATCGGAGTGGGCCACGGTCACGGCACCGGCCAGGAAGAGCAGGGTGTCGCCGGGCAGGAAGAAGCCAATCAGCAGGCCGGTCTCCGCGAAGATGATCGCCAGCAGGCCCACCAGTCCCCACGACGAGATCAGGCTCTTGGAGTCCAGCAGGTTCACAGCGAGATGCACCCCGCCAGCCTAGGTCGGCTCGCTGTGTGAACCGTTGTCCCACGCGCAGGACATGTCAGGCGGGTTTGGCGACGGCCCGCCGGGCTAGGTTGCCAGAATGGTTGACCGGCTGGTCGTGATCGGCGGCGACGCGGCAGGAATGTCAGCGGCGTCGCAGGCGCGGCGGTGCAAGGCCGGCGACCAGTTGGAGATCATCGCGTTCGAGCGCGGGCCGGACACGTCGTTCTCGGCCTGCGGCATCCCGTACTGGATCGGCGGCTTCGTCAGCGGGCGCCAGGCGCTGATCGCGCGTACCCCCGAGGTGTTTCGCGATCAGCAGCAGATCGATGTCCGCACCCGCACCCTCGTCGACGCCATCGACGTCGCGGCACGCGAGGTCCGGGTCACCGAACTCGACACCGGGAGGCAGTACTCCGAGCATTACGACGACCTCGTCATCGCCACCGGTTCGGTGCCCGTCACACCGCAGGTGCCGGGAGTGGAGGGCGCCGACGTTTTCGAGGTGCACAGCCTCGGGGACGGGGAAAACGTCCGCGCCCAACTCGACAGCGGGCGCGTCGTCAATGCGGTCGTGGTCGGTGCGGGATACGTCGGGCTGGAGACGGCCGAGGCGCTGATGGCTCGCGGCGTCACCGTGACGCTGCTCGACCACGCGGCGGCACCGATGGCCTCTCTCGATCCCGACATGAGCGAGCGGATCGCCGCCGGGATCAAGGAGGCCGGCATCGGGCTGATCCTCGGTGACGGGCTCGCTGAAGTCCTGCGCGACGCCGACGGCCGGGTGCGCGCCGTGCGCACCGCAGCGGGCCGGCAGCTCAACTCCGAACTCGTGATCCTCGCCCTCGGGGTACAGCCGAACGTCGCGCTCGCGAAGGAAGCTGGGATCACGCTCGGTCCGTCGGGAGCCATCGCGGTCGACCGCCGGATGAGTACCGGCACGCCAGGTGTGTGGGCGGCGGGCGACTGCGTCGAATCGCGGAACGTGCTCTCCGGAAAGGCCGTCACCGTCGCCCTCGGCACCCACGCCAACAAGCAGGGCCGGGTGGCCGGTGACAACATCGGCGGGGCGTACGCCGCCTTTCCGGGGGTGCTCGGCACCGCCGCCACCAAGGTCTGCCGCACCGAGATCGCCCGCACCGGACTGTCGACGCGTGAGGCGACCGAGGCCGGCTTTGCGGTCGTCAGCGTGGTCACCGATTCCACGACGCGAGCGGGCTACTACCCCGGCGCCAACGCCATCAGCGTCAAGTTGATCGCCGAACGCGGCACCGGCCGCATGCTCGGCGGGCAGATCGTCGGCCATGAGGAATCCGCGAAACGCATCGACATCCTGGCGACGGCGATCTGGAACTCCATGACGGCGCAGGACTTCTTCGCCGCTGACCTTTCCTACGCCCCGCCGTACTCGCCGGTCTTGGATCCGGTCGTCATCGCGGCGCGCAAGCTGCACGACGCCATACGCCGCGACCTGCGGCAAGAGCGCGAATGACGGGACGCTCCGCGACTTCAGTACCTTGACACCAGCGGCATCCTGGGACACTCGAATGGAACGATCTTCGAGCCACCGTCTATAGAGGAATGCCGCCATGCCCATTGCCACCCCCGAGTCCTACGCCGACATGCTGGATCGCGCGAAGGAGGGGCGCTTCGCGTACCCGGCGATCAACGTCACCAGCAGTCAGACCCTGCACGCGGCACTGCGCGGGTTCGCCGAGGCAGAGAGCGACGGCATCGTCCAGGTGTCCACCGGCGGCGCCGAGTTCCTGTCCGGCACCACGATCAAGGACATGGTCGCCGGAGCGCAGGCGCTCGCCGAATTCGCCTACTACGCCGCCAACTCGTATCCGGTCACGATCGCCCTGCACACCGACCACTGCCCGAAGAACAAGCTCGATCACTACATCCGGCCGCTCATCGCGATCAGCCAACAGCGGGTGGCCGAGGGTCGCCCGCCGCTTTTCCAGAGCCACATGTGGGATGGCAGCGCCGTACCGCTTGCCGAGAACCTGCAGATCGCCGAGGAGATCCTGGCGTCCTGCGTCAAGGCGCAGATCATCATGGAGCTCGAGATCGGCGTCGTCGGCGGCGAGGAGGACGGGGTCGTCGGCGAGATCAACGACAAGCTCTACACGACCCCCGAAGACGCGCTGCGCACCGCCGAGACGCTGGGAGTCGGCGAGAACGGCCGCTACCTGCTGGCCGCCACCTTCGGCAACGTGCACGGCGTCTACAAGCCCGGCAACGTCACGCTGCGTCCCACGATCCTGAAGGAGATCCAGGACGCGGTGGGGGTAAAGGTCGGCAAGGACCGCCCCTTCGATCTGGTGTTCCACGGCGGCTCGGGATCAGCGCCGGAGGAAATCCGCGAGGCGCTCGAGTACGGGGTCGTGAAAATGAACGTCGACACCGACACGCAGTACGCCTACACCAGGCCGGTCGCTGACCACATGTTCCGCAATTACGACGCAGTGCTGAAGGTCGACAGCGAGGTCGGCAACAAGAAGTTCTACGACCCGCGGTCATGGGGCAAGTCGGCCGAGGCGGGCATGGCGGCCCGCGTTGTGGAGGCCTGCCGGGACCTTCGCTCAGCGGGGCAGAAAGCGCGCTGACACGCCGGGCCAGCTCGCGCTGAGAGCTCTGTCATAAAGCTCGAACAAGTGCTGCTAGCTAGTTGCAAGCACCCCACATCTTGCGAGTAAGGTAGCCAGCGCACCCCTCCAGTGGGTGCTCGCCTCCCGGATACGCCAAATTCTGCCGTCGGGCTGCGCGGACCGCGATCGTTGTGCGGCAGGAGCGGGGGACCCAGGTAAGTGGACGCGCCGAAAGGCGTGCCCTTCGGGGTGAAGTCGCATCTTGCGACCGGGCGAACTCCCGTCCGAACCCGACAGCTCACCTCGCCGGCGTCGGAGGAACCTCAATGGCTCGTTCAACCCTGCGCCGTACCTCCGTGCTCGCAGCGGTCACCGCTGCCAGCGCAGGTGTCGGCCTCGTCTTCGCCGCCGCCCCAGCAAGCGCAGACGTCTTCAGCAACATTCGCCAGTGCGAGTCGGGTGGCAATTACTCCACCAACACTGGCAACGGCTACTACGGCGCCTACCAGTTCACCCAGGGCACCTGGAACTCGCTCGGCTACTCGGGCACGCCCAGCGACGCCTCGCCGGCGACGCAGGACGCCGCGGCGGCGCAGCTTGCCGCGCGTAGCGGATTCGGCCAGTGGCCGGTCTGTGGCGCCGGTGGCGGTTCCTACACGCCGGCTCCCAGCTACACGCCGAGCTACACCCAGACCCAGCAGACCTACACCAACTACGCGCCCGCGAGCCGCGATTACAGCCGCGAGGCCATCGCCCCCGCGCCGGCCCCGATGGTGCTCGGCTCGTTCAGCCTGGACAACTCCAGCCAGGTGCGTTGGGACGTCATGCTCTTCCAGACGAACCTCAACAAGAAGCTGCACTCCAAGCTGAAGGTGGACGGCTCGTACGGACCGATGACCGCGCTCGCCACGCTTGCCTACCAGAAGACCCACCACCTCAAGCAGGTCGACGGGGTCGTCGGCGCCGAGACCTGGAAGTCCGTCACGGCCAAGGTCGCCAAGCCGGCCAAGAAGTAAGCCCGCTCGCTCCTGATCACCGAAATTCGCCGGTCCCTTTCCGGGGCCGGCGGATTTCTATTTTCACGGTCTGCAGTGGCTGTGTGACACAGTGAAAACCGCCATGCGGTGATGGGTGACCCTGCAGAATGACGGCGTTTCAGGTGGAATGGCCCTGGTTTGACGCGCCGACACGCGTGATACACGCCACAACTTGTTTGGCTTTTTGAGCCGGAGGAGAAGGCTCGCCACAACTCGCGCGTGGCGAGCTGCCGACCCCGACCGCCGAATCCTGCCCCGGGGCCAGGTCCCAGACGATTGAGCCGGGCAGGTGCGGGGGACCCACGGTCTTCCGATCCCGGTCCATCGCCAGGTGGTCCGTGATCTAGGGGTGAAGCCGGTCAGCGCGCGAGCTGACCGGCCGGGCTATACCCGGCCCGAACCCGACAGCTCACCTCGCAGGCGTGGGGAAAGGTCTCCTCGTTGCCTCAGGCACGTCTGCGTTCGCGTACCCCCAGGACCCGCTCCATCTTCGCCGCCGCCACGGCTTCCCTCGCGCTTGCCGCAGTGGCCTCGGCGTGTACGCCGTCCGCCGCGCCAAGCCCCTCCGCGAGTGACCTCTACCGGCTGCGCATGTGTGAGTCGGGAGGCAACTACGCAATCGCGACCGGCAACGGCTACTACGGCGCGTACCAGTTCGACGCCGGGACATGGGCGGCGCTCGGCTTCGGTGGCCTGCCGAGCCAGGCTGCCCCGTGGGTGCAGGACGAGGCCGTCGCGAAGCTGTGGCGCATGCGCGGCTGGGCTCCCTGGCCGGGCTGCTCCGCCAGCCTCGGCCTGTAGCTCTCCGAAGGCCTGCTTCGTCAACAAGCCCACAAGTGCTGGTCTCAAACCGGGCGCAAGGGTCACGATGGTCGGGTGACGACATCGAGCGGGCATTCAGGTCATAGCGGACATGCGAACCTGCTCGGCCCTGCACCAACGATGCTTCCGGCCGATCCGGTACCTGTGCAGCAATTGGCAGCGGGACGTGATCCTGCACTTGTCGCCGCCGATTTCCCGGCGTCGAGCTTCGCCTGGGCGGCGCTGGCCAAGCAGGCCGGTGACGCCGGCGGCTGGGTCGAGTCCTACGCGTACGCGCGGGTCGGTTACCACCGCGGGCTCGATGCGCTGAGGCGCGCAGGCTGGAAGGGCGCCGGTCCGGTGCCCTGGTCGCGCGAGCCCAACCGGGGTTTCCTCGATTCGGTGGCGGCACTCGGCCGCGCAGCGACTGCTATCGGCGAGCGGGCCGAGGCGCAGCGCTGCCGTGACCTGCTGAACGATGCTGATCCCAGCGCGCCGATCGCGGGTGACTGGAGTTCCACCGCGAGCTCTGATGGCTGACGCCACCCGCAGTCCCGCCTGGCACGGTCACCAGCTGCGCCCGCTGCCGCCGGGTGAGAGCTGGCTCTCCGGTGGAGCGCGCCCGGTGCGCCCAGTGCCGCCGGTTGAGTACGACGACACCTGGCTGTTCGACGCGGCCGAGGCGCCCCGCGCTGCCGCCTCCACGGCCGTCCAAGCGCCCCCCGCGAGCCGCCGGACGGCCGTCTTCCTCGTGGTGGTGAGCCTGGCGGCGATCATCACGATCATCGCTGCGCGGCGCACCGGCGCACCAGCCGAGCCCGCACCGCTTCCCGCCCCGCCGAGCCACGCGATCACCGCCGTCTCACGCGCTCACCCGACCACCGCGAGCATCCGGGTCGGGGAGTACCTGGAATTCCGGCTTCCTGCCGGCCGCACGTATTCGACCGTGCTGGAGCAGCCTTCAGGGCAGATCCCGGTCGTGGAGGCGCTCACCCTGCCCGGCCAGCAGCCCCAGCTGCGCGCCGACAGCGCCGGACATGCGGTGATCGAAGTGATGTCCTCGCCGGTCTGCAACAACCTCGACGGCTGCCCCGATCAACGCACCCTGCTGGGCACGGTCCAGCTGACCGTCGTTCCGTAGCTTCGGCCGGCGCCCAACCCGACGGTCAGGCGTCGTCCGGGTCGTCGGGCTCGACGACCAGCTCGACGGTCGAGCCGTCACCGCCGGGCGGACGCCCTCGTCGCGCGAAGAGCATGGACGCCGCTCCGGGCATGATGCTGGCGACGGCGTTCACCCGGCTCTGCGTCTCGCGCAGGCCGGCGAGCAGCGGAAGCACGTCCTCGTTGATCTTGCGAAGCGTGTCGGGCAGCGTGTCGACGGCCTCGTCATCGAGCACCCTGGCGAGCCGTTCGATCCCGGGCCGCAGCGCCAGCAACGGCTCCTCGAGTTCCTCGGCAACGCGCTCCATCCGGGCGGCCACCTCAGAGGCGGAGAACAGCGTCTCGCGCGCCATCGTGACCGCGTCGATCAGCGCCAATATCGAGCGGTTGAGGTCGAGCAGAGTGCGCGGAACTCCGATGAACGCGCGCGCCGGGGCGACAACTATCCCGACTGCTCGCGAGAGGCCGGGCAACGCTGCCATGCCCGCAGCGTACGACCGGCGGGCTGGCCGGGCCTGTCGCCGCCGCAAACCACGGCTGACTCACAGGTAGCAGCACTTCGAACGGCAACAACACATCGAATGGCGATCACCACTAGGCTCGGGTGACGTGCCAGCAGTCGTACTCGTCGGAGCCCAATGGGGCGATGAGGGCAAAGGAAAGGCCACCGATCTACTCGGTGGCCGGGTCGAGTACGTCGTGCGCTACCAGGGCGGCAACAACGCCGGCCACACGGTGGTCATCGGCGAGGAGACCTACGCCCTGCATCTGCTCCCCAGCGGGGTGCTGCGCCCCGACTGCGTGCCCATCATCGGCAATGGGGTCGTGGTCGACCCCGGTGTGCTGATCGAGGAGATGGACGGGCTGCGCCAGCGCGGGATCGACGTCTCCAAGCTCAAGATCAGTGCCGACGCGCACTTGATCATGCCGCACCACCGGGCGCTGGACAAAGTCACGGAGCGGTATCTGGGCTCAGCCCGCATCGGCACCACCGGCCGCGGCATCGGGCCGGCATACGGCGACAAGGTCGCCCGTGTCGGCATCCGCGCCCAGGACCTCCTCGATCCCGGCATCTTTCGCGCCAAGGTCGAACTCGCCCTGCGCGAGAAGAACCAGGTGCTGACAAAGGTCTACAACCGGCGGGCGATCGACGTCGATGAGGTGTGCGAGGAGTACGGCCGATATGCCGAGACCCTCGCTCCACACATCACCGATACCAGCCTGCTGCTCTCGCAGGCGCTCGACGCCGGCAAGATCGTGCTCCTCGAAGGCAGCCAGGGCACGCTGCTCGACGTCGATCACGGCAGCTATCCGTTCGTCACGTCGAGCAACCCGACAGCGGGCGGCGCGTCGACCGGATCAGGCATCGGGCCCAACCGGCTCAGCCGCGCAGTCGGCATCGTGAAGGCCTACACCACGCGCGTCGGCTCCGGGCCGTTCCCCACCGAGCTCGACGACGAGTTCGGCGAACGGCTGCGCTCGGTCGGCGGCGAGTTCGGCGTGACGACGGGCCGCGCGCGGCGCTGCGGCTGGTACGACGCGGTGATCGTGCGCTACGCGGTCCGTGTCAACGGGCTCACCGACCTCTTCCTGACCAAGCTCGACGTGCTTTCCGGGCTCGAGACGATCCCGGTGTGCGTCGGCTACGACGTGAGCGGCGAGCGGGTCGATGAGATGCCGATGACCCAGACCGGCTTTCACCACGCGGCGCCGATCTACGAGCAGCTCCCCGGGTGGGGTGGCGACCTCTCCAAGGCACGTGAGCTGTCCGACCTGCCGGCCGAGGCGCGCAGCTACGTCGCTTTCTTGGAGGAGCAGGCAGGCTGCCCGATCTCCGCCATCGGAGTCGGGCCGGGGCGCGACGAGACCATCGTCGTCCGCGATCTCGTCTGACGGCTCGTGACGAAGACGGCCTGCAGGCGATGAAGGTTCTCGTGGTCGGCTCCGGTGGCCGGGAGTCGGCGCTGTGCGCCGCCTTGGCGCGAGATCCACACGTCGACGCACTGATCTGCGCACCCGGCAATCCGGGCACGGCCGAGGTCGCCGAGACACATCCGGTCGACATCGGCGATCCCGTCGCCGTGGCCGAGCTGGCTCAGCGGTTGGGCGCCGACCTCACGGTGATCGGTCCGGAGGCGCCGCTGGTCGACGGCGTCGTCGACGCGCTCTTCGAACGCGGCCTGGCCACCTTCGGGCCGACGGCCGCGGCGGCCCGGCTCGAGGGCAGCAAGGCCTTCGCCAAGTCGGTCATGACGGCCGCGGGCGTACCTACCGCCCGCGGGCGCGACCATCACGAAATCCCTACGGCGCTTGCGGATCTGGATGAGTTCGGGCCTCCGTACGTCGTGAAATACGACGGACTCGCGGGCGGCAAGGGCGTCACCGTCACCACCGATCGCGACGCGGCGGCGGCCGCTGTCCGGGCCGCGCTGGCCAGGCCGGACGATCGCGTCGTCATCGAGGACTTCCTCGATGGGCCGGAGGTGTCGCTGTTCTGCGTCGTGGGTTCCGGCGGTGAGGTCGTCCCGCTGTCGCCGGCCC
>DATAVO010000159.1:0-8043 GCA_036267695.1 Frankiaceae bacterium
GGCTCGAGGCGCTGAAGAGCAACGCGGGCAGCCACCAGGAAGCGGACAACGAGACCCTAGTGGCCAACGTCAACAAGGGCATCACCCAGATCGCCGTGATCAACCACTACTACTGGTACCGGCTGCAGAACGAGGTCGGCAAAAGCAAGATGCACTCCGCGCTCGCCTACTTCGCGCCCGAAGACGACGGCTACCTGCTCGACGTGTCAGGCGCCGGGGTGATCAAGTCGTCCAAGCACCAGAAGGCGGCGCAGGCCTTGCTCGCCTTCCTCGTCAGCAAGGAGGGCGAGACGGTGCTGGCGAAGGGCGACAGCTTCGAGTACCCGCTCGGTTCGAACACGCCGGCCAATCCGGAGCTGCCGCCGCTGTCGGCCGCCAAGCCCAAGGCGTTCGACCTCTCGCAGATCGGCGACGGGAAGCACGCCGTGACCCTGCTGCAGAAGGCCGGCCTTCTGTAGCCTGGGTCACAGCATGGCCGGACTGCTGAGTGTGGAGACCGTCGACCCAGGGCTCGACCCAGTGCTCGGCAGTCCGCGGCGGATCTTTCGCCGGCGGCCGCGGTGGATCGTGGCGATCAGCATCGTCGTGGCGGGGCTGCTTCTGCTACCGCTGGTGTTTCTCATCATGCAGGCCAGGCTGGTCGGCGGTGAGGACCTCAAGCGCATCCTGTTCCGCCAGCTGACGCTGGATCTGCTGCGCAACACGGTGGAGCTGGCGGTGCTGGTGACCGCGGCGTGCGCGGTGCTCGGCGTGGGCGCTGCGTGGTGCATCGAGCGGACGATGCTGCCCGGCCGGCGCGTCTGGGCGGTGCTGATCGTGCTGCCGGCGGCGGTGCCCGACTTCATCGTCGGCTACGCCTGGCACTCGATCGCCCCGAGCATGACGGGGCTCAAAGGCGCTGCCATCGTCATGAGCCTCGCGCTCTACCCGCTCGTGTACTTGCCGGTCGCTGCGGCGCTGCGGCGGGTCGATCCGGCGCTCGAGGAGACGGCCCGCAGTCTCGGGTGCGGACCGTGGACGACGTTTCGCCGGGTCACCTTGCCGCAGATCCGGCCGGCGATGCTCGGCGGCTGCCTGGTCGTCATGCTCGCGCTGCTGGCCGAGTTCGGTGCGTTCGAGATCCTGAACTTCCAGACCTTCACCACAGCGATCTTCACAGAGTTCCGGGTCGACCAGTCGGCGGCGTCGGCCCTGGCGCTGGTGCTCGTCGCGCTGGCGATCGTGGTGCTCGCCGGTGACGGGTTGATCGCCGGACGCGGCCGGGTGAGCCGGGCGGGACCGGCGGCTACGCGGCCCGCCGGTCGGCGTCGCCTCGACGTCATGATGATCCCCACGCTCGGCGCTTTGACTGTTCTCGTCGGGCTTTCGCTCGGGGTGCCGATCGGGACGCTGATCTACTGGCTCGCGTCGAGCCAGCACTCGACCTTGCCGGCGGCGGCGACGCTGGCGTCGGCCACCTTCGCCACCGTCAAGTACGCGGCCGGCGCGGCTGCGCTCGCGACCGTCGCAGCCTTGCCGGTGGCGCTGTTGACGAACGTCCGGCGCACCCGCGGGTTGAAGGTGCTCGAGCGCAGCACGTTGCTGATCCAGGCGATTCCGGGCGTCGTCGTCGCGCTGACGCTCGTATTCTTCTCGGTTCGCTACGCCTACAGCCTGTACCAGACGTCGACGCTGTTGATCTTCGCGTACGCGCTGCTGTTCTTCCCGCTCGCGCTGGTCTGCATCCGCGGCTCCGTGGCGCAGGCACCCCCGCGCCTGACGGAGATGGGCCGCTCGCTGGGCCGCCGTCCCTTCGCCGTGTTGACGCGCGTGACGGTGCCGCTCATCGCGCCCGGTCTGATCTCGGCGTTCAGCCTGGTCTTCCTCAGCGCGGTGACCGAACTGACTGCCACGCTGGTGCTCGTGCCTACCGGAACGCAGACGCTCTCGACGCAGTTCTGGGCGTATCAGTCCAACACGTCCTACGGCGCGGCCGCGCCCTATGCGGCGATGATCGTGGCGATCGCGGCGGTACCGAGTGTCGTCATCAGCTTCTGGTTCGCCCGGCGCACCGGCGCTGCTGGCGCGGTCCTGTCGTGAGCGTCCTCGAGGTCCGGAGCCTGAGGGCCGCCTACGGGGTGAATCAGGTGTTGCACGGCATCGATCTCGACGTGCCGAGCGGATCGATCACCGCGATCCTTGGCCCCTCCGGGAGCGGTAAGACGACCCTGCTGCGGGTGATCGCCGGCTTCGAACGTGCTCGTTCGGGCACCGTCTCGATCGCCGGGCAGGTCGTGGAGAGTCCGCGCCGGCACGTCCCGCCGGAGCGGCGGCGAGTCGGCTACGTGGCTCAGGATGGGGCGCTCTTCCCACATCTCTCCGTTGCCCGTAACGTCGCCTTCGGGCTGCATCGCGGCGCCGGCCGGGACACCCGCGTTGCGGAACTTCTCGCGCTCGTCGGCCTGACGGCTTTCGCCGGTCGCTACCCGCACGAACTCTCGGGTGGGCAGCAGCAGCGGGTCGCGCTCGCGCGGGCGCTGGCCGGCAGCCCGCCGCTGGTCCTGCTGGATGAGCCCTTCGCCGCCCTCGACGCCTCGCTGCGTTCCGAGGTGCGCCGCGACATCACCCGCATCCTCGAGGAGACCGGCACCACGACCGTGCTCGTCACGCACGACCAAGACGAGGCGCTGTCGATGGCCGGGCAGGTCGCCGTGTTGCGTGCCGGGCTCATCGCGCAGGCCGGCTCGCCGGCACAGATCTACCAGCAGCCGGCCGATCCCGAGCTCGCGCAGTTCCTCGGGGAGGCGAATCTGCTGCCGGCGCAGGCCGGATCCGCGGGCCTGAAATGCGCTCTCGGCACGCTCTCGCCCGCGTTCGAGCCTGCCGTTCCGGATGAATCGGTCATGGTCTTGATCCGACCGGAACAGCTTCAGGTGCAGGCGACTGCTGCACCGGACGCCGTGCTGGCCACCATCACCGCCGTCGAGTACCACGGCCACGAGGCGCTGCTGTCGTTGACCGTCACCAAGGAGAGTGCGGCCGACCATTCGCCGCTGACGCTACGGGCGCGCACTCGACCCCAGCCCGGCTTCGTGCCCGGTGCTGAGGTCTTCGTGTGCGTCGCCGGCGCGGTGCACGCCTGGCCGGCCCGGGGGCCGGCAGGGCTCGTCAGCTCTTGAGCACCGCGTCGATCGCGGCGACCAGATCACCGTCGTGCGGGTCGATCTGCGGGCGGAAGCGTCCGACCACCGCACCATCGGCGTCGACCAGAAACTTCTCGAAGTTCCAGGTGATGTCGCCGGCTTCGCCCTTCGCGTCAGGCTTGTCGGCAAGGACGTCATAGAGCGGGTGGCGCTCGCTGCCGTTGACGTCGACCTTGCTCGTCATGGGGAAGGTGACCCCGTACGTCGCGGAGCAGAACTCGGCGATCTCCTCGGAGGTGCCGGGCTCCTGGCCCATGAATTGGTTGCAGGGCACGCCGAGCACGGTGAAGCCGCGGGCGGCGAGTTCCTCGTGCAGCTTCTCCAAGCCCTCGTACTGGGGGGTGAGGCCGCAGCGGCTGGCGACATTGACGACGAGGGTCGCCTTGCCGCCGGTGAGCTCGCCGAACGTGGTGCTTTCGCCGCCGAGCGTGGTTAGGGAAACGTCCTTGATCTCAGTCACGTGCTCATTCTCTCTTCAGTGGCCGCGGGCGATCCACTCCGGGAGGTCCGGAGCTTCGTCGCCGATGGTGGTGGTGGGTCCGTGCCCGGTGCGTACGACCGTGCCGGGCGGCAGCACGAGCAGTCGCTCGCGGATCGATTCAATGATGGTGGGGAAATCGCTGAAGCTGCGGCCCGTGGCTCCCGGCCCGCCGGCGAAGAGGGTGTCGCCGCTGAAAACCGTTGTCAGGTCCGGCGAGTAGACGCACACCGATCCGGGTGCGTGACCCGGAGTGTGCAGCATTTGCAGGGGTATTCCGGCAACGTCGAGGCGCTCGCTGTCGGACAGTTCCCCGTCGGGATCGCGATCGGGATGGGTCATCCGCCAGAGTTCGAGGTCGGCCGGGTGCAGCAGGATCGGCCCGCCCGTCGCATCGGCGAGCACGGGAGCGACGTTGATGTGGTCGTCATGGGCATGGGTCGCGATGATGGCCTTCACCCGGCGGCCGTTGACGGCCCGCACGATCGCATCAGCGTCGTGGGCCGCGTCGATGATGACGACCTCGTCGCCGTCGCCGATGAGCCAGACGTTGTTCTCGACGTCCCAGGTGCCGCCGTCGAGGCTGAAGGTTCCTGACGTTTGCAGGTGCTCGATCTGCACGCTCACAGGGCGGCTCTCACAACACGACCACTGAGCGCAGCACCTCGCCGCGGTGCATCTTCTCGAACGCCGCTTCGATGTCGCCGAGACCGATCGTCTCGCTGACGAACGCATCGAGATCCAGCCGGCCCTGCAGGTACAGATCCACGAGCATCGGAAAGTCGCGCGAGGGCAGGCAATCGCCGTACCAGGAGGACTTCAGCGCACCGCCGCGGCCGAAGACATCGATCAGCGGAAGATCGATGCGCATGTCCGGCGTGGGCACGCCGACGAGCACGACGGTACCGGCGAGATCCCTTGCGTAGAAGGCCTGTTCGTAGGTTTCCGGGCGGCCGACCGCTTCGATGACGACGTCGGCGCCCAGCCCGCCGCAGATCTCGGTGATCGCATCGACCGGGTTCTGCTTGCCGCTGTTGACGGTGTGCGTCGCGCCGAGCGAGCGGGCCCATTCGAGCTTGCGGTCATCGATGTCGACGCCGATGATCGTGCGCGCGCCGGCCAGCCGCGCTCCCGCGATGGCGGCGCAACCGACCCCGCCGCAGCCGATGACGGCCACCGAGTCGCCGCGGCCGACGTTGCCCGTGTTCATTGCGGCCCCGAGTCCGGCCATCACACCGCAGCCGAGCAGACCCACTGTCGTCGCAGGCGCCTTCGGGTCGACCTTCGTGCATTGCCCTGCAGCCACAAGGGTTTTCTCGGCGAACGCCCCGATGCCGAGTGCCGGGGAGAGCTCGGTGCCGTCGGTGAGCGTCATCTTCTGCGTCGCGTTGTGCGTCGCGAAGCAGTACCAGGGGCGTCCGCGCCGGCAGGCCCGGCACTCACCGCACACGGCCCGCCAGTTGAGCACCACGAAGTCGCCGGGGCTGACCTCGGTGACGCCTTCACCTACGGCGTCGACGATTCCTGCTGCCTCGTGGCCGAGCAGGAAAGGGAAGTCATCGTTGATGCCGCCCTCGCGGTAGTGCAGGTCGGTGTGGCAGACCCCGCACGCCTTGATGGTGACGGTGGCCTCACCCGGCCCGGGGTCGGGCACCACGATCGTGGCCAGCTCGACCGGCTGGCCCTTGGCGCGCGAGATGACGCCCTGCACCTGCGTGGACATGTACGTGCTCCGTTCGTCAATCGGTGATGGCTTTGGCGACGGCCTTGGCCGCCTCGGTGAGCCGGACTGCATGGTCATGGGCGGCGGCCTCGAGTGCGCGCTTGGAGGTCACCATGAGCGTCAGGACGAGGACGGCGTTGCCGTCAGGCCCGATGACCGGGACCGAGACCGACTGCACCTCGGTGCGATCCGTGCCCGCGGCGGCGGGGGACTCGTAGTCCGACGGCAGCGAGGTGATGAGCCGCGAAATGGTCTCGGCGGTCTCCGGCGTGAGCGAGCCGCGGGAGCGCGCCAGCACCGAGCCGACCTCGCGGTGCCAAGAGGCGCCGCGTCCCACGGAGAACCCGGCCTGGCGTACCTCCTCGAGCGTCTTCTCCAGCGCCTCACGTTGATCGGCTGGTGCGCGTGCGAGCCAGGCCTCCCGTGCCGGCTCGCCGGCCCAGGCGACGAAGGCGGTGCCGAGCGGGGGAAGGAAGGGAATGCGCTGACCCACCCGGGTCGGCAGCGCCTGCGAGCGGGGGGTGCCGGCATTCGCGATGAGCACCATGTCCTCGCCCACGACAGCGCTTGCGACGCATTCGGCATCCAGACTTTCGGCGAGCGCCTCCATCTGCGGACGCGCCGCGTCTGCGGATGCCAGCTGAAGCTGAAGGTCGCCCTCCCAGGCGGCGAGCGACAGTGCGGTGAAGCGCCCGTAGCCACCCTGGAAGAACAGCAGCGGCAGTGAGGGATTGGCGACGTCGAGCTCCAGCACGCGGCCGATCACGATGTAGTGATCGCCCGCCTCGTGGACGACCTCGACCTCGCAGTCGATCCAGGCGACGACATCGTCCAGCCGCGGTGAGCCGGTTCCGTTCGCCGGGGTCCACGCGAATTCGGCGAACTTGTCGCCGCCTTTGACCGCGAACGTCCGGCAGACCGATTCCTGCTCGGACGCCAGGATGTTGACGCAGAACTTGCCCGACGGCGCGATCTTCGGCCAGCTCGTCGAGGACTTGTCGGGCAGGAACGCCACCAGCGGCGGGTCCAGCGAGACCGACGTGAAGGAACCGATCGCCATCCCGGCGGGCTTGCCCTCCGGATCCAGCCCGCTGATGACCGCCACCCCGGTCGGGAAGTGACCGAGGACCCGGCGGAAATGCTTGGGATCAATCTGCCTGGCGTCAGTCGTCATGAGCCGCCCGTCTCTCCTTCGCTGTCGCGACCATCCTGCCTGCCCCGCGCGTCGCCGACGATCCCGGGGGAGTAGTCCGGGGCCCGGCCGCTCCAGAACTGCCGCCGATTAATCCCCTCTGCACGCTCGAACGTGCAGAGGCGATTAATCGGCGCCGAAGTTGGTGGGGCGATCTTGGTGGGGCGCTACTCGGAAGCGCGGCGCTCGGCCCAGACGGCGGCCTGCACCCGGTCGGTCACGCCGATGCGTTGGAAGACCGAGGTGAGATGGGCCTTCACGGTCGCCTGGCTGATGCCGAGAGAGCGGGCAATCTGCTTGTTGGCCAGGCCTTGGCGCAGCAGGTTCAGCACCTGCGCCTCGCGGGGGGTCAGCTCGACGTTCGTACGCTCGGCAGGCCTGCTCTCGGTCCGAGAGGAGAGCAGCGAACGCGCCGCCTTGGGGTGCAGCGGCGACTCGCCCCGGGCGGCGGCGCGCACGCCGCGCACGAGCTCCGCGGGGTCGACATCCTTCAGCAGGTAGCCGATCGCTCCGGCGTCGAGGGCCGCGAGGATGCGCTCCTGGTCGGAGAACGAGGTGAGCACCACGACCTGGGCGGAAGGCACATCGGCGACCAGCCGCCTAGTGGCCTCGACGCCGTCCATCACCGGCATGACCAGGTCCATGAGGACGACCTCAGGAGTGAAGCGGCGGGCCATGTCGACCGCTTCGGCGCCGTTGGCGGCGGTGCCGACGACCTCGATGTCTTCGCTGCCGGCCAGCAGCGCGGCGAGCCCGGAGCGCACCAGCTGGTGGTCGTCGGCCAGCAGCACCCGAATCATCGGGCCACCTCGAGCGGCATCTCGAGGCGCACCACCACGCCTTCCCCGGGATGTGACGTCACGGAGAACGTGCCTCCCGCTTCCGCGGCGAGGTCGGAGAGCAGGCGCAGCCCGACGTGTCCTTCTGCGGCTTTACGAGCCGGCTCGAAGCCCTGCCCGTCGTCCTTGATGGTCAGCACGACCGACCCTCCCGCGAGCTCGACGCGTACCGCCAGCAGGCTGGCGCCGGCGTGGCGCTGGGTGTTGCGGATGGATTCCTGAGCAACCCGGAAGACGATCGCCGCGACGTCGGGCGGTAGATCGAGATGCTCGGGCACGTCCAGGGTGGCGGTGAAACCGCTGCCGGGAAGCGGAGCGAGCAGATCGCCCAGGGCTGCCGCGAGTCCTTCCGTGTGCAGGTTGGGTGGGTAGATCTCGACGAGCAGCGAACGCAGCGAGCGCATGCTCTGCCGCACCCCAGCCGCCACCCGGTCCAGCGACGCGGCGACGGCCGGAGCTTCGGGCATGCGTTTGGAGGCCGCCGCGAGGGCGAACGAGGCGCCCGCCAGTTCTTGGACCACGCCGTCGTGCAGATCCGCGGCGATGCGCCGGCGTTCGGCATCGGAGGCTTCGACCGCGCGGAGCAGCAGCCGCTCGCGCTCCTCACGGGCTCGACGCACCCGCCGTGC
>DATAVO010000160.1:0-3290 GCA_036267695.1 Frankiaceae bacterium
CGCCGCGATCAGCGTCGAGCAGCGCGGCGAAGGTCGGCGCGGCGTCGAGAGCGGGGACCGGCCACCAGTCGATCCGGCCGTCCGTGCTCACCAGAGCGACGGTGCGACCATCGCCGATGGCGGCGTAGGACTCGATCGGCGAATAGCCGTCGGCGTCTCGACTCACGGCCGTCCTGCGCTGCCGCGAAGCCGTGATGCCAGAGCGTCAAGTCCACCCCACAACGCCATCGACGCGGCCGACCACGGGTCTCGCGCGTGTGCCTCATCGTCGAACATCCCGTGCGCGCCGCGATCTTCCTCGTCATCTCGTGGCTCGAAGACGTTGGAGCCGAGCCGAGGTCCGTGGCCGATCAGCTGGCCCTTGACGCCGGTGCGCCCGAGGTAGCGGTCGAGCAACGCCGTCGCCAGCCGATTTCCCAGCACGGTGTAAGCCGACGACACGCCGACCCACGCATTGCGGCGGGGATGGTCGGCAAGGAAGGCGATCATCCGTGCCGCGGCCTCTGGCTGGAAGACCGGTGCGACGGGTCGTGGATGACGGTCGAAGCCGTTGTCGTTCCAGTCGAACTGCGGCGTGTTGACACCAGGGAGGGTTGCCAGGCACACGCGTACCCGGCTTCGTTCGTGGCGCAGCTCGGTGATCACGGACTCGGTGAATCCTTTGACCGCATGCTTCGCGCCGCAGTACGCCGCCTGCAGCGGGATGCCGCGGTAGGCCAGCGCCGAGCTGACGTTGACGATGACGCCGCGGTCTCGGGGCCGCATCCGCTCTAGCGCGACCCGAGTGCCGTTGACCTGGCCGAAGTAGGTGACGTCGGTGATGCGCCGAAACGTGTCGGGGTCGGTGTCGTGAAACATCCGCAACGCACCAACGAAGGCGACGTTGACCCATAGCCCGATCGGACCGAGGTCGTCCTCGACGCAGTCAGCCGCGGCGCGGACGGCAGCGAGGTCTGCGACATCGACCGCGACAGCCGTGGCGCGACGCCCCGCGGCGACGACCTCGCGCTCGCTGGCCCGCAGGCCGGCGGCGCCGCGCGCCAGCACGCCGACGTCCCAGCCTTGCGCCGCCAGCTCTCGGACCGTGGCGCGACCGACCCCGGCCGTTCCGCCCGTGACAACGGCCACACCGCGCTGCCGCCTGGCTCCTGCCACCTCATCTCCTCACACCGGTCGTCTGGTCCTTCCATCACCCACACGGGGTGATCACAAACCCGCTGACATGCCCGGGCGTCCGCTGGGAACAACCGCGACCGGAGGTGCAACATGCCGGGAACCCGCGCGAATGTGAAGAACGAGAAGCAGTACGAGGCGCTCAAGGACAAGGGCATGTCCAAGGAACGCGCTGCACGAATCTCCAACTCCGAAGGCGCATCAAGCCGCGGCGGCAAGGCGAGTGGCTCCGGCACCCGTCGGTCGAGCTCGTCGCAAGGGGGCACCACTGCGCAAAAGAAAGAGGCAGGTCGCAAGGGTGGCCGGGCGACGGCCCACAAGTCCTGAGGCGTGCCCATGTCGACGACGGGTAGGCGGATGTCATGACCGAGTTCGGATACTTCCTGTCCTCTGAAGAGCTCAGCCCGGCTGAGCTGCTCAGCGCGGCACAGTCGGCCGAACGGGCCGGCTTCGATCGGATCTGGGTTTCCGACCACTACCACCCGTGGACCCGCGAGCAGGGCGAAAGCGGCTTCGTCTGGGCGGTGCTCGGAGCGATTGCTGCGACGACCAAGCTGCGGATGACCACGGCCGTCACCTGCCCGACTGATCGCGTCCATCCCGCGGTGATCGCACAGGCGACAGCCACGCTGGCTTCCCTGGCGCCGGACCGATTCTGCTTCGGGGTCGGGTCCGGCGAGCGACTCAACGAGCACATCCTTGGTGGCCCTTGGCCGCCTGCGCCGATCCGGCTGCAGCGCCTCGAGGAGGCGATCAGCGTGATCCGCGAGCTCTGGACCGGCAAGACGGTCACGCATCGCGGCGAGCACTACTCCGTCGATGCGGCGCGGCTCTTCTCACTGCCTGAGAACCCGCCTCCGGTGTTGGTGTCCGGCTTCGGTCCCGACGCGACAGAGCTCGCGGCAAAGATCGGCGACGGCTGGATGACCGTGCAGCCAGATGCCGAGCTGCTCAACCGCTATCGCAGCGCCGGCGGGCGAGGCGTCACCCACGGCGGCATGAAGATCTGCTGGGCGGAGTCAGCCGACGATGCCGCCAAGACGGCGTACCGACTCTGGGGATTTGAGGCTATCGGCGGACAAAGCGCGCAGGAGCTGCCGTCGTGGGTCGAGTTCGAGCAGCTCAGTGAAGCAGGCTCGCCGGAGCAGACGGCGGAGGCCGTGCCGTGTGGTCCGGACCCGGAACGAGCGGCGGAAGCAGTCAAGAAGTACATCGACGCTGGCTTCGACGAGGTCTACATCTCTCAGATGGGACCTGACCAGGAAGGCGGCATCCGCTTCCTGGCCGATGAGGTTCTGCCCCGCCTGCGCTGATCTTCGACCCCGTGACGAGCACATCGAAGGAGAGGCCATGACGTCATCAACGAACGAACGGGATCCCGGTTCTGCGCTGGAGGACGAGGGCATGCCTGACATGTCAGATGCCCTGCCGTCGAAAGTGATCACCGGTGACGCGCAGGAGGACCTTGCCCCTCCGGGCGAGCGGCCGGGCGCGAGCGTCGACTTTGGCATCACCGCTGAGGAGATGCGCAGCGGAGAGCCGCTGGATGGCCGGCTCGCGCGCGAGGAGCCCGAGGCCTCGGCGCCCCGCGGTGACGGGATCGATACGCCGTACCCCGAGGATCGCGACGAGCAGGTGGGCCGATTCGCCGAGGCGCGCGAGACGGACACCGGCAAGGAGCAAGACGCCTGGGCCGATGACGTCGGTGCCGACGGCGGCGGGTTCGCCCCCGAGGAGCGGGCGATGCATGAGACGGAAGGTGCATGACGACCGCTGAAACGCTTTTGCCCGGCACTGAGGCATTGGCGGAGCACTACGACCGGCCGGCATCAGAGCTTCGCGGCTACATCGGAGTCATGGCCGTCTACGCCGCTGGAGTCGGCGGAGCCGCGTTTGCCATGAAGCGGACGGATCGACTTCCGCGCCGTGTCCAGATCTTGGACCTCGCCGTGATCACCCTTGCGGCTCACAAGCTGAGCCGCACGTTGAGCCGAGACGCCGTGACGAGTCCGTTGCGTGCTCCCTTCGCGCACTTCGAAGGAGCGGCTGCGCCCGGCGAGGTCAAAGAGGAGGTCTCGGCAACCGGCGTACGCAAGGCGGTCGGCGAGCTCATCACC
>DATAVO010000161.1:0-19391 GCA_036267695.1 Frankiaceae bacterium
CACAACCAGCCGATCGCCTGACATCAAGGGGTAACACGAACCCCACAAAACGGGTTAGCCTGCTCCCGTACGTCCGGTACCCCTGGAGGACTGGAACGGCTGTGACTACTTCCCCTCGCGCCGATGGCGCACGCCCGCAACCGGGTGAGGTTCGGGTCGGCGTGATCGGTGCCGGCCGGGTGGGTGCGGTGCTCGCCGCCGCCCTGGCGCGCGCCGGCCATGACCTGGTCGGAGTCAGCGTTCGCACGGAGGCCGGCCGCGCGCGCGTCGCCGACCTGCTGCCCGATGTACCGGTTCTCGCGCCGCACCAGGTTGCGCGGGCCAGCACGCTGGTCATCCTGTCGCTGCCTGACGACGTGCTGGGCGACCCTGCAGGACCGGTACTCGACCTCGTCGCGTCGGGCGCGCTGCACTCGCGTCAGGTCGTCGCCCACACGTCCGGGCGTTATGGGCTCGGCGTGCTCGGTCCCGTCGCCCGCGCCGGCGCCATCACGCTCGCCGTGCACCCGGCGCAGACGTTCGGCGGCACCGCGGCCGATCTCCCCCGGCTGCCCGGAGTGTCCTACGGCGTCACCGCGCTCGGCCGCCACTGGCCGGTCGCCGAGTGGCTGGTCGCCGAGCTGGGCGGGACCCCGGTCGCCGTTCCCGAGGAGCTGCGGCCGCTGTGGCACGCCGGCCTCGCCCATGGCGCGAATCACCTCGTGACGCTCGTGGCGTCGGCCCTCGACATCGTGCGGGCGACCGGGGCGAGCGATCCCTCGGCAGTGCTGCGCCCGCTGCTGTCGGCTGCCCTGGAGCGCACGCTCGAGCAGGGCGATGCGGCGCTCACCGGACCGGTGGCGCGCGGCGACGCCGATGCGGTCGCCGGTCATCTGCGCGCGATCGACGAGCACACACCCGCGCAGTCGCCGCTCTACCGCGATCTGGCGCTGGCGACCGCTGACCGCCTGATCGATCCGGCACCCGAGCTCTGGCCGGTGCTGCGCGGGGGTACGACGCCCGTGGCCCCGCCGGTGGTGGTCGATCGTCCGGCACGCGTGCGGCGGACGTCATGACGACGCTGGGCACCAGTGCGAAGCGGCGCTCCAGCAAGCTGCCCGCCGGACAGCTGCCCGTCGCCCAGAGCCGTGAGGAACTCGTTCGCGAGCGCGCGAAACTGCGGGGACCCATCGGCCTCGTGATGACGATGGGGGCGCTGCACGACGGCCATGGGTCGCTCATCCGCGAGGCAACGAAATTCGGCAACGTGATGGTGACGATCTTCGTCAATCCGCTCCAGTTCGGCGCGGGAGAGGACCTCGACCGGTATCCCCGGACTCTCGGTGCCGATCTCGAACTCTGCGCCCGCGCCGGGGCCTGCCTGGTCTTCGCGCCGACACCTGACGTCGTCTACCCGAACGGCTCCCCGCTGGTGCGCATCGACCCGGGGCCGGGCGGCGCGATGCTGGAAGGCGCGAGCCGCCCCGGCCACTTCGCCGGCGTGCTGACGGTCGTCAACAAGATGCTCAACCTCACCCGGCCTGACCGGGCGTACTTCGGCGAGAAGGATTTCCAGCAGCTCACGCTCATCGAGCGGATGGTCGCCGACCTCGACATGCCCGTGACGATCGAGGGTGTGCCCACCTGGCGCGACCCTGACGGACTGGCCATGTCGAGCCGCAATCGCTACCTCAGCGCCGGGCACCGCCCGACCGCGTTGGCTCTGTCGCAGGCGCTAGCCGCCGGAAGCAAGGTGGCAGCTCACGGTCGCGAGGCGGTTCTCGACGCGGCGCGTGCTGCGTTCGCTGCTCACCCCGACCTGAAAGTCGATCGCCTCGATCTGGTCGACCCGGTTACGCTTGAAGACGCCACCAGCGGCCCGTCGCGGCTGCTGGTCGCCGGGATCCTGACCGGTCAGACCGGCCCGATCCGCCTCATCGACAACACTGCTCTCACGCTCGGGGTGGCCTAGATGCAGCGCACCATGCTGAAGTCGAAGATCCACCGCGCGACCGTCACGCAGGCCGATCTGCACTATGTCGGATCGGTCACCGTTGACCAGGATCTGATGGAGGCGGCCGATCTGCTGCCCGGCGAGCAGGTCGCCGTCGTCGACATCACGAATGGCGCGCGCCTCGAGACCTACGTCATCACCGGTCCGCGCGGCAGTGGTGTCATCGGGATCAACGGCGCAGCCGCCCGCCTGGTGCACCCGGGTGACCTGGTGATCCTGATCGCGTACGGGATCATGGAGACGGCCGAGGCGCGCACCTTCGAGCCGCGGGTGGTCTTCGTCGACGCCGACAACCGGATCTGCGGCATGGGCCACGATCCGGCGGAGGCCCTACCTGGGCTGACCCGCGGCGATGCGCTGGTGAGCACCTCACCGGCAGCGCCAGGCTGGTGAACCGGCTCGCCGGCAGGCTCGTCGCTCCGTCGCCGGGTTGGACCCGGACGGCTGACGTCGTCGTCGTCGGGTCGGGGGTGGCCGGCTTGGCCGCCGTCCTGCATGCCCGCAGCGCCGGCCTGTCGGTCTTGGTCGTCACCAAAGCCTTGCTCGACACCGGCTCCACGCGCTGGGCGCAGGGCGGCATCGCCGCGGCTCTCGGACCTGAGGATGACCCGGAGCAGCACCTGCGCGACACCCTCACCGCCGGTGTCGGCATCTGCGACGAGGCGGCCGTCCGGCTGCTGGTGACCGAAGGCCCATCGCGGGTACGCGAGCTGGCCGCGCTGGGAGCCGCGTTCGATCGGGCGAGCGGCAGCACCGACTTCGCGCTGACCCGCGAGGGCGGCCACTCCCGCGACCGCGTGGTGCATGCCGGAGGCGACGCGACCGGCCTGGAGGTGGAACGCGCGCTCATCGCTGCAGTACGGGCCGACCCCGAGGTCGAGGTGATCGAGCATGCGCTGGTCCTCGATTTGCTGCGCGCGCCCGCCATCGGCGCCGGCCCGGCTCCCGTCGCGGGGCTGACGCTGCACGTGCTCGGTGAGGGCAGCCGCGACGGTGTCGGCGCGGTCCTGGCGCGGGGGGTGATCCTCGCGACCGGTGGCCTCGGGCAGATCTTCGCGAGCACCACTAACCCTCCGGTCTCGACCGGCGACGGCGTCGCGCTGGCGATGCGCGCCGGAGCCGAGGTGGCCGATCTCGAATTCGTCCAGTTCCACCCCACCGCGCTCTGGCTCAGTGGGGCGGCGCACGGTCAGCAGCCGCTCGTCAGCGAAGCGGTGCGCGGCGAGGGCGCCGCGCTGATCGACGCGAGCGGCGTGCGGGTGATGCCCGAGGACGGCCATCCGCTACGCGACCTCGCGCCGCGCGACATCGTCACCAAGCAGATGTCACGCGTCATGTCGCGCACCGGCACCGACCATCTTTTCCTTGACGCGCGCGGGCTCGGTGCCGACGTGCTGCTGGCACGCTTCCCGACGATCGTGGCGACCTGCCGCAGCCACGGCATCGATCCGGTGGTCGATCCGATTCCGGTCACGCCCGCGGCTCACTATGCCTCGGGCGGCGTCAGCACCGATCCCAACGGGCAGGTCTCCAGCCCGAATGGCCCGATCCCCGGGTTCTACGCGTGTGGCGAGGTCGCCTGCACGGGCGTCCATGGCGCCAACCGGCTCGCGTCCAACAGCCTGCTCGAAGGGCTCGTCTTCGCCGCTCGGATCGGCCAGGCGTTGCCGGCCACGATCCCGGTGCGCCGCGAACCCGTGGAACCCGACACGGTGCGCGGGGTGCTCCCGGCCGGGACGTTGCGCGACCTCACGACCGCGATGACCGACGGCGCGGGCGTGCTGCGCAGCGCAGCGAGCCTGGAGGCCGCTGCCAAATCGCTCGATCAGCTCGGCGGCCGTACCAGCGACACGGCGGCGACCGAGACGTGGGAAGCGACCAACGCGCATCTCGTCGCGAGCGCACTCGTCGCCGCCGCGACCGTCCGCCGGGAAACCCGTGGCTGCCACTGGCGCGAGGACTTCCCCGACGCCGATGAGGCCTTCCGCGGCCATCTCGTCACGCACCTCACTGAAGACGGCGCTCTGGCGACCGAGTTCCGCCCGGTGCCGTCATGACAACCCTGAACGACGTCGGTCTCGATCCGGCGCTCATCGCCGATGTCGTCGACCGTGCCCTGGCAGAAGATCTCGGCTCGGGCGATCCGGGTTCGTCAGCCGTCGATGTGACGAGTGCCGCCACGATTCCCCTTGATTTGCAAGGTATTGCGGACGTCCGCACGCGCGCGGCTGGAGTGGCCGCCGGGCTCGAGGTGGCCGCTCTGGTGTTTGCGCGGACAGGCGCTAACGTCACGCTCGTCGCCCGAGACGGCGACCGCGTGCAGCCCGGCGACGTGGTACTGACCGCCGAAGGCCCGGTACGCCGGCTGCTGACCGTCGAGCGCACCATGCTCAACCTGCTCTGCCATCTCTCGGGAATCGCCACGCTGACGGCCCGCTGGGTCGATGCCGTCGAGGGCACCGGCGCGCGTATCCGTGACACCCGCAAGACGACGCCCGGGCTGCGCGCGCTCGAGAAGTACGCGGTGCGCTGCGGGGGCGGGGTCAACCACCGGATGGGTCTATGGGACGCGGCCCTGATCAAGGACAACCACGTGGCCGCCGCCGGCGGGGTGGCTACCGCTTTTCGCCTCGTACGTGAGGCTTTCCCCGGGGCCACGGTCGAGGTCGAGTGCGACACGATCGCTCAGGTGAAGGAAGCCATCGCCGCCGGGGCCGACCTGATCCTGCTCGACAACATGTCCCTCGCCGACCTGCGCGCCTGCGTCGAGTTGGCCCCCGCGACGCTGCTGGAGGCATCCGGCGGCCTGACGCTGGATTCCGCGCATGACGTCGCGGCGACGGGCGTCGCGTATCTGGCTGTCGGTGCGCTGACGCACTCGGCGCCGATCCTCGATCTCGGCATGGACCTTCGCAGCGGTTCTCCGGAGGCCTGATGCTGCTCACCGTCGACATCGGCAACACCAACACCGTGCTGGGCGTCTTCGCCGGTGAGAAGCTCGTCGACTCCTGGCGGCTGCGCACCGACGCTCGGGCGACCTCAGATGAGTTGGCGTTGCTGTACCGCGGCCTGCTGGAAAGCGTGCCGGTCGATGGGATTTCCGTCTGCTCCACCGTGCCGTCGCAGCTTCGCGAGGTGCGGCGGATGTGTGAGCGCTGGTATCCCGGGATGGATCACGTCGTGGTCGAGCCCGGCATCCGCACCGGCGTGCCGATCCTGATGGACAACCCGAAGGAGGTGGGGGCCGACCGCATCATGAATACGCTCGCCGCCCATCACCTCTACGGCGGCCCGTGCATCGTCGTGGACTTCGGCACGTCCACCAACTTCGATGTCGTCAGCGAGCGCGGGGAGTTTCTCGGCGGGGCGCTGGCGCCGGGAATCGAGATCTCCCTCGACGCGCTCGCCGCCCGGGCGGCGCAGCTGCGCAAGGTGGAGCTCGTCGAACCCCGCTCCCCCATCGGGAAATCGACCGTCGAGGCCTTGCAGAGCGGCATGGTCTACGGGGTCGCCGGTCAGGTCGACGGTCTGGTGCGCCGCATCGCGGTCGAGCTCGGCGTCCCGCCCACCGTCATCGCCACCGGCGGGCTCGCCCCGCTCGTCGTCCCGGTCAGCGAGACCCTCGATCACCACGAGCCCGACCTCACGCTCATCGGGCTGCGCCTGGTCTACGAGCGCAATACCTGAGCGGCGTGAAGAAGACCGCCGCCGCGCTGACCCTCGCGGCCCTGCTGAGTGCCTGCAGCTCCAGCCACAAGAGCGCCGCGGGTCCGGGTCCGTCCGCCGGCTCGAGCGCGCCGGACGGTTCGGTCAGCTCGCCCGCTCCCAACCCGGTCAACGTCCTGCGCAAGACGGGAGCCGTGATCACGGCGGAGACCGTCACCGATCGCGGCAACGGCGCGAAGCAAGCGATGGGCCAGTTCTTCGCCACCGCCAGGGACAAGGCGGCCGGCAACGGTGAACGGATCACGGTGGTGACCTACCCGAGCGATGCGGAGCGCACCGCCTCAGGAGATGTGCCCAACGCCTCCGACGACGCCCACTGGTACATCACGGTCGACCGCACGCTCATCACGGTGACGGGAGTGGAAGACGCCGCGAGCCATTCGGTCGTCTTCGCGCTCCCGGCACAGACGATCGCGAGCCGCGTCGGCGGGCACCTGATTCCCCGCGGCTAAAGGGAATTCGGGCGAAAAGCAAACGACGGCCCAGCGCTGATGAAGCAGCGCCGAGCCGTCGATGCGGCGAACGGGGATTTCGGGTTAGAAGTTGTAGCCCTTCACCGCGCAGGCACCCGGGATCAGCGTGGCGTTGGTGAGGCTGTTGGTCAGGTTGACGACGTTGCGGGAGAAGCCCGTGGTACCGGCGATGAGGCCGTAACGCTGCCCGCTCTGTAGCCGGTCGATGCGGTAGTTGCCGAAGGCGTCAACCCGGGCACCCGTCGCAAAGCCTTGGGTAGCAAGGGTGTTCGGCGCCATCGACCAGGCGTTCACGGTGCCGGTGCGGCCGTAGGGCCAGCCGTTGATGTGGCCGGCAAGGCTGCCGGTCGTTCCACCAGGCGTCCCGCAGACCTTGGGCAGCACGATCGGGATGTTGCGCAGCGTGCCGGGAGTGGAGAGGTCACGCCGGTAGCTCTCGCCGTAGGTCTTGACGTCCGTGGTGCCCGCGGCCGGTCCGGTGTAGCCCCGATAGTTGTTCAGCCAGTAGGTCGGCGTCGGGTCCTTCGGGTACACCTCGATGTAGAGGCGGGCGACGTTCGGCGGGAGCAGGATGGACCACTTCTTCGTGGTCACGTATCCGGTTCCCTTGCACTTCGTCGAGGACTTCGCGCCGCTGGCGGGCACGCAGTGGTTCAGGCGCTGGATCTCGCTGTAGCCGACGCGGGCGCCGCCCAGGTCGACCTTGCGTCCGTAGGCGTCGATCGCGTCAAAGCCCATGAGGACGTCGACGATCTTGCCGTCGGCGCCGGAGATGGTGCCGGAGACGGATTTGAATCCAGAGGTCCGTGCGTTGCAGGCGGTAGTCAGCAGTCCGGTGGCGGCCAGAGCTACGGTCATGGCAGTCGCGGTTGCGCGCCGTGCGCTTCGAAGCGACAGGTGCATGAGGGCTCCTATGTCGGGATGGTTTCGCGTCCCTTATTGCTTCGGGCCAGGAGCAAGACAGATTGAGCCGGTTGGACCTCTCGCCCACGACTTTCGTCGCGTTTGCCCAGCTCAGAGAGCCGGGTTTGGAACAAATCGGTTCATGGCCGCTCCTCGGTCCGATACGCCATTTCGGTGACTTCTGCGCTCACGCTCAAGTCCTGGGAGGCGCGATGCCGAGACCCGCGCGCCGGGATTCAATGGCGGCAGAATCCGTCAACCCAAGGTTGACGCAGGAGGATCGTCAACCTAAGGTTGACGTATGGTCGAACCTACCCAGATCACCAGCACCGTCCGCCTCGACGACCTCATCCGCGCTATCAAGACCGTCCACGACAACACGCTCGATCAGCTGTCCGACGCCGTGCTTGCTGCTGACCACCTCGGCGAGGTCGCCGATCACCTCATCGGCCATTTCGTCGACCAGGCCCGCCGCTCGGGCGCCTCGTGGACCGACATCGGTAGAGCAATGGGGGTCAGCAAGCAGGCAGCGCAGAAGCGCTTCGTCCCGAAAGACACCGACCCGATCGACATGCAGCAGGGGTTCAATCGCTTCACGCCGCGGGCCCGCAACGTGGTGGTGGAATCCCAGAACGCCGCCCGCGCCGGCGGGCAGGACGAGATCGGGACCGAACACCTGGTGCTCGGGCTGCTGAGTGAGCCTGAGGCCATCGCGGCAAGAACCCTTGTGACGCGGGGTGTTTCGCTCGATGCCGTGCGCGAGAGCGCACTCGCCCGACTGCCGCAGCCGGCCGAAAGTGTCCCGGCGCTCATCCCGTTCGACGCCCGAGCACGCAAGGCGCTCGAACTCACCTTCCGGGAAGCATTGCGCCTGGGCCACAACTACATCGGGACCGAGCACATCCTGCTCGCCCTGCTCGAGCAAGAAGATGGCGACGGCACGCTGACCTCGCTCGGACTCACGAAAGAGGCGGCCGAAGCCACGATCGTGGCCACCGTCGAGGCGATCGCCGGAGGAAAGACCCGATGACCACACATCCGCAGCGAGGTCACGCTGCCAAATCGCAATTCACGCGCTATTTCGAGCAATTACCACGCAATTTCAGGGTCTGGCGCGTGACCAAACATTGCCAAGACATTTAGCCTGCGGCCATTCGACAACCGCCGGAGGACACAGCCCCTGTCCCTCGAGGTCGACCACCGCCAGGGAGACACCGGATGCACGGGCGAAACGGCATGGCCAAAACGGCTCTCGGCGCGACGTCGCTTCGCGGACTGCTCATCGCCGGCGCGGCGCTACTCGTGCTCGGCCTCAACCCGGGCGAGCGGTTCACCCCTTCATCACAGTCATCACAGGTCACGCGGACTGTGGCCACCCCCACCGGCGTCACCCAGTTCATCGCCAACCAAAGCGTGGAAACGAACACCACGGGCTGGACCGGCCTTTACAACGCCGCGTCGCTCAACAGCCGCGTCGCCCCAGGCTTCGACGGCGCCTTCAGCCTGCGGTCGGTGAACAAGGCCGCCCAGACCGGCAGCAACGGTTTCAGCGACAAGCCCCGGTGGATCGCCGCAAACACGGCGACCAGCACCACCGCCCATACCGTCTACACCGGCAGCGTCTGGGTGAAAGCCGACGTCGTCGGCGAGAAGATCTCCCTTTTCCTGCGTGAGCTCAACGCCGCTGGGGCGGCGGTGAACAAGCCGCCCTACAACGTCGGCGTCAGCGTGACAGCCACGACGACCAGCTGGTTCAGCGTCACCGAGAATTACCCGGCCGCCGCCAACGGCGATGCCATCAGTTTCATCGTGTCGGCCTCGAATGTCCCCAAGGGCAAGGGATTCAACGCCGATTTGATGAGCCTCACGAGCCCCGCGCCAGCGACGGGCGACACGCTCAAACCGAGCGCGCCCTCGGCGGTATCGGCGACGCCGGTCAGCCAGACCCAGATCAACCTCAGCTGGAACGCGGCGACCGACAACGTCGCCGTGGCCGGCTACAGCATCCTGCGCGGCGGGCAGAGCATCGCCAGCACCGGCGGCACGACCTTCAGCGATACGGGATTGGCTGCCGATACCTCCTACAGCTACTCGGTGATCGCCATGGACGCCGCGGGCAATGCCGGCCCCGCCGCTACCGCAAGCGCGCACACGCCGCCTGTCCTCGGCGCTCCCACCAACGTTCAAGGGTCGGGAACCTCGGGCACCGAGGTCGACCTCACCTGGACAGGATCCGCCGGCGACACCGGCTACACGATCCAGCGTGACGGCGCCGTGGTCGGGACCTCGACAACGACAAGCTTCGCCGATACGCCGGTCGACGTCAGCACCACGTACTCCTACGTCGTGATCGCGTCCGACAACTTCGGCGGCGCCGCCGCAAGCACCGCGGCGTCGGTCACCACGGGCGATGGCAGCACGCCACCCCCACCGCCGCCTCCTCCGCCGCCGTCCCTGTTGACCTTGTGCGCAAACGCCGCGCCCGTCTCACCCGTGGCCATCGAACACGTCATCGTCGTGATGTTGGAGAATCACAGCTATCGAGAGGTGGTCGGAGCGCCTTCGGCTCCCTACCAGACGAGCCTGGCCACGAACTGCGGCAACGCCACGTCGATGTTCGCGGTGACGCACGCGTCAGCGGCCAACTACCTGGCGGCCTCTGCCGGTCAGTTCCCGGCCGCCAGCGCGGCCGGCTGCGGCTCGATCAAGGGCTGCGCGGACGCCTCCGACAACCTCTACCACCAGCTCGACGTCGCCGGGCTCAGCTGGCGCAGCTACCAGGAATCCATGCCGACGCCGTGCGCGCCCAGCACGAGCGGCAACTACAAGATCGGCCACAATCCGGCGATCTTCTACAGCGACATCCCACTCGCCGAGTGCCAGGCAAAGGATCTTCCGGTCGCCAGCCTCACCGCGCAGGCCGGTGCGTTCTGGAACGACCTTCAGGCGCAGACCTTGCCGAGTCTGAGCTGGGTGACACCCAACAACGTCAACGACGGAGACACCGGCAGCCCGACCACCTCGCTCACCGCCGCCGACAAATGGCTGTCGGCCTTCCTCGCGACCGTCCAGCAGTCCCCGAGCTATCAGGCCGGCAGCACGCTCGTGCTCGTGACGTACGACGAAGGCAGCGGAGGCGACAGCAAGACCGGCGAGGACTGCACCAACCCGGCCCTCGACCTACCCATCACCAACGGGATCAGCGCGCATCAGGATTCGTGCCACGTCCCGCTGTTCGTCGCCTACCCCTTCACGCCGGCCGCGACGTCGGACAGCACGTTCTTCGACCTCTACTCCGTGACCAAAACGGTCGAGGACCTCTTCGGCCTGCCTTACCTAGCGCACGCGGGCGACGACGGAACCACCAGCCTGCGTGGGCACTTCGGCATCAGCTGAGCGGCACCTGGCGCTGCGAACGCTAGCCGCAAGCGACGGACAGGTCAGCGGCCATCGGGTCGACCCCAAAAATGCTGATGGCGCAAGCGATCGCGGCGCGGCCGTACTCGGCGATCCGCGCCGCGTCCGGATCTTCTTCCGGCACGAAGACGGCGACGGCCGCGACGGGAAGTTGCCGGCTGTCGAGCACCGCAGCCGCGACGACGCTGGTGTCGGGCTGGAACTCGCCGCGCGTCACCGCGTAGCCGTCGCGCTCGGCGCGCGCGACTTCTGCGAGAACGGCCGCGGGGTCGGTCAGCGACTGCGGCGTGTAGCGGCGCAGCGCCCGGTCGAGCACCTCGCGGCGCGTAGGCGCCGGCAGCCTGCTGAGGATCGCCCGGCCGCCGGCGCTCACGTGGACGGGCAGCGGACCGAGCGTCGTCTCGATCGCCCGCAGCGTCTCGCTGCCGTCCAGGCCGCCGACCAAAGTCATGTGATCGCCGTCCAGGATGAGCAACGCGACCGGCAGTCCCGTCTCGGCGCGCAACGCTTCGAGTGGCTGCCTTGCCCGCTCACGGGCGGCGATGACCGCCGGCGCCGCGTCAGCCAGCAAGGCGAAGCGCGCACTGACGACCCAACGACCAGGCTCAGCCGGGTCCTGGCGGTCTTGGCGCAGCCACCCGGCTTCCTTCAGCGAGTGGAGCGCACGTTGCACGGACGCCTTCGGGACGTCGAGCCGGCGCGCCAGCTCGGACAGGCCGATCGGCTGGTGTGCAGCGACGGCTTCGAAGACCCGGATGGTCGTCCGCACGCTCTTCACATCACCTAGTGTGTCACCCGAGTCGGTTCGCATCGTGGACCGGCCATGGGCTAGTGTCCTGCTGGTGTCAGAGCTGACGGATCTGGTGGTGCTCGACGCGTCCACCTCGCTCGCGGGTGCGTACTGCGCGAAGCTCTTCGCCGGTGCGGGGGCGAGCGTCACCCTGCTCGAGCCCGCCGAGGGTGCCGCGATGCGGCGCTGGACCTGGGACCGCCAGCTGCGGGCGGGCGAGGACGGCGCTCTCTTCCGCTTCCTGCGCCACGGCCAGCGCTCGGTCACCACGGCCTCGCCCGCGTTGCTCTCCGGTGCCGATGTGGTGATCACCTCAGGGCCGACTCGGCTGGGCACCCCCGAGGAGATCGCCATTGCACACCCCGACCTCGTTGTCGTCTCGCTGACCCCGTATGGCCTCACCGGTCCCTACGCCGACCGGGCCGCGACCGAATTCACCGTCCAAGCCGACTCGGGAGCCGTCGCGATCCGCGGCACCGCCGACCGGCCGCCGTTCCAGATGGGCGGGCGCGTCGTGGAGTGGGTCGGCGGCGCCTACGCGGCTGTCGGCGCTCTCGCGTCAGCGCGCCGGCTGACCCGCACCGGCGTCGGCGATCTGCTGGACGTCTCACTCTGCGAGGTCGCGAACCTCACCGGCAACAACTTCGCCGACCTTTCTGCCAACCTCGCCGGCCGCCCGCCGCTCACCAGGCCCGCGCGCACCGTCGAGCTGCCCTCGATCGAGCCGACCGCGGACGGCTGGGTAGGGTTCAACACCAACACCCGCGAGCAGTTCAACTCCTTCTGCCTGCTGATCGAACGGGCCGATCTGCTCGAGACCGACTGGTGGCGTATCCAGACCCGGCAAGAACGCGCTCCGGAGTGGAACGCGCTCGTCCGGGAGTGGACGACCACGCACACGACCGCCGAAATCGTCGAGCAGGCCGCACTTTTGCGTATCCCCGTGGCACCGGTCTCCGACGGCGAGGCCGCGCTCGACATCGAGCAGGCGGTTGCACGCGGCGTCTTCGTGCGGGACGCAAGCGACGCGTTCAGCATGCCGCGCCGGCCCTGGACCATCGACGACGAGCCGGCCCCGGACCCCGAACCCGCACCGGCCATCGGTCAGCACGACCGCGAGCCGACCGCCGCCCGGGCACCCCGACCGGCCCCCGGCGCCCCGCGCACGGCTCCCCTCGACGGCATCAAGGTCGTCGACCTCACCGCCTGGTGGGCCGGGCCGTCCTCGACCGCGATGCTCGCCGCGCTCGGCGCCGACGTCATCCACATCGAGTCGGCCAGGCGGATGGACGGCATGCGCATGGCCGCCGCCATGTTCGTCGGCCGCGAGCAATGGTGGGAGTACAGCGGCTTCTTCCTGTCGGCCAACACGAACAAGTCCGATGTGACGCTCGACCTCGGCACCGTCGAGGGACGCGCGCTCGTGCTGCGGCTGATCGAGCAGGCCGACCTCGTCGTGGAGAACTACACGCCGCGGGTGCTGGAGACTTTCGGTCTCGGCTGGGACGTCATCCATGCGGCGAACCCGAGGGCAGTCATGGTGCGCATGCCCGCGTTCGGGCTGACCGGCCCGTGGCGCGACCGGCCCGGCTTCGCCCAGACGATGGAACAGATCACCGGCCTCGCCTGGCTCACCGGGTTCGCCGACGATCAGCCACGGATCCAGCGTGGCCCGTGCGATCCGAACGGCGGCCTGCACGCGGCATTCAGCGCGCTTGTCGGCCTGGAGCGGCGCGACCGTACCGGAGTCGGCTGCCTCGTGGAGGCCCCGATGTTCGAAGCGGCGTTGAACGTCGCGGCGGAGCCGGTGCTGGAGTGGACGGCCTACGGCAATCGCGTCGCCCGCGACGGTAATCGCAGCCCGGCTCACGCACCCCAGGGTCTGTACGCCTGCGCCGGGACCGAGCAATGGCTCGCCGTCTCCGTCGCCACTGATGAGCAGTGGCTGCGCTTCGCTGACGTCATCGGCCATCCCGAGTTCGCCGCCGATCCCGAGCTTCGTGACCTCCCCGGCCGGCGACGCCAGCAGGACCGGTTGGATGCGGCGATCGCGGCTTGGGCGGCGCCGCTCGATCTCGCCAAAGCCGTCGATGTGCTTGCGGCTGCAGGGATTCCCGCGGCTCCCGCCACTGATCCGCGGCGGGCCAGCGATCACCCCCAGCTCAATGCACGCGGCTTCTACGAGCCGGTCGCCCATCCGGTCGTCGGCACCCAGCCGACGGTAGGACTGCCGTGGCGCGCGACGGGTGTCGAACGCTGGATCCTGCGGCCCGCGCCGGTACTCGGCGAGCACAACACCGACATCCTCGGCGGCCGCCTCGGATGCAGCGACGAACAACTCAAATCCCTCGAAGCAGCAGGCGTTATCGGCTCCTGGCCGGTCGGGCTCTGAAACGTACGAAGAGAGGCACCACCATGGCGACTGACCTTTTCGACCGCATGCGCGTCATCGACGTCGACACCCACCTCACCGAGCCCCCGGACGTCTGGACGGCGCGCCTTCCCGCCAGCCGCCACGACGAGGTCCCGCACATCGAGCGCATCGACGGCCGCGACACCTGGATGGCCGGCGGCGAGCGCCTCGGCGCGCCCGGCTACTACTCGATGGCCGGCCACAACGGTGTGATGCCCGCGTCGATCCCCGAGACCTACGCCGACATCGACCCGGCGATGTATGACGCCAAGGCGCGTCTGGCGTTCCTCGACGCCGAAGGCATCGACGCCCAGGTGCTCTACCCGAACGTCGGCGGCTTCGGCAACGGCTACTTCCTGCGCCTCGGCGACCGCGAACTCGTCATCCAGTGCGTGCAGGCCTACAACGACTTCCTCACCGACTGGTGCAGCGCCGACCCTGAGCGGCTGATCGCCATCACCGCTCTGCCCTTCTGGGACACGGGCCTCGCCATCGAGGAACTCCAGCGGTGCATCTCCAACGGCCACCGGGCGATCAACTTCTGCAACCAGCCGCAGGACTACGGCCAGCCGCCGCTCGCCCACCCGCACTGGGACCCGATCTGGGCGGCCGCGCAGGAAGCCGGCGTGCCGGTCAACTTCCACGTCGGCGGCGGCTCGATGGGCACCCAGTTCGTCGACGCCGCCAACATGGGCTGGATGACGAACTTCGCCAAGGTCTCGTCGCTCATCTTCATGGACAACATGCGTTCGGTCGCCGATCTCATCTTCGGCGGTGTATGCCACCGGTTCCCGGATCTGAAGTTCGTCTCGGTCGAGTCCGGCGTCGGCTGGCTCCCCGCGGCGATGGAGACGTTCGACTGGCAGTGGAAAGGCGGCGGCGTCCTCGAGGAGCACCCGGAGTATGACCTCTTGCCGAGCGAGTACTTCCAGCGCCAGATCTATGGCTGCTTCTGGTTCGAGGAGCAGACCGCGCTCGACGCCATCCACCGCTTCCCGGACAACATCCTCTTCGAGACCGACTACCCGCACCCCACCTGCCAGCACCCCGGCCCGCGCACCCCGGCGCAGCGTCCGCGCGAGTTCGCCGAGCGCGTCTTCGCTCAGCTGCCCGAGGACACCACCCGCAAGGTGCTGCACGACACCGCGGCCGCGCTCTACAAGCTGGCATGACGGCTCCGGTCATCGCGGCACCCGACCTCGGGAGCCGCTTCCTGCTCACCGAGGTCCGCGGGCGCGTCCTGCATCTTCGGGTGAACCGGCCCGAGCGTCGCAACGCCTACACCCAGGACATGTACCGCGGGCTCAAACGCGCGGCGATCTGGGCCGACCAGCAGCCCGAGCTCGACGCGGTCTGCCTGACCGGCACCGGCAAGTGGTTCGGCGCCGGCGGCGACATGGCCGGCAACGCCGAAGATCTCGAAGCTCTGAACACCGAATGGGACCCGACCGACCACTTCCCCTTCCGCCACATCGAGCGCTGCAACAAGCTGTGGGTCGCCAAGATCAACGGCTTGTGCATCGCCGGCGGCATGGACCTCGTGCTGCACTGCGACGTCGTGATCGCGTCGGACCAGGCCCGCTTCCGCGTGCCCGAGCTGTTACGTGGCATCCCCGACCCGTTCATGGCCGCGCGCCTGGCCGAAGCCGTCGGCATCGCCCGGGCGCGGTACCTGTTCTTCACGGCGGAGGAGATCACCGCCGCCGAAGCTCTGGTGATGGGGATCGTCGGCAAGGTCGTCCCCCATGCGGACCTGGACGCCGAAACCGAACGTGCGCTGACCGCGATCGCCAACACCGGACCGCTCGCCCGCGCCGCGATCAAGCGCGAACTCAACAGCCGGATGCCGGCGCACGACACCGACCTCATGCGCCGTTCCATCGGCACCGGCGAGATGGTCGAGGGCATGCGGGCCTTCATCGAAAAGCGCGAGGTGAACTGGCCCCGCGGCTGAGGCCCCGCGCTGAGGCCCCGGCGCACCCCGCACGAAAGATCGCGGCCGCCTCATAACCCCTCGATCTCACCAGCGCGCGGTAGGCGCGCGCGAATGGTGGCGCCACCGGCTCGGGGTGCTAGAGCGCGCGCACACGGTGGCGCCACCCTTTGGAGCGGGGCGCCGATAGCCTCGCTCTCGTGACCGACGAGCGCGCCGACGAGCAGCAGGACCTGCCCGAGCAGCTACGCATCCGGCGGGAGAAGCTCGATCGGATCCGGGCCTCCGGCATCGACCCGTACCCGGCCGGCTACCCGCGTACGACGTCGCTTGCCGCGCTCCGCGCCCGCTTTCCTGAGCTGCCGCCCGACAGCGCCACCGGCGAGATCGTCGGGATCACCGGCCGCGTCGTGCTCAACCGGGTCGGCGGCAAGCTCACCTTCGCGACGCTGCAGGAGAGCGGCGAGCGGCTGCAGATCATGCTCACTGCCGACGCGACCGGCGAAGACGCGCTCGCAGCGTGGAAGGCGGATGTCGACCTCGGCGATCACGTCGGCGTCACCGGCGAGGTGGTCACGACGCGCCGGGGCGAGCTCAGCGTCCGCGCGGCGAACTGGGCACTGACCAGCAAATCGCTGCGCCCACTGCCCGACAAACACAAGGGGCTGGCCGATCTCGAGGCCCGCGTCCGCCAGCGGTACGTCGACCTGATCGTCAATCCGGAGGCCCGCGGTTTCGTCCTCGCTCGCGACACCGTGCTTGCCGCCCTGCGGACCGGTTTGCGCGGCCGCGGCTATGTAGAGGTAGAGACGCCCGTGCTGCAGGCGCTGCACGGCGGTGCCGCCGCCAGGCCGTTCGCCACCCACTCGAACGCGCTCGGAATCGATCTTTACTTGCGCATCGCGCTGGAGCTCTATCTCAAGCGGCTCGTCGTGGGTGGAATTGACCAGGTTTACGAGATTGGCCGCAATTTCCGCAACGAAGGTGTGGACACCTCGCACAATCCCGAATTCACCATGCTCGAGTTCTATGCCACGTATACCGACTACGACGTGATGGCCGAGGTCACCGAACGGCTGGTGCTCGAGTCCGCAGACGCGCTCGGCAGCCGAATCGTGGCGGACGGCAAAGGCGGGGAGGTCGATCTCGGAAAGCCGTGGCTGCAGGTCACCGTCCACGATGCGGTCTCGAATGCGCTCGGCGAACACGTCACGATCGACACGTCGCCCACCGACCTTCGCCGGCTCGCCGAAAAGGCGCAGGTGCCCCTGAAGCCGGAATGGAACGGCGGGCAGGTGCTGCTCGAGCTCTACGAGCAGCTCGTCGAGGGACAGACCGTCGAACCGACCTTTTACCGGGACTTCCCGGTGGAGGTGTCCCCGCTGGTACGCCAGCACCGGGCGGACCCGCGACTGACCGAACGATGGGACCTCGTCGTCCTCGGACGTGAACTCGGCACCGGCTACACCGAGCTCGTCGACCCGGTGGAGCAGCGGGCGAGGCTGACCGAGCAATCTCTGCTCGCCGCCGGTGGTGATCCGGAAGCCATGCAGCTCGATACCGACTTCCTGCGCGCGCTTGAACACGCGATGCCACCGACCGGAGGCGTCGGGCTCGGCATTGAACGTTTACTGATGGTCCTAACGGGGTCAAGCAGCATTCGTGAAGTGCTCGCGTTTCCGCTCACCCGGGACGAATGATTCGGTAGAGTTACCGCCGGTAACAGGATCTTCCCCCAGCCACTGAATTCCCGTCGCCCATTTGGCCCATTTGACGGGTCTCTTCGACGACGGCCGTCACCCGCATCCAGAAAGAGTTTCACTGATGGCCCAGCGCACCCAGGTTCTGCTCATCGACGACATCGACGGCACCTCCGCCGACGAGACCGTGACCTTCGGCCTCGATGGCACCGCCTATGAAATCGATCTCTCCACCGCTAACGCCGGACTGCTTCGCAAGTCGCTCGCTGACTACGTCGCCAGAGGCCGCCGCTCGTCCTACGCCCGCGGCATCACCCGCCGAAGCGCCGCGAAACCGGCCGCCGCCGCGGGCAACCCGGATACCGCCGCCATTCGCTCCTGGGCGCGTGACAGTGGTTACGCCGTCAACGACCGTGGGCGCGTCGCCGCCGAGATCGTCGAGGCGTACCAGGCCGCCCACTGAACTGCCCCTTCGCTATGAGCGAAAGCTCCTTCCGAGACCCATCCAGGGAACAGTCGAGGAGCGAAATGAGGTTGAGTGGGGAAGGACCTGTCACAGCAGGCCCGCCTCACCGCTATGTACGACCCTGTCACCGCCGATGGGGGCTTCGCGAGACCTTGCGAGGACGAGCACGGGGCTAGCATGCGAGCAGGCCGTCGGCAGCACAAGCTGGCGGGGCGGTCGCCTCGCTCGAAGGAGCACAACATGTTCGAGAGGTTCACCGATAGGGCCCGGCGGGTCGTCGTCCTGGCGCAAGAAGAAGCCCGGATGCTCAACCACAACTACATCGGCACCGAGCACATCCTGCTCGGCCTGATCCACGAGGGCGAGGGCGTCGCCGCAAAGGCGCTCGAGTCGCTCGGGATCTCGCTGGAGGCTGTCCGCAGCCAGGTCGAAGAGATCATCGGCCAGGGTCAGCAGGCTCCCAGCGGCCACATACCGTTCACTCCGCGGGCCAAGAAGGTGCTCGAGCTTTCGTTGCGCGAAGCGCTGCAGCTCGGTCACAACTACATCGGCACCGAGCACATCTTGCTGGGCCTCATCCGCGAGGGCGAGGGCGTCGCCGCCCAGGTTCTCGTGAAGCTGGGCGCTGACCTCGGTCGGGTGCGCCAGCAGGTCATCCAGCTGCTGTCGGGTTACCAGGGCAAGGGCGAGCCGGCAGCTGCCGGCGGTCCGGGCGAGGCCGCCCCGTCGAGCTCGCTGGTGCTCGACCAGTTCGGCCGCAACCTCACCACCGCCGCCCGCGAGGGCAAGCTCGACCCGGTCATCGGGCGCGAGAAGGAAATCGAGCGCGTGATGCAGGTGCTCTCCCGCCGCACCAAGAACAACCCGGTGCTGATCGGGGAGCCCGGCGTCGGCAAGACGGCGGTCGTCGAGGGTCTGGCCCAGGCGATCGTCAAGGGCGAGGTGCCCGAGACCCTCAAGGACAAGCACCTCTACACGCTCGACCTCGGCGCGCTCGTCGCCGGTAGCCGCTACCGCGGTGACTTCGAGGAGCGCCTGAAGAAGGTCCTCAAGGAGATCCGCACTCGCGGCGACATCATCCTGTTCATCGACGAGCTCCACACCCTCGTCGGCGCGGGCGCAGCCGAAGGAGCAATCGACGCAGCAAGCATCCTCAAGCCGATGCTGGCCCGCGGCGAGCTGCAGACCATCGGTGCCACCACGCTCGATGAGTACCGCAAGCATCTGGAGAAGGACGCTGCACTCGAGCGTCGCTTCCAGCCCATCCAGGTGCCGGAGCCGACCGTCGCGCACACCATCGAGATCCTCAAGGGTCTGCGTGACCGCTACGAGGCGCACCACCGCATCTCCATCACCGACGGCGCGCTGGTCGCTGCGGCCAGCCTGGCTGACCGCTACATCAGCGATCGCTTCCTGCCCGACAAGGCGATCGACCTGATCGACGAGGCGGGCTCCCGGATGCGCATCCGCCGAATGACCGCGCCGCCGGACCTTCGCGAGTTCGACGAGAAGATAGCCGGCGTCCGCAAGGAGAAGGAGTCGGCGATCGACGCGCAGGACTTCGAGAAGGCCGCGTC